>DATASI010000001.1:0-2720 GCA_036269255.1 Candidatus Dormiibacterota bacterium
CGGCTCGCAGGCCCTGCAGAGCGCCCGCGCCCATATTCTGGCCGGGTTCTGCGACGTCGCGCTGGTCATCGGCGCCGACACCACTCCGAAGGGGGCGTTCGCGCCGGTCGGCGGCGAACGCAAGAACGACCCGGACTGGCAACGCTTCCACCTGATCGGCGCGATGAACCAGGTGTACTTCGCACTGCTGGCTCGGCGCCGGATGGACCTGTACGGGGCGACGTCTGAAGACTTCGCTCAGGTGAAGGTCAAGAACTCTCAACACGGTCTGCAGAACCCGAATGCCCGCTACCGCAAGGAATCCTCGGTCGAGGACGTGTTGGCCAGCCCGGTGGTCAGCGATCCATTGCGGCAACTCGACATCTGCGCCACTTCCGACGGCGCAGCCGCGCTGATCGTGGCCAGCGCGGACTTCGCCCGTAAACATCTCGGCTCCCTGGACGGCGTGCCGTCGGTGCGCGCAGTGAGCACAGTAACCCCGCAGTACCCGCAGCACCTGCCCGAATTACCGGACATTGCAACGGATTCCACCGCCGTGGTGCCCGCACCGGATCGGGTGTTCAAGGACCAGATCCTGGACGCCGCGTACGCCGAGGCGGGTATCGGGCCCGAAGACGTCAGCCTGGCCGAGGTGTACGACCTCTCGACTGCCCTGGAGCTGGACTGGTATGAGCACCTGGGACTATGCCCCAAGGGCGAAGCCGAGGCGCTATTGCGCAGCGGTGCCACCGCGATCGGCGGGAAGGTCCCGGTGAACCCGTCGGGCGGGCTGGCGTGCTTCGGTGAGGCGATTCCCGCCCAGGCGATCGCCCAGGTCTGCGAGTTGACCTGGCAGCTGCGCGGTCAGGCCACCGGTCGCCAAGTCGAGGGCGCCACGGTCGGCGTCACCGCAAACCAAGGCCTGTTCGGCCACGGCTCGTCGGTGATCGTCGCGCGCTAGTTGGACGCGTCCTTGGTGGTGTCCAGCGTCTCCAGCACCACTTCGGCGACGTGCTTCATCGTGGTCCGACGATCCATCGCCGCGCGCTGGATCCACTTGAACGCCTCGGGTTCGGTCATGCCCTGGTTAGCCTGCAATATGCCTTTGGCCCGCTCGACGAGCTTGCGGGTCTCCAGCCGATCCGACAACGTCTCGACCTCGCGCTCCAAGGCCCTGACCTCGCTGAATCGACTGAGCGCCAACTCAATTGCGGGAATCAGGTCGGAGATCGTGAACGGCTTAACCAGATAGGCCATCGCCCCGGCGTCGCGTGCGCGCTCGACCAAATCGCGCTGGCTGAACGCGGTCAGCACCACGATCGGCGCGATCCGCTTGCTGGCGATCTCCGACGCGGCGTCGATGCCATCGCGGCGCGGCATTTTGACGTCCATGATCACCAGATCGGGCTTCAGCTGCTCGGCCAGCTCGACGGCTTCCTGGCCGTCGCCGGCCTCGCCGACAATCTCATAGCCTTCTTCGCGCAGCATCTCGGCCAAGTCGAGCCGGATGAGCGCCTCGTCCTCGGCGATGAGAACCCGGTGCGAGGTGCGCGCGTCGTCGTCGGTCATGACGGACATTCTCCCGTGAACCGCGGCGATCCTCGACCGCGGGGCTGTGAGTCGGTTCGCATGGACCCATCCTCTATGGTGGGAGGCCGTAGTCAGCAGGCCCTCGTATCCCAACTGGCAGAGGAAACGGATTCAAAACCCGTCCAGTGTGAGTTCGAATCTCACCGAGGGCACTCAGAAGACAGCCGCGAACCCGAGGGAAACACGATGGCGGCCAAGTTCGAGAAGATCATCGCCGCCAGCCAGGGTTACGAGATGCAGGCGAGCGCCGAGTAGGCATTGAGGCGATCAAGACGCACGCAGCCAAAGCCAAGGTCAAAGACAACAGCGACGCCTGATCGAGCGCGGCGCCATTCGGGCGGCTTCTCGGCCGACCGGTTTCCACACAACTTCTTGCCAGACATGTGTGTTACAAGCCGGGCGGATCGGGGAACCCGCAGCGCGAGATGGCGTCCGCTCAGGGCGCTGTGACCAGAGGAGCTGCAATGATCGAATCAATAATCCTCGCCCTCATCGTGGGCGCGGTCATAGGCCTGGTGGCGCGTCTCATCATGCCGGGCAAGCAAGACATCACCATGGTCCCGACGGTGATAATTGGGGCCCTAGGTGGCGTGATCGGCTCGGCCGTGGCCACCCAATTCGGATATCACAACGCCAATGGCGGAATCGCATGGATTCCACTGTTCATCGGAGTCGCCGCTGCCATCGCGCTCATCGCGATCTACGAATCCGTGATGGGTCGGCGTACCGGCATCCTGGGGCGGCGTCGGGACGCCGGCATGATAGGTCGACGCGGCCGCATCCTGGGCCGGCGTAATAGGTTGCTTTGATTCACCTGACTGAATAGCTCGCCGGTAAACCTTTGTTGCACTGAGCCGGACAGCCATCTGTCCGCCCCAAGGAGAGAACGGGGCGGACTGAAACCTATTCAGACGTGGGCTAGGGCGATCCGGTTCCCTTCCAGCGCCGCCGACCTGCTAGGTACACAAGGTTGCCGGCCCAAGCTAATTCAGCCGTGCTTGGCGGCCCTGACGAACGGGTTGGGATGCCTGCACATCTCCGCCCAGATAGTGGCGCTGCAGGCGAGTGATGAGGGCCTGAGCTTCATTGACGTCTCGACGCAACGCTGCGGCGTCTAACGGGGCACCGCGTCTTTCCAGCCAGGTCATCCG
>DATASI010000002.1:0-3756 GCA_036269255.1 Candidatus Dormiibacterota bacterium
TCTCGATCTCCGAAAAGACTTGCTGGGCGTCAGGCATGGGTGCCTCCTTGTGCAATGGGCTTGGTCAGCGACGGCGCGCCGTTGAGAAACAGGCCGGCGCAGGCCTGGGCAAGCGCGGTGGTGCTGAGCGCCGGCTCGCCCAGGCGCTGGTGGTGATGCCAATAGGCGACCTGGGCCGCGAGCCCGATCAGGGCTGCGGCGGCAAAATCCGGCTCGGCGACGCCGAGCTCGGCCAGCGTCGGCGCAAATCCGCCCGCCAGCGTTTCATAGAGGTCAACCTGGCGAGCCTCGAAAGTCGGGTCGATGCCCAACCCCTCTGTTAGCAGCCGGTGATTCCAGGCCTGATATTCGCGGTAGAACTCGAAATATTCGCGCAACCCCGCCTCCAGCCGGGGGGCGGGATGGGCTTGCTCACGGGTCGCCCAGTAGATCCGCCTGCGGAGCAGCGTGGCCATCTCCTCCTGGAGCGCGGCGAACACGGCCTTCTTGTCGCCGAAGTACAGGTAGAAGGCACCCTGCGACAAACCGGCAGCCTGCACGATCGCGCTCACCGTCGCCGCGTGGTAGCCATCCCGCTCGAACACGGTTCGGGCGGCCTCGAGCAGTTCCCCCCGTCGAACCCACTGCCGCTCGGTTAGTGGCGTCGCGGCCGTAGGCCGGCTGCTGACTGACACGTCAGTCATATGATACGGACCTACAGGCGCCGGTGTCTAGCCGGCGTTAGGCGAGTCGTCTACTTGATGACGACGAAGATGCGCTCGAGCATGGCATCCGCCTGGCTGCTCGCGGTCACGATCAGGGACTTGATCGGCGCCAGGGTGTCGAGGGTCTTCGTATCCACGCTGGCCAGCCCTGACTCCGCCGACAGCCGGCGAATGGCGGCCACCAGGCTTCCCGTGTTGACATAAACGATGGCTGAGGGTTGCCTGAGCGAACCCGCCAGCGCCGTCTGGTACGTGGCGTCGCCGGCGATCGTGGCGCCGCCGAGATGCGCGTCGAGCACGGCCTTGACCTCCGCGACGTTCGAGGCGAGGATCCCCATCTTGTCGAAGACGGCGTAAGAGGGCTGGAAGGCGGTGGCGGCGATGCCGGTCGCCGAACCCCCATAGGAGGTGATCACGACGCCCCGGTAGGTGGTCGTCTTGAGGTTGGCACTTGGCGACGACGCCGCCCCCGAGCCGCCAACGCCGAGCTGGGTCGCCATCGCGAGCACGTTCTTCAGAAAGTTCGTCATGGAGCCGGCATTGTCGGTGCCGAGCAGGATCGCACCCGAGGGAATCACCCGGGTCCCAACCTCGAGCTCGATGCCGGCGTCGCCGGTCAGATGCGAGAGCACGCCATTGGCTCCGGTCAGCCCGACAGCATCCGTCGTGCCGCTGACCGTGGGATCAGACCCGGCCTGATCGAGAACGGACTTGATCGTCTGGTTGAGGTTGCCGAAGGCGAGAAAGGCGTCGCTGCCGCGGGGAACCCATCGCAGGACGGTCTCGGGGCGGCCGGCATTGGCCATCGCCTGGCGCGTGGCGGCCGTCAGCTTGGACTGGTCGATCTTGATCCGGACGTCGGCAAGCAGGCCGTCGCCGCTGGCGGAGACGGTGCCCCCGATCCCGACAAAGGCGTCGAGGTCGGCCAGGCTCTTCAGTGAAGAGGCCGAAACGGCGGGCGTCGTCGCCATCCCTTTCTTGATGCTGGCGACGAGTGACTTGCCATCGAGGTAGAGCCAGCCGAGGCGGTCCGACGGCAGTCCGTTCAAGGTTGCCTTGAATGCCGCGCTGTCGACGAGCCGTGCGGTGCGCCCCTGGTCGGCATCGATGATCTCATCGATCGCGGCGGCGGAGCTGCCGAAGACGACGACGTGGTCGACGATGGCGTACGCGCCCGCCTGCTGGCCCGCGGATTTCGGCGTGCCGACGGAGATCTGGATGCCGTTGTATGTCTGATCGCTCCACCGGTAGGTACTGCCCCACTTGCCGCTCCGGAGCTTCGCCAGGGCGGCAGCGGCCTTGGTGTCGTCGCGGGAAACCAGGTAAAGCGCTCCCGGCATGTTGGTGGTGTTCTGCAGGCTGACCTTCGCGCTGAACCCGGCCTCAGCTCCCAGCCAGGGTTGGACGTCTGACGTAAAGCTGAGTCCGCTGTCTTTGAACGCCTGGTCGATCTTGTCGGTAAGCGCCTTATCCGTCTTCAGGTCGGGAAAGCTGTGCAGGGCCCGCATCAGGTTGACCTTCTGGGTCACGGACGGATCCACGTTGGCGATCACCAGCAGGTTGGCGCTGGCTGGAACCATCTTTTCGACGGTGGCGGCCGGCTTGAGCAGAACCAGGGCGCCTGCCACAGCTGCCGCTACGACCACAACACCGGCAGCGGGCACCAGAAAACGCCAGTACTTCGACCAGAAGGAGGCGGTGCCGCTGGGCAGGCTCAGCGGAGCTGGATTGTCAGCGGGCGGGACCGGCCCTCCAGCCCAGATGGGAGGCGTGGGTGGAGTCGGAGGTGCGGGCGGCATCAGGTCGCCGGAATCGTTCATTGGCGGGTTGCCTCAGCAGCATCAACTGCCGCCGTTCCGGCAACTTGTCAGCTGCGCGCGGTCGTTGCCGGGACGTTGCCGAAATGCAACCGGAGGAGGCTTTGCATCTCGTCGGGAGAGAAGCCGGTCGTCCGGCCGGCCGCATACTGCTGGGCGACGTCCTGGTGCATGGCCACGATGCGCGGGTCGTCTTTTCGAAGGCGGCCCGCGTCTTTCAGCCCGAGCGTGATGTTCACCCAATAGGCCACGCCAGCTAGCCCTGACCGGTCGTTGACGGTGATGCCCAGGGGGCGATCGAGAATCCGGCCCGTGTCGAAGATGTTGTAGATCTCCTCGTTCTTGAGCAGCCCATCGGCGTGAACGCCGGCGCTCGTGACGTTGAACCCGGCACCCGCGAAGGGGTAGCTCGCCGGCAAGGGCGTGCCGAGCACGGCACGGAAATAGGCGGCGGCTCGCGTGATGGCGGTGGTATCGATTCCGCGATCGTCGCCGGTGAGGCCGACATAGTCGATAAGCAACGCCTCCAGCGGCGGGTTCCCGGTCCGCTCGCCGAACCCGAAGAGCGAGCCGTTGGCCGCCGCGCAGCCGTAGAGCCAGGCGGCGACGGTGTTGACTTCGCCGCGGTGGAAATCGTTGTGCCCGTGCCACTCGAGATGCTCGGGCCTGACACCAAGGCTGCGCGTAAAGAACTGGACTAGCCGAGGCACACCGCGAGGCAGCGCCGCCTCGGGCCACGGAAGGCCGAAGCCCATGGTGTCGCACAGCCGAAACTTGACCGGCATCCCGGCGGCTCGGCCGACCTCTTGCAGCGACTCGACGAGCGGCCCGACAAACCCATCGAGATCGGCGCGGGTCAGGTCCTCGAGATGCACCCGCGGCCGGATGCCGGCATCCAGCACGGCACTGACGACGTTGCGATAGTCCTCGAGCGCTTGCTGCCGAGTCCGCTGCATCTTCAGATAGACGTGATAGTCCGAAGCCGAAGCAAGGATTCCCGTCTCCTTGACGCCAGTCGCCTTAACCGCCTTGAGATCCTCGAGCGAGGCGCGCATCCAGGTGGTGACCTCAGGGCCGGAACGCTGACGGCAGGCCGCGATTGCCTCTCGGTCGAGCGGAGTGTAGGCAAACAGCTCCGTCTGCCGGATCACCGGCCCTCCCATCGTGGCGAGCAGGTCGTAGAGGTGGACGATCTGCTCCAGCGTGTAGGGGGCGCGGGCCTGCTGGCCGTCGCG
>DATASI010000003.1:0-13381 GCA_036269255.1 Candidatus Dormiibacterota bacterium
GGTGATGCGCGATGCGATCGCGGAGAAGCAGCGGCATTTTCGCGGGATGGCCGTCGATCCCGAGACCGAGATCACCGTCTGCTGTGGCGTGACCGAGGCGATGCTCTCGACCATCCTCGCCGCCGTCGACCCCGGCGATGAAGTGATCGTGTTTGAACCGTTCTACGAGAACTACGGGCCAGACTGCATTCTCTCGGGAGCGGTCCCCGTGGTGGTGCCCCTCACCCCACCGGACTGGCACTTCGATCGCGACCAGCTCCGCCGCGCCTTCTCGCGTAAAACCCGCGCCATCATCATCAACACGCCCCACAATCCAACCGGCAAGGTCTACAGCCGCGATGAGCTGCTCTTCATCGCCGGCCTGTGCCGGGAATTCGACACGCTGGCAATCACCGACGAGATCTACGAGCACCTCGTGTACCGCGGCGACCACGTCAGTATCGCGACCCTGGACGGCATGCAGGAGCGAACGGTGACCATCAACGGGCTGTCAAAGACCTACAGCGTGACCGGCTGGCGACTCGCCTATACGATCGCCCCGCCGGACATCACCAACGCGATCCGCAAGGTGCATGACTTCGTTACGGTGGGCGCAGCCCATCCCCTCCAGGTGGCGGCGGCCACGGCGCTGCGGTTCCCGGAGGAGTATTACGTCGACCTGCTGAATGCCTACCGGGAGCGGCGCGAGTTCATGCTGGAAATCCTCGACGGCGCCGGTTTCAAGGCTTATCCGCCCGACGGGGCCTATTACGTGATGACCGATATCGGGGCGTTCAAGGAGGATGACGTCGCGCTGGCGCATCGCATGGTCAAGGAGATCGGGCTGGCCACGGTGCCCGGGAGCAGCTTCTACCTCGATCCGGCGCGTGGCCGAAAGCAGATCCGGTTCTCGTTCCCCAAGAAGATGGAGACGCTTCGCCGCGCGGCCGACCGCCTCAAGCAGCTGAAGCGGCTAGCCTAGGGGCATGAGGAACGCGGTCATGTTTCTTGCCTGTCCCAATCGCTGCAGCACCGATCGATTCGAGCTCTGGAACGCGTCGGTGTTCGTCGACAGCCGGGGGCGCTACCTCGAGCTCAAGAGCGGCGATGGCGCGCTCTATCGCTGTACCCAGTGCGGGAGCCCCGCGTTGGACCTCGGGGAAGTCCCGGGCGCGATGGCGGCCGATCGAGAGGCGCTCGAGCAGGCACCGGCGGCCGAGTACGCCTGCCCCTCGTGCGAGGCGCTCTTCAGCGCGCCGCGCGACCAGAACCCGGTCGTCTGCCCGAGCTGCGGCCAGACCTTCCCGGTTGGTGACCTGACTTAGAGGCGTTCGCCGAGGCCGCCGCCCTCGCGGTTCGATCGGTTCAGTGAACAGCCGGCCCGGCCACGATCTGCGGCAGGATCCCTCCTGCCTTGCCACGGAGGACGACGCTGGCGATGTCATCGAACGAGGTCGGCTCGGTGTTGATGATGCAGAGCTGCGCGCCGTACTCGTGGGCGAGGCGAGGAATGCCCGCGGCCGGGTATACCTGCAGCGAGCTGCCCACGATCAGCATGACGTCGGCAGCCATGGCGAGCTCGTGCGCTTCGGCGAGGGCGGCCGATGGCAGCGCCTCACCGAACATGACCACGGTCGGCTTCAGAAAGCGACCGCCACAAGATGGACACACCGGCGGGCACTCGTGCGCGTTGAGCCGGTCGATATCGGGTCGCTGGTAGCGGCGCTCGCAGTCCAGGCACTCCACCCAATGGGATGACCCGTGCAACTCGATGACGCGGCTGCTGCCTGCCTGCTGATGCAGCCCGTCGGTGTTCTGGGTGATGACGGCACGCAGGTTGCCGCGCCGCTCCAGCTCGACCAGCGCGCGGTGAGCTGGATTGGGCTGCGCGTCGGTGCGGCGGTGCAAGAGGCTGTAGCGCCAGTAGACGGAGGGGTCGGCGCGGAAGGTGTCGATATGCGCGACTTTGTAGGGATCGAATTTCGTCCATAGCCCTCCCTCGCCACGGTAAACCGGAATTCCGCTTTCCGCCGACACCCCCGCACCGGTGAAGGCGACGGCCGCCCGAGCCTGGCTGAGCAGCACCGATGCCTCGAGGATGGCGGGGTCGGTCTGAATGCTCATCGCAAACCCGCGAAGAGGTCGTCCTCGGGTGTTGGCGCATCGACCGAGCTGCGCGCCCGCTCGAAGGTCTCCGTCGCCCAGGCCTGCGGTCCAACCACATCGGCCAGCTTGATGAACCAGCTGTCCTCGGGAATCTGGGTCCGATGCGCCCTCATCGCGGCCAGCTTCTTGTCGATGAAGGGCCGGACGTCCAGCCAGGTCGTGACGCGATCATCCGAGACCGCGAAGGGCGGCGGTTCGCCTTCGCTCGAAAAGCGGTTCTCGACGCCGGCCCGCTGCATCACCTCAGCCATCTGGCGCATCACCGATTTCGGGAAGGCGTTGTAGTAGAGCTTGCTGGGCCGGAAGGGGTCGCCGCCCGGGAACCGCTTGGTATCGCCGGCGTAAAAGAAGGCGCCGATCGCCACCCGATGGGTTTTGATGTGGTCGGGGTGGGCGTAGCCGCCGAACTCGTTTTGCGTCACCACGACCTGCGGCCGCACCCGCCGGATCACCTGGATCAGCTTGCCGATCGCCTCTTCCTCGTCCGCCTGCCAGAAGGTTTGCGGCTCGCGGTTTCGGGGCAGCCCGGCCATGCCGGAGTCCTCATATCCGAGAAAGAGCACTTCCTTGACGCCCAGGATCTTCATCGCGTCGCGAAGCTCGGCCTCGCGAATGGTGCCGAGCCGGGGCGCCGCCTCCTGGGGATCGAGCTGCTTGTCGAGGATCTCCCCAACCTCGCCCCGGGTGGCCGTGACCAGTGTGGTCCGCACGCCCTCGGCGCTGTAGCGCGCCAGCGTGCCGCCCATGCCGATCGACTCGTCGTCGGGGTGGGGCTGGACCGCCAGCAGGCTCAGCTCGCCGGTGCTCATTTTCTCTTGCGGCTGCGAACTTCCTGGATCAGCTGCGGCACGACCTTGTGGACGTCGCCGACCACGCCAAGGTCGGCCAGCTTGAAGATCGGCGCCTCCGGGTCTTTATTGATGGCAATGATGGTCTTAGCGCCCTTCATTCCGACCGTGTGCTGCATGGCGCCGGAAATCCCGACGGCAATGTAGACCGTCGGCTTCACCGTCTTGCCGGTCTGCCCGATCTGGAAGGCGTACGGCTTCCAGCCCGCATCGACCACCGCGCGACTGGCCCCCACCGCCCCACCGATCTCGGCGGCGAGCTCGTCCAGCATCTTGAAGTTCTCCGGGGCGCCAAGACCCCGCCCGCCGCTGACGATCACCGGCGCGTCCTCGAGACGGGGACCCTCCGCCTTTTGCTGCTCGCGACGAAGCACGCGGGCAGCCGGCTTGTCGGTATCAACCGGATCGGTCAGCACCTCGACCTTCGGGCTGGCCGGTTGCGTGGCGGGCTCCGCCGTGATCGCCTTGGGGCGCAGCATGGCGAGCAGCGGCGGCTTGGCCCGAGCAACGGTCGTGACCAGCAGGCTGCCGCCGAAGACCGGAGAAACAGCGGCAAAGCTGCCGTCCTTCTCGACGACGTCGGTGGCGTTGGCGATCAGCGCGGCCCCCAGCCGCGCCGACAGGCGGGCAGCGACGTCGCGTCCCTCATAGGTCATGCCAAAGAGCACGAGCGTGGGGCGGTCTTTTTCGATCAGCTTCGCGAGCAGGTCGACGGCTGGCGTGGCAACGATGTCGCGGAATGCGGGATCCTCGTGCACGTAGACGCGCGACGCCCCGTACTTGCCGAGGGCGTCGGCGGCCTGTCGCGCACCAGGGCCAAGCGCGATCGCGACCGGCTCGCCAAGCGCGCGAGCCTTGGTCAGAAGCTCGAGCGTGATCGGCTTGGGGGCACCCTCGGCGGTCTCCGCATAGACCCAGATGGGAATCATCAGATCACCTTCAACTGTTGCAGGAAGTCCGCAATGCGCTTGCCACCCTCCCCCTTGTCTTCCACCACTTCGCCGGCCTTGCGCGCCTCCGCCGGAACGACATCCACGACCTCCTGGGTGAGGGCGGCTTTGCCAACCTTGCCATCCAGGCCCAGGTCCTTCACGCTGACCTGCTTTACCTCTTTGTTCTTCGCCTGCATGATGCCGCGCAGCGCGGGGTAGCGAGCCTCGTTGATGCCGCCGGTGACGGTGACCACGGCCGGGAGGGGTGCTTCGACGACGTCGTAGCCTTCATCCGTCTGCCGGTCGATGACCGCCTTGCCATCGCTGACCTCCAGCTTTTTGGCGAAGCTGAGCAGCGGCAGTCCGAGGATTTCGGCGAGCTGCGCAGGAACCGCGCCAGACGAGCCGTCGGTGCTTTCGGTGCCGCAGATCACCAGGTCATACGAACGGTCTTTGATGGCCGCGGCGATCGCACGGGCGGTGCTCAAGGCGTCGGCGTTCTCCAGCGCCGGGTCGGTGATCAGGACGCCGCGGTGCGCGCCCATGGCGAGCGGTTTGCGGAACACGTCCGCTGCCTTTGGGGGGCCCATCGAAATCAGGGTGACCTCGCCACCGTGTTTCTCGATCAACTGGACACCCGCTTCGACCGCGTGCTCATCGCCGGGGTCGACGACGAGGTCGACCCCTTCGCGGACCAGACGCTTGGTCTGGGGGTCGAGCTTGCCGGGCGAGTTGGGGTCGGGGATCTGCTTGACGCAGACAACGACATTCATGGCTGGCTGCCTCTCATTATGGTCAAAATCGCCTTCAACGAACGGATGTTTGTAGTACGATGGGAGGCCCGATGGCGAGCACCGAATACTTCGAAATCACCGCGAAATCGGCGCTCAATCGCGTGCAGCACATGGGCTTCAACTGGTCGCTGAACCCGTACCAGGGATGCTTCCACAGCTGCGTCTACTGCTTTGCTCGCGCGCATGCCAAGCTGGCCGACCGCGACCCGGGCAGCGGCTTCTCCGCCCGCGTCGGCGTCAAGGTCAATGCCCCCGAATTGCTTCGACTGGAGCTCTCCCGTCGGAGCTGGAAGCGGGAAATGGTCGCCTTCGGCACCGCAACCGACCCGTACCAGCCAATCGAGGGAACGTACCGGATCACACGCCGCTGCCTGGAGGCCTTCGCCGACTTCCGCACGCCGATCGGGCTGATCACCAAGGGCACGATGGTGATCCGCGACGTCGACGTCCTGGTCGAGCTCTCGCGCCGGGCGAAGGCGACCGTCACCTTCAGCATCCCAACCGTCGATGAGGCGGTGTGGTCGCGCACGGAGCCCGGCACGCCTCCACCCAAAAAGCGGCTGAAGGTCCTCAAGGCACTGGTCGACGCCGGCATCGAGGCGGGCGTGGGCATGGCCCCGATCCTGCCGGGGCTATCGGATTCGCGGCCGCAGCTGGAGGCCACCGTCGCCGCCGCGGCCCAGGCGGGCGCCTGCTACGTCTGGTGCAACGCCGTCTACCTCAAACCGGGGACCAAGGAGCATTTCATGAGCTTCCTGGAACGCGATTATCCACAGCTCGTCCACCGGTACCGCCAGCTCTTTCCGGGGAGCACCGCCTACCTGCCGAACAGTGTCAAAGGGCCGATCGTCGACACCGTTTCGGAAATCAAGCGGCGGCGAGGCGTGGCCGACCGACGCGCCTGGCGCGCTGAGCCCGCCCCCGAGCCCGTTCAACTCGGATTGGCCGTCTAGTTTGACTTCGTGGCGTGCATGCTCTACCGTAGCCGCGAGTGCTCCGCTGGCTGACCCGGCTCTTCCGGCAACGCGAGGCGGTTGAGACCGCTTCCCCAGCCGCTCCACCGTCATCGGCACCACCGCTAGCCGCCTTAGAGCCCACCGCGAGCGACGCCACCGGCAACGGGCAGCCCGCGACCGTCGCAGTCACGACCGCAACCGAGCCCGAGAAAGAGACCTGCCCGACCTGCGGCCGTACGAGTGTGTTCGCCGGGCCGCCGGGGCAGCGGTTCTGCACCTACTGCGCCCTCCGCGACGAGCTGTTCGAGGCGCGCGCGGCCGCCTCCGAATAGCGCCGCCTCGTGCTTAACTACCCGATCACCTGGGATACGGGCGTCTACCTTCCCGACCTCCACCTCTGGCTGGATCCGCGCCGGCCGCGGCCGCGGGCCGTCATCAGCCACGCGCATAGCGATCATGTCGCCGCCCATCCGCTGGCATACGCCACGCCTGCCACCTCGCGGCTCGTCAGCCACCGCCGGCCGTCGGTCACGACGGTGCAGGCCCTCGAGTACGGCGAAGCGCTGGCGCTCGATCGATTCACGCTGACCTTTCACCCCGCCGGCCACGTTCTTGGATCCGCCCAGACGCTGGTCGAGGTGAGCGACGGCCGCATCCTCTATACCGGCGACCTCAAGCTTCGCGCCGGCTTCACCAGCATCCCGGCATCGGCCGTTCCGGCCGATCTCCTGGTTCTGGAGAGCACCTTCGGCAAACCGCACTATCGCTTTCCAGACTCGTCCGAGGTGATCGCCGCGATGGTCGCCTGGTGCCGCGGCGTGATCGACGCCGGCGCCACTCCGGTGCTGCTCGGCTATTCGCTAGGCAAGGGACAGGAAATCCTTTCGGCGCTGGCGGCGGAAGGGATCAACATCGCGCTGCATGCGTCGCTCTTTGGTGTGACGGAGGTGTATCGGGAGTTTGGCTGCCACTTCCCCGAGTATCAGGTCCTGGGAGCCGCCTTGCTCCAGCCAACGGTGGTGATCACGCCGCCGACGGCGCGGCGCAGCGGCCTGCGCGATCTCGTCGGCGACTTCAAGACCGCGGCGCTCACCGGGTGGGCGATGGATCGCAGCCTCAAGGACCGGCTCCAGGTCGACGCGGTCTTTCCGCTTTCCGACCATGCCGACTTCGAGGAGCTCTGCTCGTACGCCGAGCAGGTTGGGGCAAGCCTCACGTATACGGTGCTCGGCTTCGATGAAGAGCTCGCGCTGCACCTGCGACGGCGCGGACTGCGCGCCAAAGCGCTGAGTGCTGTCGACCAGCTGCGCCTCTTCTGACCCGCGCGCAACAGAAATCAGCAAGTTCGTTTTGGACGCAGCGTTATCTTTCGTAAGCGCCCGCCCGTGCGTGCGCAGCGGTTCGCCGCTCACGCGATAAGGAGGTGACGCATGGCGACCAGGAAGAAGGCCACCAAGAAGGCGGCCCGTAAGTCGACTCGGAAGAGCCGCTAGGAAGCGGTCACGAAAGGGGCCCTCGTCAGGGGGCCCCTTTTCGTTTCCCCAAGCCTCAGGACGTTGTGAGGGCGCGGATTGCCAGGCCCGCCATAAAGAGGCCGGCAATCCCGTAAACCAACGATTGGCGGGGATCGTGGCGTCCCGACGTGTAGGTGGTGGCGATTGGCAGAACGATGACCAGCAAGACGCCGTAGAGCCAGTGGAGGGGATCGTGCGGGCGGCGACCGCCGGCAAAGAGGGTCACACCAACGAGTCCCTGAACGATGAACAACCCCTCCACGATGCCCAGGGCCGAGTTGTAGGCGCCGCTCGGCGCGACCCGCCGAACGTACATCGCCAGACCCCAAACGCCGATCGCGAGCGCCAGGATGAGGCCGGCGAAGAAGAGCCCGCGATGCAACGACAGCACGAAGGTCACGAAGCCAGCCGCCAGGCGTCGAGGCGAGCAATCGCCGCCTCGAGGGTCTCCTTCGCATTCTTGAAGCTGATCGCGCGCCGCGCGGCCGCAGCCGTGAACCAGCGCACCTCTTCGATCTCCGAGAGCTGCGGCTGGAAAGGCGCGTCGCCGGTGAGCTGCACGAGGTAGTAATGGACCGTTTTGAACACCAGCACACCGGTCCAGCGGAACACGTACTCGACCTCGGGCAACTGATCGATGATGCGCAAGCGCTGAAGCGGCAAGCCGGTCTCTTCCGAGATTTCTCGTAAGGCAGCGACGGGCGGCGCCTCGCCGCGTTCGATGTTCCCCTTGGGAAAACTCCAGCGACCACCGGCTTTGATCAGGGCGAACTCGATCTGGGCGGGGGCGTGCCGAAAGACGACGCCGCCCGCCGAAACAGCGTGTCGAGCAGGTTCCTTCCTGGCCGGCGGCATCCGATCATTATGGTCTGCGTAAAGGCCAGGGCCGCCACCTAGACTTGCAAGCGAAATGGCGCGCGCGCACCAACGACTGATGGTGGTCATGCCGCACCCCGACGATGAATGCTTCGGCTGTGCCTCCACCATCGCGCGCTACAGCGCGGAAGGCGCGACCGTCACGCTGGTGACGATGACCAGGGGCGGCGGTGGCTTGTGGAATGGGCGTGCCGCCGGGGACCTCCGGCGCCTGACCGACGTTCGCGAACTCGAGCTTCGCGACGCTGCCGCTGAGCTCGGTGTCGACTTCCTCGAAATCTTCGACTACCCAGACGGCGCCCTGGAAAAAGTCGACGACGTCCAAATGGTGCGTGACCGCTTCCTGGGCGACATCGTCCGCTGCTTGCGAGCCCACCGACCCCAGGTGGTCGTCACCTTCGGCCCCGAAGGCGGCTACGGACACCCCGACCACAAGACGCTGAGCCGGCTGACCGTCCAGGCCTGTACGTTGAGCGGCGAGCCGTCCGCCTACGAGCTGGAGATGCTGGCGCTCGGACTTCGACCCTGGTCGCCGAGCAAGCTCTACTTCCAGACCACCACCGTGCCGGCCGCCGAATCACTCGCATTGCCTCCGCAGCCGCCGATCACGACGCGAATCCGGATTACCGGGTATCAGGAGGCGAAGCTGCGAGCCTTCGCCCATCACCAAACCCAGACGCAGGAATGGGAACCGCTTCAGAAGTTCATCGATGGGCTGGGCGACGTAGAAGTCTTCAGCCTGGTCGGAGCGAGCCACGGTCTATCGGAGGATGACCTCTTTCACGGCATCGACGCGACTCCGTAGCCGCTAAGGAAGATCGGTCGCTGCTTCCCAGCGGGCTTCCATGGCGCGGCCATCGGCGTCCTCGTGGCGCAAGCCAAGACTGGCGAACAGGGCAGCCAGGAGGAGTAGTGGCGGGAGCAGGATCAAGAGCGCCAGGCGGAGGCTGTGCAGCGCATCCGACAACCATCCGAGGGCGAGCGGCGCATAGGAGTCGCCCAGGAGATGCTCGATCAGCAGCGAGATCGTGACCGCGGTCGCGCGAATGGTGGGCACGACGACGTTCTGTTTGATCGCCGTGTAGGGGCCGTTGTAGAGATAGAGCGCGGCCGATCCAAGCAAGAACATCGGGATGAAAAGGAGGAGCGTCGGCATCAGCAGCGCCAGCGCGACGAGCACAGCGCCGGCGATGAAGCCGGCGATGCCGACCGGGAGATTACTCGCCGCCTGCCGTCGCCTGGTGAGGCGATCCGCAATCGAGCCGCCGGCTAGCGAACCGGCGAGCAGGCCGAGCACGAGGACGCCGCCCGCGAGTGTTCCGGCGGCTCCTGTCCCGAGGCCAAACTGGCGGCTCAGATAGGTTGGCAGCCAGAAGGCGGCGCCGCCCAGCACGAAGAAGAGCGCCGTCTCGGCGGCGATGGTCGCGCGCAAGCTCGGGATTCGAAGCAGAGTACCGATGGTGCGGACCCCGACCTCGCCACCGGCGTGGGTGGCCGGTCCACGCGATTCCGCCGCGCCCCGCAGCGGTTCGCGGATGCGAAACGCCAGCATCGCGAAGACCAGGCCGGGAATGGCCGTGAGGTAAAATGCGACACGCCAGCCCAGCCGGCTGGCGATGATGCCTCCGCCGGCAAATCCCACCGCAATCCCAACCGCGGTCCCGGCCGCCCAGATCGACATCGCGCGACCGCGCCCTTCCTTCCGGAAATAGTCGCCCAGCAGCGCCGTTCCCGCCGGGTAATAACTCGCCTCGCCGATGCCGAGCACCGCCCGGGCGACAAAGAGCTGCAGGTAGTTGCGGGCGACCCCGGTGAAGAGCGTCGCCAGGCTCCAGATCGTGACGCCGATGCCGACCACCGTCTTGCGTACGCCGCGGTCGGCCCAGATACCGAAGGGGATGGTTGCGACCGCGTAGACGAGCAGGAAAGCACTCCCCAACAAGCCGACCTGGCTATCGCTGAGGTGAAACTCGGCCTGGATCCGGCTGGCAACCGCCGGCAGGATGTAACGGTCGAGGTAGTTGAGGAAGTTGATGCCCACCATCACCGCCAGCACGTAGCGCGGATAGCCGCGTGGCATCGACGTGCATTATGAATGGATGTCCGCCATCGAAGAACGGCTGCGCGCCGAGGCCGACCGGCGCTATCGATGGAGCAACGGCCCTGGCTTCGAATACGTGGTCCACAGCCATCCCTACCGCAAGATTCTCTACGTCGAAACGGGCTCCATCACGTTCACGCCCGGCGACCGGGCAGGCGGTTAGGCGAGCTCGAGCTTGAGCAAGCGGGCGGCGTTCTCGCGGAGGATCTTCACCTTGGCCTCCGGTTTGAGCTGGAGGGCGTCCAGCTCTTCGAGCACGCGCGCCGGCGCGATGAACGGGTAATCGCTACCGAAGAGGGTTCGGTCCTGGAGCCGGCCGCCGATTTCGCGGACGAGCTCCGGCGGGTAGTAGCGCGGCGACCATCCGGAGAGTTCGATGTAGATGTTCGACTTGTGAAGCGCCATCGCGATCAACTCCAGATGCCAGGGCCAGCCGAAATGCGCGGCGATGATCGGCAGGGTCGGGAAACGCGCGGCGACCACGTCGAGGTGAATCGGCCGCGCTGGATCGAGCTTGATGCCCTGTCCGCCGGGCTCGCCGGCGCCGATGCCGCTGGTGCCGGTGTGGAACAGGCACGGAATGCCGAGCTCGCTGGCCTTCTGCCAGAGCGGGAAGAAGCGTTCATCGCTCGGATAGAAGTCTTGCAGCGAGGGATGGAACTTTGCGCCGATCGCACCCAGCTCCCCGACGGCGCGCTCCAGGTCGGCAACCGCATTGTCCTTCCACGGGTCGACCGAGGCGAAGAAGGCAAAGCGCTTGGGATGCCGCTTGACGATGGCGGCGACGAAGTCGTTGGAGAGCGGCGGACGCTGGGTCGCCGTCTGCGCGTCCCAGGCAAGCAGAATCCCAAAGATTTGCTCCTGGGCGAACTCGACCGCCAGCTCGTCGGCGCTTTTCTCCTGGACCTTGCTGCGAAAGTAGCGGGCGGCCGGCTCGCGATAGGGGCCCATGCTGCCGTCGAGCCACTCCTTGAGGGGCAGATGCACGTGCAGGTCGACCGCGCGAATCAAAGAACTAGGAGGCGATGGACGCGGCGGCTTCCACCGTGATCAGATCCCCGACCTTGATCGGGCCCCCCTGGACCACGCGCGAAACCATGCCACGACGACCGATCAGCTCGTCCTTGAGGCCAGGCCGGATCTCGTCCATCCGAAAGCATGGCTCGCAGATCTTGGTGATCTCGAGCACCGCCTGCTGACCCAGTCGCAGGCGCGTGCCGGCGGGCAGCGTCATGACGTCCACGCCCTCGACGGTGATGTTTTCCTTGATCGTCCCGGGAGCGACGCCGACCGCTTGCAGGGCTTCGAGGTCGGCGAGGAGCACCTGACGGAGCGAGGCGGCGCTGGCATGCGTGTCGCCGTCGAGGCCGAGGCCCGTGATGAGCTCGGCCGCTTGCACCGGTCGCATCGGCTCACGATGACCGGGACAGAGCTGGATGGACACGATCCGAACGCTCAACCGCTACAGATTACGCGATTGCTACGATGGCCCCCGTGAGCGAGGAGGCGACCCGAACGGAACGCGATTCAATGGGCGAATTGGCGGTTCCCGCGGGCGCCTATTACGGCGCCAGCACCGAGCGGGCGCGGCAGAACTTCCCGATCAGCGAGTTGCGCCTGCCACGCCGCTTTATCCGGGCGCTTGCCCAGATCAAAGGCGCGGCCGCGCTGGTGAACAGCGAGCTCGGGCTGCTCGAGACCCGGCTCGCCAACCCAATCCAGCAAGCTGCCGAGGAGGTCGAGGCGGGCAAGTTCGACAAGGACTTCGTGGTCGATGTCTTCCAGACCGGCTCGGGCACCTCGACCAACACGAACGCCAACGAGGTGATCGCCAACCGGGCCAACGAGCTCCTCGGCCAGCCGCTCGGATCACGCAAGCCCGTGCATCCCAACGATCACGTCAACCGCTGCCAGTCGAGCAACGACGTCATCCCCTCGGCGATGCAGCTGGCCGCCCTGGTCGCCATCCACGAGGAGCTGATCCCGGCGCTCACCTATCTGAAGGACGCCCTCGACCAGAAGGCGCAGCAATTCATGCCCGTGATCAAAACCGGCCGCACGCATCTGCAGGACGCCACCCCGATTCGGCTCGGCCAGGAGTTCCAGGGGTACG
Organism: Candidatus Dormiibacterota bacterium; assembly: GCA_036269255.1. GTDB lineage: Bacteria > Chloroflexota > Dormibacteria > CF-121 > CF-121 > CF-13. Next base: position 12,280 of record DATASI010000003.1, read on the forward strand.
CCGGCCAGGCGGCGCGTGGCATCGAGCGACTCCGGCGCGCCGCTGAAGAGCTCGCTGACCTGCCGCTCGGGGGCACGGCGGTCGGCACCGGCATCAATGCGCATCCCGAGTTCGCGGCCCGCGTCTGCCAGCACCTGAGCCGGCGCGCCGGTGTCATGGTGCAGGAAACCGATAATCACTTCCAGGCGCAGGCGACGCTCGATGCCGTGCTCTCTGCCGAGGGGGCCTTGCGAACGGTCGCCGTCAGCCTCTGGAAGATCGGAAATGACCTGCGCTGGTTCGCTTCCGGCCCGCGAGCCGGCCTGGGAGAGATCAGCCTGCCCGAGGTCCAGCCGGGCAGCTCGATCATGCCGGCCAAGATCAACCCGGTGATCATCGAGTCGATGACGATGGTGGTGGCGCGCGTGCTGGGCAACGACCAGACCATTGCGGTAGCCGCCCAGTCGGGAAGCATCTTCGAGCTGAACCTGATGATGCCCGTCGCCGCCTACTGCCTGCTGGAGACCATCGCGCTGCTGGCGGCCGCCGCGCAGAACCTGGCGCGACAATGCGTTTCCGGGATCACCGCCACCGAGCGGGGACCGCAAACGGTCGAGCAGGGGCTCATGCTGGCGACGGCGCTCGCGCCGGCGATCGGCTACGACGCGGCAGCCACGATCGCCAAGGAGGCGCTGGCCAGCGGCAAGACGATTCGCGAAATTGCGCACGAGAAGTCTGGCCTCGAGCCGAAAGAGATCGATCGCCTGCTCGATCCGTTTCGGATGACGCAGCCGGGCGCGGAGGCGGGGCCCGCCGGCGGCTAGGGCAGCACGCGACGACAGCCAGACGCTCTGGCTGCGGGCTCGCGCGCAGCGCCTGACGATCGAATCGCGACAGAGGACGACCCCCGCCCGCGTTCTGGCGGATGTCTGCGGCCTGCAGGCCCAGCTGCTGACGGCCGCGTCGCTCGGGCTTCGGGCGCGGAGCCGCGGTTTGCGATTGCAGGACGTGATGCGAGCCATCAATGATCAGCGTTCAATCGCGCGGACCTGGTTGATGCGCGGCACGCTTCACCTGGTCGCGAGCGATGACCTCCGCTGGATGCTGAGCCTGCTGGGGCCGG
>DATASI010000004.1:0-17121 GCA_036269255.1 Candidatus Dormiibacterota bacterium
ACGAGATCATCGCCGCCTGTCAGCTGGTCGGCCTCACTCATCCGTTGCAGGCAGGCTTCAAGACGGAAGGTGGGGCGGGGCTGAAGCGCGTGCAGCAGGCCCTCGGCTTGCGCAGTGAGGGCATTCCGATCACCGAGCTGATGGCCGGCTATGGCGTGGCGGAGTGCACCGCCGAAGCGGCCGATGTCATCGGCCTGCCCCTTCGCGGCTCCCGGCTGGCGCTCCAGGGTTTCGGCAATGTCGGCGGCGCCGCCGCGCGCTACCTCGATCGCGCCGGCGTCAGGCTGGTGGCCGTCGCCGATATCGAGGGCGCGATCATCGACCCCCGTGGCCTCGATATTCCCGGGCTGCTTGCGATTCGCGATCGACTGGGACATATCGACCGCAAGCGGCTGCCGCCCGGCACTCGTTGCGCCCCCGAGCCGGAGTGGCTGACCCAACCGGCCGACATCGTGATCCCGGCGGCGATCGGCAATGCCATCACCAGTGGCAACCAGGCCGGCATCGATTGCCGGCTTCTGGTCGAGGCGGCCAATAATCCGGTCAGCGAGGAGGTAGAAACATCGCTGGAGGGACGAGGCATCACGCTCTTACCGGACTTCGTTGCCAATGCGGCGGCGGCCTTTCTCTTCTGCGGCCTGCTGGAGAAACGGCTTCAGCCAAATCTCGAGTCGATCTTCGGTGAGACGAGCCGCCAGCTGCGCAGCACCACGCGCGAGCTGCTCGAGCGAGCGCGGCGCAACCGCATCTCGAGCCGGCGGTCGGCGGAGGAGATCGCCGAAAGCCGAATGCGGGGGAGACCGGCCTAGCGGCCGCGCCCGGCGTGGCGCCGCATTATGCAGTCATCCATGACCACATCGAGACCCGCGGTGCGCGCCCGCTGAGCGGCGGCCTCGTCAACGACGCCGTCTTGCAACCAGAGCGCTCTGGCGTTGACCGCGATCGCCTCATCGACGACCGGTCCGACGAACGCTGAGCGACGGAACACGTCGACCACATCGATCGGCTCGGGAACCTCACGCAGGCTGGAATACGCCACCTCGCCCATGACCTTGTCGATATTGGGATTGACCGGAATGATTCGGTAGCCGGCTCGCTGAAGGTAACGAGCCACGCCGTGGCTTGGCCGCCTGGGGTCTGGGCTCAGGCCCACAACAGCGATCGTTCGGGCGTTGGTCAAAATGCGATCGACGACGTCGGACGCCTGCCAGTCCACCAGGCCAAATCTACAATCTCGCTTGATGTCCCCCACGCGGCTTCCGCCGATTCCCGCGGAGATCGTAGACGCCTTCCGCTCAGTCGCGCCAACGGTCGAGGCTTTCGCGCGCGAGCACGAGCTCCTGATTGAGCGCTACCGGCGCGGCAAATCGGCCTGGGAGCTCCGCTTTGCGCGTCGAGTCGGGGGAGAGGCCGTGCTGACGATCAGTTATCGCGAGCGCACCGGCCACGTCCTGGACATCAGCGTCACCTGGTGGATGGACGACCAGGAGCAACGAACGCGGCGGCTCCGCTCGGAAAAAGTCGCCGTGTTCGACCGCCGCGCCAGCGGCGATGTCCTGCGCGGGCAGCTCGAGCGGGCGCTGGGAACCGTGGATGGCTGGACCCCTGACGACCTCGGGCCGCCCCGCGGACCGTTTCCCGCATCGAAAACCGAACCCACGGTTGTTGATCTGGTGCTGCGCTGACCGAGCCCAACGACGAGCTCTCGGCGGAGGAGGAGCTGCGCCTGGCCTTCGGGCGGGTGATGGGCTTCACGCTTGCGGCCATTGGCTTGGTGCTCGGCGGTGGCATCCTGGTGCTGGTGACGGCGGCGATCTTCTTCGGATTCCTTTCGGGCACTAGCGCAGCCGCGTCGCCGCATCAACGGCCGGGGCGTCGATGACCTCGGGATGCAGGATGCCGGCGAGAATCTCGACGCTGTCCACCAGCCGCGGACCAGGCCGGCTGAAGTAGGCGTTGCCGTCAACCACCCATAACTCCGCGGCAAGCTCCCCAAGCGTGGTCGCCCGGCGGACCTCCTCGAGGCTTCGTTCGAGCCCGAAGCCGCAGGCCATCACCACCACGACCTCGGGACGGAGCGCGGCAAGCGTGGATAGCGCAACCGGTCGGGCGGGTTGCCCGGGGATGCCAAGCAGCTCGTGGCCTCCCGCATGCGAGACGAGCTCTGGGGTCCAGTGTCCGCAACTGAACAGCGGCTCGACCCACTCGAGGCAGACGACCGGCCGTCTCGGCCGTCCATCGAGGGCCTGACTGACGGCGGCAACCCGCTGCCGCAACTCGCGCACCAGCTGTGCCGCCTGCTCGGCCCGTTCGGTCAGGCGGCCAACCGCGTCGATGGTGCGGAACACGTCGTCGAGCGACTCGGGCTCGAGCGAGACCAGCTGTGCACCATCATCGCTGCGTCGAACCGCCTGCTCGACGATCGGATAGGAAACGGCACAAACCTCGCACAGCTCCTGAGTCAGGATCAGGTCCGGGTGCAAGGCGTCCAGCCGATCCGCATCGAGCCGGTAGATGCTGCTGCCTTCGTGGACCAGGCCCCGGATGTGCCGGTCGATCTCGCGACTCGAGCCACTGCCGCTGAGGACGCTGGCCGTCAGCACCGGCTTGGCTCGTACCGAGGGCGGGTAGTCACACTCGTGGGTGATCCCCACCAGCGATTCTTCGAGCCCCAGCGCGCAGACGATCTCGGTTGCGCTCGGCAGCAAGGAGACGATGCGCCTGGCGCCGGCCAAGTCAGGCGGGCACGAAGGGGTTGAGCAGCTTCTCCTCTTCGATGGTCGTCTTCGGTCCATGCCCCGGATAGACCACCGTTTTCGGCGGCAGGCGGTAGAGGACGTTGCGAATCGAGAACACGATCTTCGCGGTGTCGCCACCGGGCAAGTCCGTGCGGCCGATACCGCGTTGAAAGAGGGTGTCGCCGGCAAAGCAGTCGAGGTTGAAGAGGTAGCACACCGATCCCTCGGTGTGGCCGGGCGTGTGCAGCACCGTGAGGCGAACGTCCCCAAATGGAACGGTCATCTGGTGCGCGAGCGGAATATCGATCGTGAACGGGGCGAACCCGTCCGGAATAAAAGGAAGTTCAGCGAACTGCTCCCAGTTGAGGATGGTGAGGTCGTCCGGGTGCATGGCGATCGGCGCGCCGGTGCGCTGCTTCAGCGTCGGGACGCCGGCCACATGGTCGATGTGCCCGTGGGTCAGCAGGATGCGCTCCACCTCGAGCGCCTCCTGTTCGATCACCGCAAGCACCCGCTCGATCTGCAGCCCCGGGTCGATGACGAGGCAGCGCGCGGTATCCCGGCGGCGGATGATGAAGCAGTTTTCGGCGAAGAGGTCGTCGGGAAAGACAGAGACGCCGAGCGTATCCCGCAACTCGGCCGGGGTCACCCGACGGCGACCTCGGTGCTGGCCGGCGTGATGACCTCCGGCTCCGCCTGCGTGATCAGCACCATCTCCTCCAGGCGGACGCCGCCCCATCCAGGAATGTAAATCCCCGGCTCGTTGGTAACGACCATGCCGGGCTCGAGTGTCGTCTGATCGCTTGCCGAGAGGAAGGGCCGCTCGTGCACCATCAGGCCAATACCGTGGCCCAGGCCGTGATTGAAGCCATGCGGCTCACCGGCGAGGATCTCGCGGGCTCGGCGGTCGACGGCATCGGCGGACGTACCGGGGCGCATCAGGGCCATCGAGGCCCGCTGCGCCCGGCGGACCGCCTCGATGACTCGCTGCTGCTCCGGACTCGGCTCGCCCACGACGATGGTTCGGGTCGTGTCGCTCTGGTAGCCACCGGCGCTGGCGCCGAAGTCGATCACCACCATGTCGCCGGCGTCGATGATGCGATCCGAGGCGCGCCCGTGGGGGAGCGCTCCGCGCTCGCCCGCAGCGACGATCGTCTCAAAGGACGGTCCATCCGCACCGAGCTCTCGGAACGTCTGCTCGAGCAGGAAGGCGACGTCCCGCTCGCGCATGCCCGGCCGGATTGCGGCACGGACTCGGTCGAAGGCGCGGCCGGCAATCGACGCGACGGTGCGAAGCAGGTCGATCTCTTCAGGGGTCTTGCGCAGCCGGAGTTCCTCGACCAGGCCGCTCAACGACACGAGCGAGACATCGTCGGCAAGCTCAGCACGCAGCCGCTCGTACTGATCAACGGTGAGGTTCTGCGACTCGAAGCCGATCCGCTTCCAGCCGTGCGCCTTGAACCGCTCCGGTGCCAGCGAGAACAGGCCGCCCGAGAGGCCAGCGCGAACCAGCGTCAAGGCGGGCGATTCCTCCTCCATCTGGATCCAGTAGCGACTGTCACCAACGATTTCGGCGACGTCCTGACCGATCAGCAGGTAGCCGAGCGAGCCAGTGAATCCGCTGAGGTAGCGGATATTTGCCGGAGTGGTGACCATCAGGCCATCGAGCTCGAGGCCGGCGAGCCGGTGCCGGAGCCCGGCCACTCGCCGCAGGGACTCGTCCGCACGCATCGCGGTATCCATGATACGAACGGGCAGCGCCGCTGAGGTCGTGGCCGAACGGCCTAGACGATGCCTTCGGGCCGGGCGGCGGCCAGCGAGCTCAACGGTTCGGTGGCGAGCTCCGCCAGCTGACCCAGCATCGGCATGACGTCTTCGACCGGACCCTGACGATAGACCGCAATCGCCCCCCAGATGGCGCCGCGCTGTGCCAGCGGCGTGGCGGCGATGGCGCCCGACGGCCCGGCCCCGGTGTCGCCCAACAGGTGCTGCGACCAGCGGCTCCGTCGGAGATCGGCGATGGCAACCGGCTTCTCGCTGTACAGCGTCCATTCGAGGACGGCCTCGAGCACCGGCCGAAGCGGATCCAGCTCGTCGAGCGAAACCCTGAGGGTGAACCGGTCGGACTGCCAGCGGCCCTCGGCATCCTGGAAGACGACCATGCCGCCGGTGGCATCGAGAAGCTGCAGCGCCCGGCCGAGCAGGAGGTTGGCCGCCGTCTCGCGTACGTGGCTGGTCTGCAGCCCTTCCCTAATCGCTAAATTCCCTCCTTCTCCTAGGGTAGCGCGCTACGCTGGTGGCATCGCAGGAACGGTGCAGGATCCGACACTCGTGCGCCAGCCGACCGCGGCGCCCGTCCGCCGATGGTGGATCATCGGTGGGATTGCCCTCGTGCTGCTACTGGTGATCGGCTACGTCCTGGGCGGGGCCGCCGCAGCCGGTGGCCCGGTCGGCGATGCCGACCGGGCGCTGCGGGGGACGATCGACCACGAAAACGCGGTGGTGGACGTCCTCAATCAGGATCCGCTCAAGAACGTCAACCTCAGCACCGGCACCTCCGACGTCCCCAAGGCCAAGGCGGCCTTGACTGCTTACAGGCAGAAGCTCTCCTCGGTGGAACCGACGGTCCGCGCCGACCGCAATGCGCTGGTGGCGGTCCGGCCACGGCTGCAGTCGTCCGTTCTGACGCTCCCCGAGCAGGGAACCATCGGCCACGACCGCCAGCGCGTCGACGCGGCGCTCTCGGCCCTGGCGAGTGCCGAGCGGGGCATCGTCATCAGCAAGAAACAGGTCGACTTTCTCAACGCCTTGTTTGACGCCGCCAGCAGCTTCGACGCCGTGGGCAAGAGCATGCAGGCCAACGACCTCAACGGCACGGCCACCCAGCTGCCCGCCACCGGGGCCACCGTCAAGAAGGCGATGACCCTCGCGCAGCCTCCGGACGTCCCCGCGGCCTTCATGCCAATGCTGCAGGGCATGCAGAAGGCGGCCACCGACCTTCAGGCCCTCGTCTCGGCCATCCAGGCGAACGATTACGCGGGCACGCAGAAATATGTCGCGGCGGTTGAGGCCGACGGCCAGGCCTTGCAGGCGGTCGACCAGAGTGCGATCGACAAAGCCGAGAACGATCTCTTCCAGCCGCTGATCGACAACTACAACCGGAAGATGAAGCTCGTCTCGAGCTAGCCGGCGGAAACCGGTCGAGGCCGTCGACGGGCGGTGACCAGCAGGCTCAGCAGAAAGACCAGCACTCCGAGGCGGATGGCTGCGTCGCCGAGGTTGAAGTCGGTCGGCAAGGCATGGACCTCGATAAAGTCGGTGACCGCGCCAAGCCTGACCCGGTCGACGAGGTTGCTGATCGCTCCCCCGGCCACCAGGCCGAGCGCGATCGCGCCGATGCGGCCGCCTGCACCGGCTCGGAAGGCCAGCACGGCAAGGGCAACCACGACCAGCAGGGAGAGGCCGCCGACAAGGGCATTGTTTCCGCTGAACAAGCCCAGCGTCACGCCGCTGTTGTGCGTCAGGCGGAACCAGAGCCAATGGTTGACGATCGTGATCTCCCTGCCCGACGGCAGCTGGGCGTTCGCCCAGGCCTTGGTGGCCTGGTCAACGGCGAGCAGGAGGATCGCCACCAGGGCGGCGGCGATCAGGTCCGGACGCCGGCGATGGGCAGGAGCGGCTACTTCTTTGGCGTCGGATGCGGAGTCGCTGACCCCTTAGGCGATCCCTGGCCATGGGACTGGCCCTGACCCTGGCCGGAGGCATTCCCCGCGTTGCCGTTGCTCGACCCATTGTGGACGGCCTGTAGCGCCTGCGCGGCACGGTCGCGTGCTTGCGCGATCGCCTGCTGGGCAACCGGGTTCGTGACTTCACCCTGGAGGCCGGCCAGCTGGGCATCGTGGGCGGTGATCGCCTGCTCGAGCCGGTTCTGCATGTCAGCCGCCAGCGCCGAGCCGCTCTCCTGTTCCGCAGTGACGACCGAAGCAGCCTCCTGCAGCTGCGCGTTCATCGCGGCCAGCGCCTGATCCGCCAGGTCGATGCGATGGCGAGCAATCATGGCCTCAGCCTCGGTAAGGCGGACCTGGGCCAGCTCGAGGTGGTAGGTCAGACGGTCAGCCGGGCTTTGGGCGAGATCGCCGCGCACCTGCTCGAGGACGCCCTTGACCGCATAAAGCGGCGAGTCGGGGAGGCTGTTGGCCGAGGCTGCGACGGCGCCTGCCGCCAGCAGCAGGGCGGCCGCCGCAAAGGCCAGTGCGGCCCGCCAGACCGAGCCGGCCGGGCGCCGCGGCCGGCCCGCGTGCTGCACCGACGCCGCCACGATGTTCCACCCACGGATCTTCGCCCCGGGCGAGGGCATCGCCGGCTCGACGGCGCGTAGCCGCTCGGCGAGCGCCTCCAGCCGCTGCCCTTCGGCTCTCACTGGACCGTCCTCGCTTTCAAGGCTCGCTCCAGCGACCCGAGCGCCCGATGCTGAAGCGCCTGCACCGCCCCGACCGACTTGCCGGTGATTTCGGCAACCTGAACCGCCGTGAGGTCCTGGAAGAAGCGCAGGATCAGCACCTGCTGCTGCTCGTCGGTCAGCTCGCGGAGCGCCTGGCGAAGCTCATCGTTGGAGAGTTGTTCCATCGCCAGCTCCGAGGGATCCGCCGACTCCGGCAGGCTGGCATTCTCGAGCGGCACGAGCGTGACCTTGCCCTGCCGGCGGTAGTGGTCGATGGTGGCGTTGTGGGCAATCCGGTAGACCCAGGAAGAAAAGGCGACGCCCTGGTCGTGGAACAGATCGAGACGGGTGAGGCTCCGGGTCATCGTGTCGATGGCCAGGTCCTCCGCGTCCTCGACGCGCCCCAGGCGGGCATAGACATAGTTGTAGATACGGTCGAAGTAGCGTTCGAAGAGCGCGCGGGCCGCATCCTCGTCGCCCTGACGCACCCGCTCGATGAGAAGGCGATCGTCATCGGACGACGCCCGGGCCAGTGCGCGCACTGGCTGACATTATCGGCGGTACCCGGCAGCAGCGGGTGCGGACCTCGAAGCGAGATGACGCGCATATCCATCCTCTAATACGGATGCGGCCGCACTCTCCATATGTCGGCGCCAACTCGCCGTTACCGGGCTGTCACCGACCCGTCGTCAGCTTGTGACGCGGCTCAGCGGACTTCGATCTGGCCCGGCTCGCCTTGCACCAGCTCGCCGATGACCGCACCGCCCGCCGCCCGCCGGCCAAGCGCTGCGACCAGCTGATCGGCCCGGCTGGGCGGAACGGCGATCAGGAGTCCACCAGAGGTCTGGGCGTCGCTTAGCACCGTCCGCCGGGGCGCCGCGACCCGATCTCGCCACTGCACCCTGGTGACGAGAAACCGTTCATTGTTGCGGGTCCCGCCGGGCACCTCCCCGGCGTCCGCCAGGCGTTCCGCGTCCGGAAGCAACGGAACCATGTCGCTCTCCACGTGCGCCGCGAGCCCCGACGCCAGGGCCAGGTAATGCAGATGGCCCAGCAAGCCGAACCCGGTGACGTCGGTGGCGGCGTCGACGCCAACCTCGGACATCGCCGTGGCTGCGGTGGCGTTCAGCCGCAGCATGCTCTCCACGGCGGCGCTCACAGCGTGCTCGGGCGCGACGCCGTGCTTGATAGCGGTGGTGATGATGCCGGTGCCGAGGGGCTTGGTGAGGATCAGGACATCGCCCGGGCGCCCGCCACGATTGCGGATGATGCGCTCGGGATGCACCGTCCCGGTGACGGCCATCCCGTATTTCGGCTCGTGGTCGTCGATGCTGTGCCCGCCCAGGATGGCGATGCCCGCCTCGCGCACTTTGTCCGAACCGCCGCGCAGGATGTCGGCAAGCACGGTGGCGGGGAGCTCCTTGATGGGAAAGGCCACGAGATTGACGGCAAGCAGCGGCTGCGCCCCCATGGCGTAGATGTCGCTCAGCGCATTGGCGGCGGCGATCGCGCCAAAGGTGTAAGCGTCGTCGACGACCGGCGTGAAGAAATCGGTGGTGACCACCAGCGCCAAATCGGGACGCAAACGGTAGACGGCGGCATCGTCGCCGGTCTCGAGGCCGACGAGGACGTCCGGATTGACGGGTCGGGCGGGCAAGTGGCTCAAGACCTGAGCCAGGTCCTCAGGACCGATCTTGCAGGCTCAACCGGCGCCGTGCGACCACTGCGTGAGTCGCACCTTTTCAACCGTGCCCACGACAGCAATGTAACCATGCGAGTCGGCGCCGCTCGAGTCTGGTAGCGTCAAGACCGGTGGAGATCACCTTTCTTGGCACAGGCGCTGCCTTCTCCCCCGATGCCTACAACGCCAGCATCCTCATCGACCGGACCATCCTGCTCGATGCCGGCGCCCCGCTCACGGTCCATCTGCCGAAAGCGGGCGTTTCACTCGACGACCCGCGTGCCGTCCTGCTCAGCCACTTTCACGCCGACCACACCTTCGGGCTCGCCGGACTGATGCTGGGCCGGGTGCTGCACAACGAGACCACGCCGCCGCTGCGGATCTTCGGGCCGGTGGGAACCACCGCCTACTTACAGCAGCTGCTCGACCTCGCCTGGGGTGAGGACATGCGGCGGCTGTCCTGGGACCGGCTGCAGCTTCGCATCGATGAGCTCAACGGCGGCGATCGCTTCGAGGTCGACGGAAGTCCGGCGACCGCCTTCAAGATGCGGCACACGAGCCGGCTCAACTGTCTTGGCTACACCATCGAACGCGACGGCAGCCGGCTAGGCTACACCGGCGATGCCGAGATGTCGGACCAGCTGGAGGCGCTGGTAGCGTCCTCCGACCATGTCATCTCCGAGATGACCTATGGCGAGCATCCCGGCGCGATGCACCTGGCCCGCCGTGACATCGAGGCGCTGATGCAGCAACATCCGCAGACGCGGTTCCTGCTGACCCACCGCGGCGAGAGCAATGGCGAGGTCAGGGGTGCGGTGATGGCTCGGGATTTTCAGACGGTGCGGCTGCCGCTGCGCTGACCACCTTGCCGTTGCGCAGCGCGTCCCGCCAGGCGCGCGCCACCAGCGACGGATAACTGGCCCGGACCCGAAGCCAGGCTTTGCGCGCCTCGATCAGCTCATCGCCCGTCAGCCCGCCGCGCCGGAAGCTGGCGCGAGTGTAGAGCGTCGCCAGTCGATTGACTTCGTCGTCGAGCCCTGGTAATGACGCCGACAGCCGGCCACCGAATTCCTGCGGCGTGTCACCAGGCCGGCGCGGCACCTTGAGGCGATCACCGAGAAACAGCAGGCGTTTCCAGATCCGAGGCAGGTCCCGGACGCCGATCAGCCAGCGCACCACCAGCAATAGCCCGGCGATGAAGAGGACCAGCAGCGCTCCGCCAGCGATGAGCAACGGGCGCGTGAGGTCGGGAAACGGTGATCCGGTCACGCTGACGCCCTCGCCGGGTGGCACGTCCTTGACCGCCGGCTTGGACCTGGTCGCAGCCGTGGCGGGAACCTGTACCCCGGAACCGAGCTGGCTGCGATTCGCCGGCAAGCTGATCGGGAAATTGCTGTTGTCCGGCGTGGGCTCGAAGGGGATCCAGCCGGTGCCCGGGAAGTAAACCTCGACCCAGCTGTGGGCATCGACGGAGTTGACGGTGTACTGGCGTGTCTTGTCGTCGTAGACGCCCAGGCCAAAGCCGCTCATCTGGCGGCTTGGAACCCCGAGCATGCGCAGCATCACGTTCATGGCGCTCGAGAAGTCCTGGCAGAAGCCCTTCCTCGAGTTGAACAGAAAGTAATCGAGGGGCCGCACGCCCGCGGGCGCCTGCGGTGGTTTCAGCACGTAGCTAAAGGCGCCGCGTTGACGGAACCAGCTTTCGATCGCCTTCGCCTTGTCGTAGGCATTGGTCGCATGGGCCTGGTTGACGATCGACTGGGCCAGCGCAGTGATCTCAGCATCACGCCCGGTCGAGAAGCCGGCCGCGAGCCGGTTTCCGTAGTAAAGCGTCACGTATGGGCTAAGCCAGGCCGGATAATCGGTGCCCGCAGCTTGGAGGTCGGCGACGTCGGCAATCGGCACCGCCTCGGTGACCGAATAGGTATAGGGAGGCGAGAGCGGCCTGGCCAGCTTGACGCGGTCAATGGTGTCGAAGCTGGCGATCGGGGCGTTGTCACCCTGGACGTTGACCAGGCTGGGCGTACGGCCCGGCGGCGCCGGGACGGAGGTCATCACCCCTTGCAAGCTGGCGGCGACGTTGCCGAGGGAGACGACCTCACCGCCGCTGAAGATGTCACCCTTGGTCTGGTCCTGCCCGACGCGGACGCGGAAGCTATCGCGCAGGGTCTGGATGCGTTGGGAATCGGTCGGCAAGTCGTCGCGGGGGACTTTGACGCCGGCCCGCAGCAGGGGCTGGAGCCTGACCGGGACCTCCGGCGTGCTGGGCAGCGGATACCACTGGATTCCATCCCAGCCGCCGAGCGCGACGCCGCGCCAGTAGGGGGAGTAAGCCGGGGTGTCCCCGCTGACAACCATGACGGTCTCCGGCCTGGCATTGAGCTGTGTCCCTGGACGGACGGTGTCGCTGTAGCCGATGCTCCCGACGGTCCCGCTCCCTTGCGACGAGCCGCCAATGCCGAAAGGGTGGAAGCTGTCCGGCCGCATCACCCCGGGAATGAGCAGGCCGCTGATGTCTGCATTGCTCAAGGGCGGCAGGATGAAGGCGACCGCAAGAATGCCGATGGTCGCCTCGACGCCGATCTCGCCGAAATTCCATCCCGTGTCGGAGGCATGCGGAAGCCGACGGCTCCGCCAGCTGTTCTTCAGTCCGACGAAGTTGATGCGGAGCAAGATGGCGGCTGCCGCCGCCAGCCAGACCAGGGTGAAGAAAGCGAGCCCGATGCTGGTGTCGTTGATGATCTCGACCGCTAGGATGGTCCCGGTCGGGAGAAGACCGACGAGGCCGTTCTTGCGGCCAAAGGTCCACCAGCTGGTCCAGAGCCCGGTGACGAGCACCATCGCCAGCAGCCCGATCAGTAGTTGCAGGTTCGTGCTGCCAGGGAAGTCGGTCAGCCATTTACGCAGGGTCGGAAGCGTTGGGTTGTTGGTGAGAGGCGATGGGGTGAAGAGCGCGAGCCCGAGCAACAGTACCGGGACGCACCACGCCAGGTAAATGACGCGAGAGAAGCGCAGCGTGCTGAAGATCCATCCCAGGAGGGCCGCCAGGACCACGGCGGGAACCAGCCGGCCGCCGCTATCCGGGACCCAGGCCGAGCGTTCGACGGCGGCGGCCACCGCCCAGCCCATGATCAGGACGAAGGCAAGCAGCAGCCAGGTGTCGCGGAAGTCGAACCGGAGAATCACGCGCGGCGCGCGCCCGGCGGAGACGAGGAGCTGGCCCTCGTGGAACTGGGCCCGCAACAAGCCCGTCGCCCAGGCCGCGCCCCCGAGCGCCGCCAGTAGCAGGATGACGGTGCCGAGGTTAACCTGCAGCACCCTGTGCCTCCCGAACGACGGCGACATCGTCCGGCCCCTCGACCATCCACCAGTTCAACGCCTGGCGCCAGCGTCCGGCGGCGGCCAGCGCCGGCTGGGTTCCGCCAAAGCCACGCGGGTCCAGGTAGACAACCAGGCTCCGGTGCCCGCGAATGCCGAGGTCGAGCAGCGCCTCGATCCAGTGCTCCTCGCCGGAGGGGGTGATCACAATCAACCCGCCGCGGTGCTGCCATTCCTGCCGTTGCGACGCCAGCAGGCTCGCCAGCGAGACCGACCCATCGGCCTGCGCCAGCGTGAAGTACTCGAAGAGCTTATTGCGCTGCTGATCTCCCCGCGCCGCCTCGATGGCGTTCAGCTGGCTGTCGTTGCTGACCAGCCCGATGGCGCTGCCGCGACGCAAGGCCGCATCGGCGAGCGAGGCGGCCATGCTCATTGCGTACTCGAGCGTCGAGTCGGGCGCCTCGCCCGCATGCACCTGGGCCTGCAGGTCGAGGACGATCCAGGCGTCGCCACCTTCGCGCGTTTCGAAGCTGCGACTCATCAGCCGCCCCAACCGGGCCGATGATGCCCAGTGAATCCGTTTCACGCTGTCTGTCGGCACGTACTCGCGGATCGTGGTTGCATTGGGGGGGATGTCGAGGACGCGGCCGCGCAGCTGCTCGTCGCCGGCACTGCTGGGCGCAAGCGCCTCCAGCGCGCCAATCGGCCGGATCACCGGATAGACGACCACGGAACGACTGCCGCCCACCCGCAGCGCTCGAGGGAAAAGGCCAAACGGATCGCTGTAACGGATTTCAACCGGCCCGAAGGTAAACAGGCCGCGCTGTTTGAAGTGGCCCCGCGACGTCCAGCGGCGCGTGCGGCGCCCCTTGAGGCTGAAGACCCGGCCGGCGGTGTAGCCCGGGAGGTTGGAGTGATCGATGAGCTCGATCAGCGGGACCGGGATCCAGGACCGGTTCTGGATCGAGAACTGCTCGACGAACTCGTCGCCCACCTGGAACTGCCCTTCGGGACTGACGCGCTCGAGGCTCAGGTTGTCCGCCGCCAGACGGCTCCACAGATAGCTGACCGCGAACAGCAGCACCAGTGCGTACAGCAGGCTGTACGCGAGCCGGATCCCGGTGATGTAGGCGAAGAAGAAGAGGAGTGCGAGCGCGGTGACCAGGGGCAAGCGCGGGAGTCGCATGGGTTCCCTGTCCTGGCTTTAGCTGGCCACCCGGCGCCCGAAGCGTGAGACGACGCTCGGTGGCGGCACCGGCTCCCCCTGCAGGATCTGGTTCAACACCTTCTCGGCGGTCAGTCCTCGAAGCTCGGCATTCGCCTTGAGCACCAGCCGATGCGCGAGCACCGGGTGGACCAGCGCCTTGACGTCATCCGGGGTCACGAAGTCGCGGCCTTCCAGGGCCGCTCGTGCCTGTGAGGCGCGGAAGAGGCCGAGCGAGCCACGCGAGGAGGCGCCGAGCGCGATGTCTGTGTGCGAGCGCGTCCGGTGGGTAACGCGGGCGATGTATTCCTTCAGCTGGTCGTCGACGTAGAGCTCCTGGACCGCCCGCTGGCCGGCCTGCATCTCCTCTGCGGAGGCAACCGGTTCCAGCTCATCGATCGGAGAATTGCGCTGGAAGCGGTCCAACACCTGGACCTCGTGCGCGACGTCGAGATAGCCGAGATTGATCCGCATCAGGAAGCGGTCGACCTGCGCTTCGGGGAGCGGGAAGGTACCGGCGAACTCGACCGGATTCTGGGTCGCCATCACGACAAAAGGCATCGGCAGCGGATAGGTGGTGCCGTCGACGGTGACCTGCCGTTCTTCCATCGCTTCGAGCAAGGCGGACTGTGTCTTGGGTGTGGCCCGGTTGATCTCATCGGCCAGCAGGATCTGGGTGAACACGGGTCCTTGGCGGAACTCGAACTGCTGCGTCGACGGGCTATAGATGTTGACGCCGGTTACGTCAGAGGGCAGCAGGTCGGGCGTGAACTGCAGGCGCTCGAAGGAGCAGCCGAGGGAGCGCGCCAGCGATTTGGCGAGCATGGTCTTGCCAACCCCGGGGACGTCCTCGATCAAAATGTGGCCGCGGCTGAGCAGCGCGATCACGCAGAGCTCGACTTCGGTTTCCTTGCCGACCAGGACGCGACTGACGTTCTGCACGATCCGCGAGCCGAGCGTTTCGACCGAGCCGCTTTCCACCTGCATCCTCAATACTTCCTTTGGCTAGATTCCGTTCCACTAGCGGCGGACAGGTGGTCGCCGTTTGCGCAGGGCACCGACGACCATGCCACCGAGGGTTCCTCCACTCAAGACCAACACATCGTCGATAACCAGCCCCAGCGTGTCGAGCCCGGCGGAGCCAAAGCGTCCCAACGGTCCGAGCGCCCCGGCAAGCTCCTCGACCACGATGAAACCTACGGCCACGATAACACCGTTCCAGGTGGCACCCTCGACCGGACCGATGGCTCCCGCAAGCGCGCCGCCGCAGAGGAGCGCGGCCAGGGTGAGCAGGCCCTGCGAGACGATACTCGGGCGAGCCGACCCGAACAACAGCGTGCCACCCAGCAGTTGGATCGCAACCGCGGCGATCAGGCCCACACCGGCGCCGAACCAGTCCACCCTCCGTCCGTCGCCCGCCTGAGAGCTCGCCATTGGACGCCGCCTAAGTGTACGGTCAAAGCGCGTGGATCGCGTGCAGCAGCCCGGCCAGCAGCGGGGCGACCACCAGCGCCGGCAGGAAGTTGGCGACGCGGATGCTTTTCAGCTCCAGCAAGCCGAGGCCGATGGCGAGTACGGCGATCCCCCCGGCGGCGGTTAGCTCGGCGGTTTCCAGATCGGACAGCTCGGCGTGAAGGACGACGGCGATCAGCGTCAGAAGCCCCTGGACGATGAGTACGCTGGCCGCCGAAAGGTAGACTCCCCAGCCGAGCGTTGCCGCAAAGACGATCGAGCTGACCCCGTCGAGCGTCGACTTGATGGCGAGCACGGTGATGTCGCCCTTGGTCCCATCCAGGAACGAGCCGAGCACGGTCAAGGGCCCGACACAAAAGATCAGGCTGGTGGTGATAAAGGCGAGCGAGACCCTACCCGGTTCGCCACCGCGGCGCAGCCGGCGTTCGGCCCGGGCGCCGATCGCCTGCAGACCATCGTCGAGCCGCAGCAGCTCGCCGATGACAACCCCGATCAGCGTGCTGAGCAGTAGCACCAGCGGGTTGTGCGTCTTGAAGGTCATCTGGATCGCGTAGACGCACACGAACAGCCCAATCGCGACCCGGATGCTCCGTTGCAGACGCTCAGGAATGACGCCGCCCAGGCTCAGGCCCACGGTCGTCCCGGCCAGCACGGCACCGGTGTTGAGCGCCGTGCCCAGTCCCGGGATCATGCGCTCCGGAGTCGGTGGAGGCTCAGAGTTTCTCGAAGCGATCGACGGTGACGATGAAGACGGTGGCGCCGCCGACCTGGACCTCGACCGGATAGGGCACGAAGAAGTCACCGGGCTCGACCAGGGGCGGCATCGGGTTCATGAACTCGCTGCGTGTCCGGCAGTTCTCCTTGATCAAGCCGAGGACCTCCTCGATGCGATCGTCGTCGATGCCCGACATCAAGGTGACGTTCTTGTGCTGAAGAAACCCGCCGGAGCTGGCAAAGCGTGTCACCGAAATCCCGCGATCGTTGAGCGCGTCCATGGTGGATGAGGCATCTTCGCTATGGACCACGGCGATCAGGAGCTTCATGCGGATCGCCGCTCCACGGGGCGCACGCCCGCCCGCTCGAGCGCCTGGGTCACCAGCTCCAGGATGTGGGCCGCGACCCGATCTGCGGGCAGCGAGGCGTCGACCTCGCGCCAGCGAGCGGGTTCGGCGGCCGCCAGCCGCTGGTAGCCGTGCCGCGCCCGCTGGTGAAAGGACTCCGTCTCGCGATCGAGACGGTCCTGGTCGGGTTGGGGAATCCTGGCCAGCCCGGCGCGTACCGGCAGGTTCAGCAGGATGGTGAGGTCGGGTTGCAGACCGCCGGTTGCCTGGCGCTGCAGCTGGCGCAGGGTCTCCAGGTCGAGCCCGCGACCGTACCCCTGGTAGGCGAGCGTCGAGTCCGCATAACGATCGCAGAGCACCAGCTCGCCCCGCGTCAGGCGAGGGCGGATCACCTCCTCGACGTGCTGTGCCCGCGCCGCGCTGAACAGCAGCGCTTCCGACCAGGCGGTCAGCGGCGCCTGCTGCCGGTCAAGCAGGATGGGGCGGATCATCTCGCCGACACGCGTCCCGCCGGGCTCTCGCGTGGTCCAGACGGAGTAGCCCTGCTCAGCCAGGGACGCCGCCAGGCGATGGATCTGGGTCGATTTTCCGCCGCCTTCAGGTCCCTCGAACGTGATGAAGAAGCCGCCCGGTTTGCTAGCGGTTTCCATCGGTTGGCAGGAACTATACCCCCACCCCACCCTCCCCCAGATGGAGCGAAATGGGCTAATCGGCAGTCGTGTAAATGCGCAGCCGGCGGTTCGGCTCCTTGCCGGTGCTGCGCGCCGTAAGGTCGTGGCGCTCGACCAGCTGGTGCTGCAACCGGCGCACATACGCGTTCTGCGGTGAGAGCTCGACCATCGAATGTGTCGTCTTGGCGCGACTGATGCCTTCGAGCGTCTCTTGCAGCGCCGACTCGGTCGGATCCGGCGTGTCGAGCTGATACATCCGACTGAGCGCGTTCTTGATCTGGGTGATGGTGTTGCTCTTGAGCACCTGGATCGGAATGCCGTCCGCCTCCGCTTCTTTCAGCGGTGAATCCTTGCGACGGTAATAGTTCTTCAGGGTCAGGATCAGGTCGGCTTCCTCGACGTGGGTCTGCACCCGGATCGGAACGTGCAGCTCGCTGATCGCTTGCTCGAGATAATTGCGGCTGACGCCGTAGGCAAAGACGGAGACGGTCTCGTGCATACTGCGCGAGCGCGGTGCTTCGAGCGGCTCGCGCA
>DATASI010000005.1:0-7633 GCA_036269255.1 Candidatus Dormiibacterota bacterium
GGCTCGGTAAACCCCACCCGGAGCAAGACCGAATAGGAGGACGCAACGGCTGGCTCGGCCGGTCCTCGGGTAAGGTCGCTAGAGCCGCCAGGCAACTGGCGACCGAGACGGATGACTGCCGCCCCACGGCGCGCCGGCTAGTCCGGCTGAAGCGGGGAACAGAACTCGGCTTACCGGCGGACTCACTCTCTCATCGCCGCGCTCACAGCCTCTGCTGATTCCCTGTCCAGTGACGCCCCTTGGGATGTAGACCACTACATCTAGGGGCCTTTTTTCTATGCGCCTACAAGGCCACAAGATTTAGTCGGAATTTGTTGACAGGCAGCTGTCGCAGTGGTAGCGTTCGGCGTGTCGGTGGCACGAAGTGGGGAAAAGTGGGGAGAATGAGACAGTCGGTGGCGACCTCTGATGTTCCTGGGAACGTACCGGCATGCGGTGGACACCAAGGGTCGCGTCGCCATCCCAGCCCGCTTTCGCGAACAGCTGCCATCGGGAACCATCATCTCCAAGGGCGCCGAGGGCTGCCTGCAGGTCTATCCACCGCAGGAGTGGGGGATGGAGCAGGGCTTGCGCCTGGGTTCGACGACGCCGGCAGAAGAACGGCGGCTCGCCCGCATGATGTTCGGCGCCGCCCGGGAGTGCGAATTCGACGCCCAAGGACGGATCGTCCTGTCCGCCGACCAGCGTCAGTACGCCGCAATCTCAACGGTGGCCTGGATCGTTGGCGTCAACAACCTGATCGAGATCTGGAACGACGACAACTGGCGGCATATCGGCGAAGCGACCCCGGAAGAGTACACGCGTATCCAGGACCAGGTGGCCGAGCGGCGACGTGCCCAGAGCACGTGACCGAGTCGGCCGCCCTCGACGCGATCTTTCTGGCGGCCTCTCCACACAGGGGCCGCTCATATCGTCCGGGCCGTCCGGACATCGACCCGTACTTTTACAAGACGTCATAAGCAGCCTTCGACCAGCCCCCGGGCAGGCGTTCATCGACGCCACCCTCGGCGGCGGTGGCTACGCGCGCGCCCTGCTCGAGCGGATTCGACCGGGCGGCGTGCTCCTCGGTATCGACCGGGATGCCACTGCCCTCGAGCGGTTCGCCCGGGAACCGGTGCCTCCAGATGTCGCCGTGACCCTGGAGCACACCAACTTCGCCCAGCTGGACCGCGCCGCCGAACAGATCGGCCGGCCGGTCAACGGCGTCGTCTTCGACCTCGGCCTCTCATCGATCCAGCTGGACGACCCTGAGCGGGGCTTCAGCTTCCAGCAGGAGGGGCCCCTCGACATGCGCATGGACCGAAGTCAGCCCTGGACCGCCGCCGACCTGCTCAACCGCGAACCGGAGAGCGAGCTGCGGCGCATCCTCAAGGACTACGGCCAGGAGCGGTGGGCGGCGCGCATCGCCCAGCGAATCGTGGAACGGCGACGGCGGGCGCAGCTGAAGACCACGCGCGATCTGGTCGACGTCGTTGCCGGGGCTATCCCGCGCGGCGCCTGGCCACCTGGCATCCACGTGGCCACCCGCACGTTTCAGGCGCTGCGGATCGCCGTCAATCGTGAGCTCGAAGCAATCGAAACCGGGTTGAAGGCTGCGATCACAGTGCTCGCTAGCGGTGGGCGCGTAGGGGTCGTCTCCTTCCACTCCCTCGAGGACAGGATTGCAAAGAACCTATTCAACGTCGAAGCAACAGACTGTATCTGTCCGCCCCAAGCGCCCGTCTGTCTCTGTGGGCACCAGCGTTCCGTGCGCGTGATCACGCGCAAGCCGATCACCCCGTCAGAAGCCGAGGTCCGGGAAAACCCCCGGGCCCGGTCAGCGAAATTACGAGTCGCGGAGAAGCTATGAACCTCGTCCATGTCATTCCACAAGTCAATACCTGAGCGGCCGCATGGTGGAGCCTCTCCCTCCTGGGCATCTACTCGTTTTGCGGCCCCGCCGGCCCGATCCGACCCCTCCGGCGCGCGCGTCATCCCCTTCGCGCGCGCGCCGGAGTCGCGGCCGGCCTTCGATCTCGCCGCTCGTCGGAGCGATCTCCTTGGTGGCGGCTGCCCTGCTGCTCGTGGCCCAGTCAGCCGCCGCCACCCAGGCGAGCTACCAGATCGCGACGCTGAAGCAGGAGCAGGCCCGGCTCAGCGGCGAGCACGACCAGCTCCAGGCCCAGCTCGCCGTCGATCGCGCCGCCAATCGCGTCGCCATCGCCGCCCAGCAACTCGGCTTGTCACATCCGAGCCGCTGGCAATTCGTCAAAGCCACCAATTCGCCGATAGCGCTGGGTCCTCTGCCCGCCGGCACGGGCACGACCGGCGTCTGGGATCACGTTCTTGCCGTGCTCGCCTCGCTGACCGGCCGCCCGCTCCTGGTTCACCCCGTCACGACGCGGTAGCCGGCCCATGAGGGCGTCGGGGGTCCAGGGTCTCGAGCCGCGCTCACGGATCGTCACGCTGCTCGCCATCGTCCTCGGCGCCTACCTGGTGCTGCTGGGCCGCCTGGCCTACTGGCAAGTGCTCCGCCACGACGACATGTCGCGGCTGGCCGCCGCCTACCACGACGACACCATCACCCTCCCCGCCGTCCGCGGCAACATCGTGGATCGAAACGGCGCCTTGCTGGTCACCAACACGCCGGTGTTTTCGGTTTTTGCGTCGCCGGACCAGATTGCGGCCTCGGACCGCCAGCACATCGCGGACACGCTCGCGCCCATCCTGCAGCTGACGCCGGACGAGATCATGACGAAGCTGGCGACGACACGCCAGTTCGTGTACCTCGCCCGTCGTATGCCGGCAGCCGTCGGACAGCAGCTCGACAACCTCCGGCTCCCGGGGATCGGCAAGATCGCCGAGACCGAGCGTGCTTACGTCGACGGCGGTGTCGCGGGAACCAGCATGGCTGCCAACCTGCTTGGTTTCGCCAACGATGCGGGAGTCGGCAACTACGGCATCGAGGGCTACTACAACAAAACACTGCAGGGCCAGGACGGATTCGAGGCCACGGTTCGCGACCTGGCCAATCGTCCAATCGTCCTCAGCGACCGCCAGCGCCGCGATCCGGTCAATGGGATGACGCTCCAGCTTTCCCTCGACAGCACCATCCAGGTGATGGCCGAGCGCGCTCTGGCCGACGGCGTGCAGAAATATCAGGCCGAGAGCGGTTCGCTGATCATCATGGAACCCAATACGGGGCGGATCGTCGCCTGGGCTGACGCGCCCAGTTACAACGCCAATCAGTTCGCGACCACCTCCACCGATCTGTTCCGGGATCCGATGGTCTCCGATCTTTACGAGCCGGGTTCGGTCATGAAGGTCGTCACCCTTGGCGGCGCGTTGGACGACCACGCGATCACGCCGGACTACCGCTTCAATGAAACGGGCACGGCGGTGGTTGGCGGCTACGCGATCCACAACTGGGATGGCCGGGCGCACGGACTCGTGACGATGACTCAGGTGCTGGAAAACTCCCTGAACGTCGGCGCGATCAAGGCGGAACAGCTCGAGGGAGCGGCGAATTTCTACCAGTACCTGCAACGATTCGGGATTGGGACCACCACCGGCGTCGATGTCGCCGGAGAAGCCGCCGCGCCTCTGGCGCCACTGGCGCAGTGGAAGGCGTCGCAGCTCGCAACCGCGTCGTTTGGCCAGGGCGTCGACGCGACGCCGATCGAAATGCTGGCGGCCGTCGACGTCGTGGCCACCGGCGGAAACTTCGTTTGGCCCCACGTCGTCGATTCGATGATCGATCAGAACGGGGTCCGTCATCCGGTCGCGCCCAGGGTGGTACGGCAGGTGATCAGTCCGAAAACCGCCCAGCAGATGACCCAGATGATGGTTTCGGTGGTCGAGCACGGGTCGGGCTTCGCCGCAAAGACCGACGGGTTCAAGAATCAGGTCGCGGGCAAAACCGGCACGGCCAGCATTCCCATCAACGGCACGTACGCCAAAGACGAGACGATCGGCTCCTTCGTCGGCTTTCTGCCGGCGAACCATCCCCAGTTCATCATGCTGGTGATCACCCGCAAGCCAAAGGTCCTCTTCGAGGGCGCCTACGTTGCGGCGCCGATCTGGAAGACGGTCGCCAACGCGCTCATCACCCAGTGGCAGATCGCGCCCTGACATGGGGACGAGGGGGATGGCGACAATAGGGAAGCGGTGGGTATGTCTTTAGCCGAAGTCCTCGACGCGACACATGGACGCCTGGTGGCGGGCCCCAGCGAGGCCGCCTTCCAGCGGCTCGTGATCGATTCCAGGGAGGTCGCATCCGGCGGCCTCTTTGTCGCCCTGCGCGGTGAGCACCAGGATGGCCATGCCTTCATCGCCCAGGCGGCGGAGC
Source organism: Candidatus Dormiibacterota bacterium (assembly GCA_036269255.1). Lineage (GTDB taxonomy): Bacteria > Chloroflexota > Dormibacteria > CF-121 > CF-121 > CF-13. Next base: position 4,328 of record DATASI010000005.1, read on the forward strand.
GGGGCGCCAGCGGCATCCTCTGTGAGCGCATGCCAGAAGGGATTCGAGGACCAGCCGTCATCGAGGTGGCCGACACCCGTCAGGCGCTCTTCGATTTGACCAGCGATCGCCTGCGGCGCCAGGCGGTGCCCATCGTCGCCATCACCGGCAGTGCCGGCAAGACGACGACCAAGGAGCTGATCGCGCATGTGCTCGGACGCCGGCTTCGGGTGCACAAGAGCGAGGGGAACTTGAACACCTACACCGGGATCCCGATGACGGTGTTCCAGATGGACGCCGGGGATCGGGCGCTTGTGCTCGAGTACGCCATGTCGCGGGCCGGAGAGATTCGCGAGCTGACGAAGACGGCGCCGCCGAATATCGGCGTTGTGCTCAACGTCGGACTCGCGCACGTCGGATTTCTCGGGTCGATCGAGGCGGTGGCGGCTGCCAAGCGCGAGCTGGTCGAGGGGTTGGCGCCCGGCGGGCTGGCCATCCTGAATGCCGACGACCCGAGGGTGCGCGCGATGGCATCGGTGGCGCGCCGCGTCACGTTCTACGGCCTGAGCCACCACGCCGAGGTGCGAGCGGACAAGATTCGCTTGCACGGCCTCGACGGCAGCACCTTCAACCTGCACACGCCGAGGGGTAGGGCGGAGGTCTTCTTGCGAATTCCTGGACAGCACAGCGTCTCGAATGCGTTGGCAGCTGCGGCCGTGGCGCTCGAATTCGGTTTCGACGCCGGCGCCATCGCTTCAGCGCTCCACGGGTTTGCACCGCCGTCCCGGCGGATGAACGTCGTCGCCGGTCGCAAGGGCGCCACCGTGATCGACGACTCCTACAACGCGAGCCCCGGGTCGATGGAAGCCGCGCTCGAGGTGCTGCGCCTGGCACCCCAGGGCGCGCTACGGGTCGCGGTTCTCGGCGACATGCTCGAGCTCGGTGACCACGCCGAACGCGCCCATGCGGAGGTCGGCGCTCTGGCGGCAACGAGCGCCGACGTCGTGATGGCGATCGGCGAATACGCGCCCACCGTCATCGATGCGGCCCGCCGCGCCGGCCTGAATCAAGAGCATGCCTTCGTCGTCGGGACCGCGGATCAGGCGGTTGCCGCGCTCGATCCGTTGCTGAATCCCAACGCTCGCGTGCTCGTCAAGGGCTCCCGCGGGATGCGGCTCGAGGCGGTGGTCGAGCGGATCCGGCAGTCGTGATCGTCGTCCTGGCGCTGTTCCTGGTTGCCCTGGTCATGAGTGCCTTGATCTATCCGGTTGCCATCAGCCAGCTCGCGCGAGCGCGGATGGGTCAGCTGATCCGAGAGGAGGGCCCCGCCGCCCATCAGGTGAAGGCCGGCACGCCGACGGCCGGCGGACTGGTCTTTCTCCTGGTCGCGCTCGTCCTCTACGTGATCGCCGACCGCTCGACCGCCGGCGCATTCGTGCTGCTGGCGCTCTTCGCGGGCGGGGCGCTGGGTTTCCTCGATGACTACGCCAAGATCAGCGGCGGCCACAATCTCGGGCTCCGGGCGCGGCAGAAAATCGTCATCCAGCTCGCCACGGGAGCCGTGCTCGGTCTGCTCGCTATGGCCTGGCACTTCACGGTTCAGCTCGTTCCCTTCGACGGCCGGCATGACCTCGGCGGGTGGATCGTCCTGGTAAGCGCCGTAGCGGTCGCCGCCGGATCGAACGCTTTCAACCTCACCGACGGCAGCGATGGGCTCGCGGCTGGAACCGGCGCGATCAGCTTTGGCGCCCTCGCGGCGATCGCGGTCCTGGAGCATTCCAGTGCCGGAATCATGCCGGCGGTGCTGGCCGGCGCACTGGTTGGATTCCTCTTTTACAACCTGTTCCCGGCGCGGCTGTTCATGGGCGATACTGGCAGCCTGGCGCTGGGCACCGCGATGGCGGCCGCCGCCATCACCACCGGTTTCATCTGGTATTTGCCCCTTCTCGCGCTGGTGTTCGTGATCGAGACCGTCTCCGTCATCGCGCAGGTGGCCAGTTTCAAGATGACCGGCAAGCGCATCATCCGCATGTCGCCGCTGCACAACCACTTCATCGTGTCCGGCTGGAAAGAGACGCCGCTGGCCCTCTGGTTCTGGGCCGGATCGTTGCTCGCGGCGGTCCTCACAGTGGCGCTGGCGCGCCCGGGATCGGCCGCGTGAACCAGCGGCAGGCCTTGATCCTTGGTTTCGGCCGCAGTGGGCGGGCGGCCGCGGCTTTCATCCGGCGCCAGGGCGGCTCCGTTCGCGTCATCGACCGTGCCGAGACGCCCGAGCTCCGCCACGAGCTCGAGGAGGCCGGCATCCCGGCGCACCTGGGCGCCTATGGTCCAGACGATCTCAACGGCACCGACCTGCTGGTGGTCAGCCCGGGCGTGGCGTGGGATGAGCCGCTGGTCGAAACCGCGAGGCGGCGGGGGATCGAGGTCAGCAGTGAGATTGATCTCTTCTTCAAGCATTGCCCCAGCCGGATCGTGGGCATCACGGGGACGAACGGCAAGACGACCACCACGGCCCTGACCGCCGACGTGCTTCGAGCCGGCGGCCTGCAGGTCATGCGCGGCGGCAATATCGGGGAGCCCGTGCTCGACCGCGTCGACCAGCTGCGGCCGGACGATTGGGTGGTCCTCGAGCTGAGCAGCTTTCAGCTCGAGTCGATCACCTCGCCCCGCCTCCAGATCGGCGCCGTGCTCAACGTCACACCCGACCACCTCGACCGCCATAAATCGTTCGAGCGCTATGCGGAAATCAAATCTCGCGCGATCGCGTTTATGACGCCCAAGGACCACGCGGTCCTCAACCTCGATGATCCGGTCTGCGCCGCGATGCGGTCAAAAACCCGCGGACAGGTGATCGGCTTCGGGTTGGAGGCCGGCCACGGCGCGGTGGTCACCATCGATGGAGACGGGCTGGTCATCCGGGACGAGGGCGGGATGCGCCGCGTCATGCCGGCGGCCCAGGTGCCGCTTCCTGGCGCCCACAACCTGAGCAACGTCATGGCCGCGATCGGCGCTGGAGAGGCGGCCGGCGTTCAAACGGATGCGATCGCGGAAGCAGTCCGTCAGTTCAAAGCGGTCGAGCATCGCCTCGAGTTCGTCGGCCGGTTCAACGGCGTGCGATGGTTCAACGACTCCAAGGCGACCAACCCGGACTCGACCTACAAAGCGCTGGCCGCCTTCAGCGAGCCCATCATCTTGATTGCCGGCGGTCGCAACAAGGGCATCGATCTCGAGCCGCTGGCGCAGACGATCGCGAAGCGCGCGACGGCGCTGGTCACGATGGGAGAAACCGGCGAAGAGCTGGCGCAGCGCGTGCGGGCTGCCGGGCTG
>DATASI010000006.1:0-16671 GCA_036269255.1 Candidatus Dormiibacterota bacterium
TAGATCAGCTGCAGGCGCGCCATTCGGACCCAGAACTGCCGCTGCTTCGGATCAGGCGGCAATTCCAGTGCGGCAACGAGGAATTGAAGCCAGTGCAAAATGCGTGGCACGCTGCCACTCCTCCCGAGACCAGCTTAGGTCAAGAACACAACGACGACGAAGCGGGCCGGGTAACTGTTGCCGGGGCGTGCTCGCTTCGTCGCGACGGCGTGGGAACCGCGCGCTAAATCGTCGAGTAGTACGCGGCCGGTGTGGCTGCCGGCGATTGTGACGGGGCGCCGGGCGACGCTGGGGCGGGCGACCAACGGGGGAATCCAAATCCGCGAAGATTGCCGCTGCCGACGCGCGCCAGCATCGCATCTTCCTGCGCCTGCGTGATGGTTCCCGCCTTGACCGCCTGATCGAGCACGCCCTTGGCGGCGCTCTTCATGGCGCTCTTCACCGCACTGTCGCTGACCTTCTGCTGCGATTCGAGATCGCTCAGGGTCTTCCCGGAGCGCAATGCGGTCTTCAGGTCGGCGGCGTTCATGTGAAGCGCCGACGCTACCGCATTCAGCTCAGCGCTCTGCAGCTGCCCCACCACCCCGCGACCGCCGAAATTGCCGCGTTTGAAGCCGAACCCACGGAACCCGCCGACCGGGCCCAACGCCTGCCCGGCATTGATGCGGGCCTTCATCGCGTCGGCTTGCGCCTGCGTGATCTGGCCGTCAGCCAGCATCTGGTCGACCGTTTGCAGCTGGGCCTTCTTGTAGGCATCCTGGACCGTGCTGCTCTTCAACCCCAGGATCCCGGCGAGCTTATCCATGAAGACCTGGCCGTAGTTCTTCGAGCTGGTTCCCGCCGACGGTGATGGCGAGGGCGCTGCCTGCACTGCGGCAACGCCGATAGCGACCGCCGCCACCAGGGCAAGCGGCAGCGCGAGCCAACGATTACGCCTCATCACTAGACACCTTCCCAGTCAGAATTCCCGGACCATTTTCGCCGATAAACGTGAGGTTTCCTTGAGAGCCGGCTGAGAAACCGGTTAAGGCGGTGTAACGCCCTCCGGTACAAGCCTCTAAGGATCGGCTGATCTGCCGTCAAAGGAGGCAACCATGTCTGTGAACCGTCTGCTCCGCCTATCGATCGCCATGGCTACCGGGTTGGTGCTCGCGGCACCCGTGGCCACGGCCCAGGCCGCCGTCGCCCGAGGTGCCTACCACCAGAGCAACCTGGTCAGCGATATACCCGGTCTTGCTCAGAATTTGGACGCGCACCTGGTTAATCCCTGGGGGATCTCGGCCGGCGCCACCACGCCCATGTGGGTGTCGGACAACAACGCCGGCGTAACGACCCTCTACGACGGGGCCGGAAACGCGATCCAGGCCCCGCCGTCGCAGGGCGGCGGCCAGTTCGTCGTGGCGATTCCAAAACCCGACGGCAGCGACGGCGGCGCCCCGACCGGGACCGTCTTCAACGGCGCGGGGACGGCGTTCAACGGCGACCGGTTCCTCTTCGCCACCGAGGATGGGACCATCGCAGGCTGGAACCCGGCGGTCAATTTCCATCGAGCGCGCATCGAGGTCGACCGGTCTGCTGTCGGTGACGGCGCGGTCTACAAGGGACTGGCGATCGGCAACAACGGCGCAGATCACATCTATGCCAGCAACTTCCGCTTCGGGACCATCGAAGTCTTCGACACCAGCTACCAGATGGTGACGCTGGACGGCTCATTTGCCGACCCGACGATCCCTGCCGGTTTTGCGCCCTTCAACATCCAGAACCTCGGCGACGTTCTCTACGTGACCTACGCGATGCAGAAACCGGACAAGCACGACGACCAGGCCGGACCGGGCAACGGCTTTGTCGATGCCTATGACCTCAATGGGCACCTGCTACGTCGGGTCGCCTCCCGCGGATCGCTGAACTCGCCCTGGGGCCTGGCCATCGCGCCGTCCGGCTTCGGTCGCTTCCACAACGACCTGCTGGTCGGCAACTTCGGCGATGGCCGCATCAACGGCTTCAGCCTGCGAACGGGTGCATTCAGTGGGCAGCTGAAGAGTGAGACCAGTGCCCCGATCGTCATCCAGGGCTTGTGGGGGCTGCGCTTTGGGAACGGGAGCAACGGGGCCAGCACCAACACGCTGTACTTCGCCGCCGGGATCAACGACGAAGCCGACGGCCTCTTCGGCTCCCTGGTAAGCGCCGACTGACGGGTCCGGCTGAGGCGGCCAGAACGGCCGCCTCAGTTCCCTTCCGATTCGTCGAGCGAGCGGACCGGTTCGACGCAGACGTCCAGGTCGCCGAAGCGACGCATCCAGTGCTCCCGCGAACCGGTCTTGAAGAGCGCTTGGAGCTCGTCGCTGGCGGTCGTATCGAATTGTCGGGGGGTCAGGTCCTCGCGGTCGATCGCCTTGCAGAGCGTGGCCCAGAACTTCGGTTCCAGCGCGGCAACCGTGATCGGGCCGTCGGCGGTGGCATAGACGCGGTAGCAGGGGATCTCGCCGGTCAGTCCCAGGCCTTCAAGGCCGGCGCGCCGTGCCGCGCGGGGTAACGCGGTCCAGGTCCGCATCAGGCCGGCCATCGACACCTCCACCCGTGCGCCACGGCCAGCGTGCGCCCGCTGGCTCAGCGCGGCGGTGATCAGGAACGCCGCCTGCAGGCCGCCCGCCAGATCGGCGACCTGGAGTCCGGGGATCACCGGGAGCTGGTTCGCGAGCGGCATCAAGGACAGGGCACCGCTGCGCGCGAGATAGTTGAGGTCGTGGCCGGCGCGGCCGGCATCGGGTGCGGTCGAGCCGTAGCCGGTGATGGCGCAATACACGAGCCGCGGATTGATCGCGGCAAGCGATGGGTAGCCAATCCCCATCGCCTCCATCCGGCCGGGACGGAAGCCTTCCACCAGGACGTCGGCAGCCCGGACGCGCGCTCGCAGCGATGCCCGCCCGTCGGGACTTTTGAGGTCGAGCCGCATCAGCTGCTTGCCGTCGTGCAGTATGGCAAAGAGCGCCTCGCCCCCGGGCATGCGTCGCATCGGATCACCGGCGGGCGGTTCGACTTTGACGACCTCGGCCCCCTGCTGCTGCAGCAGCTGCGTGCAATAACCTCCCGGAAGCAGGCGCGACAGATCCAGCACGTGCAGGCCCTCGAGCAACATGCCCTGCTAGGTTAGGCGAGATGCGCAATGCCGAGGTTGCCGCGATGCTCAACCGCGTCGCCGATCTGCTCGAGGTCAAGGGCGAGAACTTCTACAAGGTTCGGGCCTACCGTGAGGCGGTGCGCCAGCTCGACAACCTGACCACCGAAGTCGAAGACCTGATCCATCAAGACCGGCTCAAGGACGTGCCCGGCATCGGCTCGGCCATCGAAGGCAAGATCACCGAGTATGTGCGAACCGGCCAGCTGGCATTCCTCAACCGGCTCGAAGCCGAAGTCCCGCCGGCCTTGCTACAGCTGAAGCGGGTGCCGGGGCTCGGCCCGCGCACCGCCAAAGACATCTACGACGCGCTCGGCATTCTGACGCTCGACGAGCTCGAGGCGGCTGCCAGGTCGCATCGCCTGCTGGCGGTTCGCGGCGTCAAGGCCAAGACCGAAGAAAACATCCTCAAGGGAATCTCGATGTTGCAGCGCACCGAGGGCCGGCGATACTTCCCCGAGGCCTGGCTGCTCGCCGATTCGTTCCTGGCGACCTTGCGCGAGATGCGAGGGGTGCTGCGGGCCGAGGTGGCCGGCAGCGTGCGCCGCGCCTGCGAGACGGTCGGCGACCTGGATCTGCTGGTGGCAAGCCACGATCCGCAGGCCATGTGCGCCGCCTTTGCGCGGCTGCCGCAGGTGAGCGAGGTAATCGGGCAGGGTGAGACCAAGACCAGCATCCGGGTCCGCGACGGCATGCAGGTCGACCTTCGCGCCGTCAAGCCCGAGAGTTTCGGCGCGGCCTGGCAGTACTTCACCGGCTCCCAGGCGCACAACGTGCAGCTCCGGGGGCGGGCCGAACGAGTGGGCCGGCTGAAGATCAACGAGTACGGGGTCTACAAGGAAGACGGAACCCGGATCGCCGGCGAGACGGAGGCCGACGTCTATGAGGCGGTCGGCTGCGCCTGGATCCCACCGGAGATCCGGGAGGGGCGAGGCGAGATCGAGCTGGCGGCCGCCGGCGCGCTCCCGACCCTGATCGACGCCGCCGATCTGCGCGCTGACCTGCACACCCACAGCAACTGGAGCGACGGCCGCAATTCGATCGCGGTCATGGCGGCGGCCGCCCGGGAACGCGGCTACCAGTACATCGTGCTCACCGACCACACCCAGTCGTTGACGGTTGCCCAGGGCCTGACGCCCGAGCGCTTTCGGGCACGAGCCAGCGAGATCGAGGAGGTCAACGCCAGTCGGGCGGGTGCCACCGTGCTCAGCGGCGCCGAAGTGGACATCCTTCCTGATGGCAGCCTCGACCTGCCCGATGACTGCCTGGCCTCATTGGGAGTCGTGGTCGCGTCAGTCCACACGGCGCTCGATCAGCCGAGGGACGTGATCACCCAGCGGGTGCTCCGAGCGTTGCAGTCGCCGCACGTCGACGTGCTGGCGCATCCAACCTCCCGCCGCCTGGACCGGCGCGGCGAGACCAGGCTCGACGTCGAGGCCGTCATCGCCGAGGCGGTCCGCACGCGAACCGCGCTCGAGATCAACAGCAGCCCGCACCGCATCGACCTGAACGACAGCTGGGCGCGGCTGGCCGGCCAGGCGGGTGCGCGGCTCGCGATCAACAACGACGCGCATTATCCGGCCGAATACGACTACCGGCGATATGGCGTCGCGATTGCCCGCCGGGCCGGCCTGACCGCGGAGCAGGTATTGAACTCGCGTGACGCCGAAAGCCTGCTCGAGTATTGCCGGGCGAAGGCTGCAAGAGCCGGCGTCAATTTCCGTTGAATCTGTTAGCGGCGATATAATCAAACCCAGAAGGATCTTCGGGCCGATGCTCCAGGAACTCGTCATCAAAGTCCCGTCGCCCTTTGCCGGTGAGGCGCAAGTCGGCTTCTCGACGCGCTATCCCGCTCAGTCGAGCCCGGCCCCGCTCCGGGACGTTCCCTTCATCATCGAGGGAGCCCCGCTTCCGATGCGGCAGCTCCAGTCGCGGCTCGAGCTCTTTCGCCAGAAGCGCACGCTGATCCCGGACGCCCCGGGCGAGGCGTACAGCTGGACGGATCTGATCCCGCTCAGTGACGAGCTGTTCATCCTGGCATTTCGGGATGAGAGCCTGGCCGGATCCGGCGACGACGTCGCCGCCGAGCTTCGCTACCTGGCGAACCTGGTCAGGCCGCTGGTCTTTCCCTTCCTCAAGGATTGCGTGCGGATCGGCGAGCTGGCGCTGCGGGAGACGATCGTGCTGGCGCTCCTCGATGACGACCGCGTCATGGCCGAACTCGAGCTCCGCCGGTCGCAGATCATCCCCAAGAACGGATCGATCGTCCTGGGCGACGCGCTCGCGGGCTAGCCCTGCCTCACGTTAGGGAGAGCCTGAGGCTTTTGCCGTAGCCGAGGGCGAGGCGGTCGCGCTGCCGGAGGCGGTCGGGCTCGGCGAGGGGCAGGGCGTGCTCGAGGCACTCGAAGTCGCCGTCGCGCTGGCCGACGCTGAGGCGCTCGCCGTTGGGCTGGTGGACGGCTTGACGCTGGCCGAGGCCGAGGGCGTCGGGCTCAGGGACGGGGCGTTGATGCACACCGACGGCTGGGGGGCCAGCAACGTCTGACCCCCAGGAGCGCTGGTCGTCGTTCCCCCGCGCAGGAGCAGCGCGGCCGGAACAACCAGCAGGCCCAGAATGACGGTGACCACGAAGGCAAGCGCGCCCCACTCATGGAGCCAGAAGCTCCCCGACGAATTACGGATCAGGGTTCGTCGTCCGGTTCGGGCTGCGGCTTATTGCGCGTGTTGAGGATTCGGACGAAGTCCTGCGCCCTGGCCAGCGCCTTCCAGCGCTCGGGGAAAAAGTCCTGCGCGACCACCTGTTTGGAGGGCAGCTGAAAGACGGTGACGCACCACTTGTTCAAGGTGTGCGACACCTCGACCTCGAAGTCGCCCTCGGTATTCAAATACCGAACGACCCGGTCCTCGTCGGATCTGCGTCTCCCTGAAACTGCCATGCCTGAACCCAAGATAGGTGTCGTAAGAGCCATTCAACGGACCCCTCATTATAGAGTCCAGGGGGCGCAAACGCCTAGTCTTTCGAGGCCTCCCGACGGCAGGAAGCGCCTTACGGGTTAGGCGTCGGGCCGGCGGCCGTCGAGGCTCTTGAGGTAGGTGAGCAGCTCCTCGCGCAGGCCCGGCCGCTCCAGGGCGAAGGCGATCGACGTCTTAAGGAATCCCGCCACCGTGCCCACATCGTAATAGGTGCCTTCGAACTCGAGGCCGACGACCTTGTCCTGCTGGGCCAGCGTCCGGAGCGCATCGGTGAGCTGGATTTCACCGCCGACCCCTTCGTGGGTGGTTTCCAGCAGCGGAAAGATGGCCGGCTCCAGAATGTAGCGGCCGAGGATGGCGAGGTTGGACGGCGCCTTCCCGGGTTCCGGTTTTTCGACCATGTCGACCACCTGGTGAATGCGGCCCTCGCTGGAGCCGACCCGCACGATGCCGTAACGGGAGGTCTGGTCGGGCTCGACCCGCTGTAACGCCAGCACCGACGCCTGCCGCTGCTGGTAGACGTCCATCATTTGTTTGATGGCGGGGGTGTGCGAGCGAATGATGTCGTCGGCCAGGAAAACCGCGAAGGCTTCGTTGCCCACGAGGTCTTTTGCCATCAGCACCGCGTGCCCGAGGCCGAGGGGTTCCTTCTGATGGATGTAGGTGATGTCGACCATGTCCGAGATCTTGCGCACGACCTGGAGCTCGCGCGTCTTGCCGCGGTCCTTCAGGTAGTGCTCGAGCTCGAAGGAGATGTCGAAGTGGTCGACGATCGCCCGCTTGTCGCGGCCGGTGACGACGATGATCTGATCGATGCCCGCCGCCACCGCTTCCTCGATCCCGTACTGGATGATCGGCTTGTCGACCACCGGCAGCATCTCTTTCGGCTGGGCCTTGGTCGCCGGCAAGAAGCGTGTTCCCAGCCCTGCCGCCGGGAACACGGCTTTTCGAATTGCCGTCACGCGACTACTTTACTTTTTCTTCGTTCGAGCGCGGTTTTTCAGCGCCACCTGAATCCGTTTGACGCCCGCGTTGTCGACCACCATCTTGGGCGGACGCGCTTTTCGTTCCCGCTGGCGGATCCGGGCCTCCTCCTTGGGGGTGAGGTCATCACGGGCGCTCAAAGCCCGAGGTCCGCGGCGGTCGGGGCCGGCCCGCCCACCACGCCGGCGAAATAGCTGAGTGGCAGGCCGCCGCCGATACGCATGCGCGAAAGGTAGAAGAGCTGCGCGGCGCTGTGCACGGTTCCATAGAGCGTGGACACGGCGGTCTCGAAGCCGGCGTTCTGGGCCTGCATCATGTCGTATCCGTTATAGCTGCCGTAGGGGTAGGCGAAATCCAGGACGCGGTGCCCCAGCAGATTCTCGAGCGTTGCCTTGCTGGTACGAATCTCCCAGGCCGCGCGGGAAGGCGACTGGGCGGCCAGCGCGACGTGGTCGACCGTATGAGCACCGATTGTGAATCCCATGCCGTCGGCCGCCACCACCTGGCCTGGCGTCATAAAGCTCCACTGGCCCATGCGACCGCTGATGACGAAATCGGTGGCCGTGAAGCCGTGGCTCTGCATGATCGGGATCGCCGTCGTAAAGAAATCGGCGTAGCCGTCGTCAAAGGTCAGCACCACCGGCCGGGATGGCAGACGGCCGTGCGCGTTGATTGCAACCACAGCCTGGTGAAGCGAGATCACGTGAAACCCGTGGGTGGCCAGGTACTGCATTTGCTGCCTGAACATCGCGGGCGGCGTCGAGAGGCTGAATCCGACCCGGTCGCTGGCGATTGGATTGATTCGGATGTAGTGATAGACGAGGATGGGGACGTAGGTTACCGGGCCCATGGGGACGGGCGCCTTCGCGGGACGGAGCTCGGCCAGGAGCAACTGCGGGGCCGACGGCATGGCGGTCGGGACGGGCGCCGGGTCGGTATTCAGCGCAACCAGTCCGTTCCGCGCGTCGAGATCTGACTCACCGGCTGCGAGCGACGGAACCAGGGTGATGGCGGGCGCCGACGGTGCGGCCGGCAGCAGTCCGGTCTCGGGGACTGCCGCCGCCAGGCCGAGGACCAACGCCAGCACCACCCACCGACCGGCGCGTGTGAGCCAGATTCGCATCGGTGGCTATGTAACGGCGATCGCCTCCCGGGTTTTCCAGCTTTAACGAACTTGCGAGCTTAGCGAAGCGCCCCCAGCGCTGGCCTGATGGCGCCGCGTTGCCGCCAGACCGCAACGCCGACCATGCCCAGGAGCAGCAGCGCCGCGCCGCCAACCAGCGGCGTCCAGCGCGGATCGAGATTGCCCAACCGGCGGTTCAGCTCGGTCTCGAGGCGTCCCCAGCTGGGCGCGGGCTCGACTCGCGGTATCCGAAGACTGCGGACCAGCCGGCGCTGCACCCGCTCGCGGCGGCCGGCGATGGGCGCGACCTGCGGAAAGCTGTCATTGAGGTATGAAATCAACGAGAACGCCGGCGCCGGCGCGGTCTCAGCCGGGCTCGCTGCTTCGTGAAAGACGACCCGGTCGATGGCGCGAGCGAGCGCGTCGACATCCTCCGGCCTCGGGTTCATGGCTTCTCCTGGTCGTGGAGCCGGCGCCGCAGCCCATGGACGGCGCGAAAGAGAAGCAGCTTCACCGCGCCCTCACTGCGGCCCATGATGACGCCGATCTCCTTGTTGCGCAGTCTTCCCTCGAACTTGAGGAGAACCGCCTGCCGTTGGTCCAGGGGGAGCGTGCGAACGGCGCGATGCAGCGCATCACCCTGCTCCCGCCGAAGCCACAGCCGCTCGGGGTCGTTTTCGCCCGGCGCGGCAATCGGGTCGGGCAGCTCGACCCAGGGCGGCCGGCGCCGCCGCTTCGACATCAGGTTTGACGCCACTCGGTAGAGCCATGCTGAATATGGGATCCCTCGCCATTCGAATTCGTCGAGTCCTTCCAGCGCCCGCTGGAAGGTCTCGCTTGCCAGGTCCTCGGCTTCCTCGCGCCGGCCGAGATGGTAGTAGCAGTACGAGTAGATCTGATCGAAGTAGCGATCATAGAGCGCCGCGAACGCGATGCGGTCGCGCTTTGCCGCCTCGATCAGGCGCGCCTCGTCCTGCAGCTCAGCCGCCGAACGCTCGGTCACGCAAATGACCTATTCATATATGTGCGCTTCGTGGTGAAGGTTACGGGATAAGGCCCAGGTCCTTGCCACCCCTTTCGAAGGCTTCGAGGGCTCGATCCAGCTGCGCCTCACTGTGGGCGCTGGTCACGATCGTACGGATCCGCGCCCGCCCTTCCGGCACCGTCGGGTAGCCGATGCCCTGGGCGAAGACGCCCATCTGAAAGAGGCGGTCGGAGAGGTCCATCGCGGCCGAGCCCTTGCCGACGATCACCGGCGTAATCGGCGTCTCGCTGGCGCCGGTCTGAAACCCCAGCCGGGTGAGGCCGGCTTTGAAATGGGCCGTGTTCTTCCAGAGCCGGTCGATCCGCTCGGGCTCGCTGAGGAGCACGTCGATCGCGGCGATGCAGGCGGCTGCCACCCCGGGTGGATGCGACGTGCTGAACAGAAAGGGTCGCGCGCGGTGGATCAGGAAGTCGCGGACCACCTGGACGCCGGCGACGTAGCCACCCAGCACCCCGATCGCCTTGGAGAGGGTTCCCATCTGCAGATCCACCCGCCCGTCCAGGCCGAAATGGTTCACGGTGCCGCGTCCGTTTTTGCCCAGCACACCGCTGGCGTGAGCATCATCGACCATCACCAGCGCGCCGAAGGCCTCGGCTCGCTCGACGATGCCCTTGAGCGGCGCGATGTCGCCGTCCATGCTGAACACTCCGTCGGTGACCACCAGCTTGACCCGCTTGTCTCGGTGTTTTTCCAGGTGGCGCTCGAGGTCGCTCAGGTCGCGATGCTTGAAGATCGACCGCTCGGCTTTCGAGAGCCGGATGCCGTCGATGATCGACGCGTGGTTGAGCTCGTCGCTGATGATGACGTCGCCTTCCTTGACCAGCGACTGCAGCACGCCGAGGTTGGCGGTGAAGCCGGATTGCAGGACCAGCGAGGCTTCCGTATGCTTGAAGTCGGCGAGCCGCCGCTCCAGCTCTTCGTGGACCGACATCGTGCCGGCGATGGTGCGAACGGCGCCTGAGCCGGCGCCCCATTCCTCGGTCGCCTTGACCATCGCCGCCTTGAGCGCGGGGTGCGTGGTCAACCCGAGATAATTGTTCGAGGAGAGGTTGAGCACGCGCTTGCCATCGACGATCGTCTCGGTATCTTGCGCCGCTTCGAGCACACGCAGCTGCCGGAAGAGTCCTTGGCGCCGCAACTCCTGGAGCTCGTCCTCGAGAAACTGCGTTTTCTTCTCCGTGATCATGGTTGCCTCCTAGGCGCCACCGGGCAGCAGGACCACCTTGCCCGAGCGCCCGCTCTTCATCTGCGCCATCGCCTCGCCGAAATCGTCGAGGGGAAATCGGTGGGTGATCAGCGGCGAGACATCGACCTTGCCGCTGCTCAGGTACGCCGACGTGCGCTCCCAGGTGTCCCAGATCTTGCGGCCGAAGATGCCGTAGATGGTAATGCCCTTGGTGACGACCAGGTCGTTCAGGTCGAGTGTCACCGGTTGATCACCGATCCCGAGTAGGCTCATCCACCCTCCGCTATGCAGCACCTCGAGGCCTTGGCGAATCGCGGTGGGATGACCGGACATCTCGAGAACGACATCCACCCCAACACCGCCGTTCGCCTGACGAATCCGGCTGACGGCATCCTCGGACGGCGGGAACACGGCGGTGGCGCCCATGCGCTCAGCGAGCTCGCGGCGGTAGGGATTTGGTTCGACGCCATAGACGGCGGCCGCTCCTTCGGCACGGGCAATGCCGACGGCGCAAAGCCCGATCGGCCCCAGGCCGAAGATCGTCACCGTGTTGTCTTTCAGTGGTCCGGCAAGCGCGGCATGCACCGCGTTGCCGAACGGTTCCTGCAGCGCGGCCACCTCCGGAGTCAGCCCGGCGGCATTGCGCCAGCAATTCTCCGCCGGGAGCAGCACGTAGCGTGCAAAGGACCCGTCGCGGTCGACCCCCAGCACCTTGACGTTCTCGCACAGGTGGTAGAGACCGCGCCGGCATTGGCGGCAGGTGTGGTCGACGACGTGAGTCTCGGCCGCCACGTAGGCGCCGGGTTTCAGCGACTCGACCTGCGGGCCGACCGCGACCACGTGGCCGGACACTTCATGGCCGAAGATCCGCGGAGGATGAATGTGCCGGCGCGCCCAATCGTTCCAGTCGAAGATGTGGACATCGGTGCCGCAGATGGACGAGGCCGCGACCTCGATCAGGACGTCGGCGCCGGCTGGTTCTGGGATCGGCACCTGGTCCAGCTCAGCGCCCGGAGCCGCAGTGGCCTTCACCACTGCCGGCATGGACGTCATGCGTTCATCGTACGCCCGCCAAACCCGTATCCTGAAGGGCGAAATCCGGGCAGGAGGGAATCATGCGAGCGTACGTACTGATCAATGCGTCGGCGGGAAAGGCGATCGAGGTGGCGCGGGCGCTTCAAGGGGTCAAGGGGATCGAGCTGGCCGACGCCATCACCGGCGAATACGACGGCATCGCCATGGTCGAGGCCCCGGACGTGGCCGCGATCGGCTCGGTGATCGTGGAGAAGATTCAGAAGATCGACGGCGTCTTCAAGACCGTCACCTGCCTGGCCGTCCGATAAGCGCGCGGGCTCAGCGCAACACGCCGTAGGCGCGGTCGATCGAGAGCGAGATGAGAAGCCGCTGGTCCCTGATCATGGCGGCGTCATACTCGGCCCAGTCGGGATGGTCGCCGCGCGCTTTGCGATAGTAATCGCGGAGTTTTTCGGCCAGCCCATCATCTTCGATCAGGTCGGCCGTGCCGTCGACCACGAGGTACTCATAGGCATCGCGCCCTTGCACGTGGAGGGCGGCGCGCGGATCCCGCCGCAGGTTGCGCGTCTTGACGCGGGTCTGCGTCACAGAGATCTTGATCCGGCCATCGTCGTCATCGAGGACATACAGGATGTTGGATAGCTGGGGCCGGCCATCACGATGGATGGTGGCCAGCACCCCCTGGCGATGCTGCCTCAGAAACTGCCGGGCGCGCTCGTCATCGATCACCAGAAAATGCTACAGCCGGCGCCCGAAGGCGCCGGCTGCATTGAAGGTCAGTTAAAGAAACCGACTACTTCTTCTTCGAGGACTTCTTCGCCGAGGACTTCTTCTTGCCACCGGCTTTCTTCTTTGCGGCCACCGAGGTCACCTCCTTCTTAGTCAGATTCTCCCGGTCGGCCGCTTGTACGCCGCCGCCGAACGCGCGTGAGCGCCACGGATCCCGTGGACGCGCGGGCGCCGGCGAGGCCGGGTACCGGAAGCAAGGAGGAAAAAGAGAAATGAGGGGAGCGACGGGCGATCGCGATCGACCCTCCGGAACGATGTGGCGGTGCGATGACCATCATCGATGTGGACCTTGGAGTTTTGTGAGTGTTGCGAGTGTTGCCCTTCTTCAGCTCGCCGCTCTGACCGCTGACGCGGTGATCAGAGCGCGGCACAGCGCTCATTACCTGCGACCATAGCATGAATTGAAGAGTTTTGCACAGTCTCGGCGAAAAATTTCACCCTCGCGTCGCGTTGAGGGGATTCGGTGGACTCGCGAGCAGAAATTTTTCGGCGTTTAGGGACAGCGACCTCCATCGCAACAGGTTTCAAAGTAGAGCCCGCAACCGCGGCACCGAAATTTGTGTCCGTCCCAATCGGTGACGCCGCCACATGGACATTCGGGGCCTTCGTGCGACCACGATGGATGGCGTTGGGTCTTCGGCGCCGATGATGAGGAAGAGGTCATGACGACCTCTTCCTCGCTTTTCGCTACGAGCAACCGCTCGTGCTGCCGCAATTCAGGCACTTGTAGCAGGTGCCGTTGCGGATCATGATCGAGCCGCAATCCGAGCAGGCCGGCGCGTCCTCCTGCCCCTGGAAGCTGATCTTCACCGGACCTGATTCGACCGTCGACGGCTTGCTGGGTGTCACCGCGGCCGAGCCCGAGGGCTCGAGCTCGATCACCGGCTCCCGCCGGATGATGCCGACGACCTCTTGCTCACTGCTGCTGAGAAACTTCGACGCCAGCCAGCGGAAGATGTAGTCGGTGATCGACTTGGCGATCGGGATTTCCGGGTTTTTCGTGAAGCCGGAGGGCTCGAACCGGGTGTGGGCGAACTTCTTGACCAGGACCTCGAGCGGAACCCCATACTGCAGGGCCAGCGAGATGCTGGTGGCAAAGGCATCCATCAGTCCCGAGATGGTGCTGCCTTCCTTCGACATCACCAGGAAGATCTCGCCGGGCGTTCCGTCTGCATAGATACCGACGGTGATATAGCCCTCGTGGCCCTGGATGTCGAACTTGTGCGTGATCGCGCGCCGCTCATCCGGGAGCTTGCGCCGGACCGCGCGCGGCGGCTCGGTTGCTGCCTCGGGAGCGACCGCCGCAACCGGTTGGACGCTGCTCTTCTTGCTGTCGAGCGCCGTGTTGAGCGGCTGCGAGCGCTTGGAGTTGTCTCGGTAGATGGCGATCGCCTTCAGGCCCATCCGCCATCCCTCCATTTAGACCTCCATGATGTCGTCGGGCGTGGCGTTTTCCGGCATGTTGACGGTCTTGGAGATGGCACCGGAGATGAACGGCTGCGCCGCGGCCATCATCTTGACGTGGCCCATGTAGTGGATCGTCCGTGAGCCTTTCGCCGGCCTGAAGGCGCAGTCGAACACCGCCAGATCGTCGGCGCGCAGGTGCGGCGCTCCTTCGATGGTGTCCTGTTCGTCGATGTACTGCAGGATTTCCGAGACCTCGCTCTCGGGATAACCAAGCCGTCGCAACGCAATTGGCACGGTTTGGTTAACGATCTTGAGCATGCCGCCGCCGACCAGCTTCTTGTACTTGACCAGCGCGATATCGGGCTCGATGCCGGTGGTATCGCAGTCCATCAAGAACCCGATCGTGCCGGTCGGCGCTATCACCGTCGCCTGCGAGTTGCGATAGCCATAGAGGTCGCCCAGCTGGCAGGCCTTGTCCCAGGCATCGCGCGCCGCGCTCAGCAGCGGCAGCGGCACATGCGCCGGGTTGATGTGGTCGACGTAGCTGCGATGCTGATCCATCACGCGCAGCATCGGCTCGCGGTTGATGGCAAAGCCGTTGAACGGACCCTTCTTCTGCGCGATCCGCGCCGACTGCGCATAGGCCTCACCGGTCATGACCGCGGTCAACGCCGCCGCCACGTCGCGGCCGGCGTCGCTGTCATAGGGCAGGCCGGATGCCATCAGGAGCGCACCGAGGTTGGCGTAGCCGAGCCCGAGCGGACGGAAGTCTCGGCTGTTCTGCGTGATGGCCTCGGTCGGATAGCTGGCGTTATCGACCAGGATCTCCTGGGCGGTGATCAGCACGCGGCAGGCCTCGCGGTAGCCCTCGACATCGAACTCACCATGCTCGTCGAGGAACCTCATGAGGTTGATCGACGCCAGGTTGCACGACGTGTTGTCGAGGAACATGTACTCCGAGCACGGGTTCGAGGCATTGATGCGATCGGTGTTGGGGCAGGTATGCCACTGATTGACCGTCGTGTCGTACTGGAGTCCCGGATCACCACAGGCCCAGGCGGCGTCCGCCATCATCCGCATCAGGTCGCGTGCCTTGTAGGTGTCCATGATCTGGCCGCTGGTGACGCCGATCGTGTGCCACTCGCGATCGTCCTCGATCGCCTTCATGTATTCGTCGGTGACCCGCACACTGTTGTTGGAGTTCTGAAAGAAGATCGAGCTGTAGGCCGGTCCGTTGAAGGAGGGGTCGTAGCCGGACTCGATCAGCGCCCAGGCCTTTCGCTCTTCCTCGACCTTGCAATTGATGAACTCGACGATGTCCGGATGGTCGACGTTGAGGATGACCATCTTGGCCGCCCGCCGCGTCTTGCCACCCGACTTGATGACGCCGGCGAAGGCGTCGTAGCCCTTCATGAAGGAGACCGGACCCGAGGCGGTTCCGCCGCCGGCCAGCAGCTCACGTGAAGAACGGATCGGCGAGAGATTGGTCCCGGTGCCCGAGCCGTACTTGAAGAGCATGCCCTCGGTCTTGGCCAGGGTGAGGATCGACTCCATCGTGTCCTCAACTTTGTTGATAAAGCAAGCCGACGCCTGAGGGCGTTGCTCGATGCCGAGGTTGAACCAGACGGGGCTGTTGAACGCCGCCTTTTGATGCACCAGCAGATGAGTGAGCTCGTCGCGGAAGATCTCGGCCGCCTCGGCCGTCGAGAAATAGCCTTGCTTCTCCGCCCAGCCGTGGATGGTTCGAACGACGCGGCCGATCAGCTGCTTGACGCTGCGCTCGCGCTCGGGCGTGCCGATCACGCCGCGGAAATACTTCGAGACCACGACGTTGGTCGCCACCTGGGACCAGGTGGTCGGAATTTCGACATCGTGCTGCTCGAAGACCGTCTCACCCTTCTCATTGGTGATCGACGCCGAGCGGGTCTCCCACTGGACCTCGTCGAAGGGAGCCACGCCGGCACGGGTGAAGTACCGACGCCAGGCCAGGCCGTTACGGTTGCGCTTGGGAGCGGTGGCGGGAGCCGGTGCGGTCGAGTTGGGTCGGTCGGTTGACGTCTTCTGGGTGGATCGGGCCATCGATGAACCTCCGTTGGAAGGGTGGGATGAGAGCGGCCCACAGCATATGTCGTAGGATGAGGCCTGTCAAGCAGTTTACCACAGCCGGTTGGGCTTTCTCCCCACTTTGGCCACAACCTATATGGTTTCGGCCCTCATGCTGATCCGGGGGCTGCTGCTGAGTCTAGCGGGCGTTTTCCTGGTCCAGCTCGGGCTGAACGCCGGCCGGCGGACCGCCCTATTCAGGGCAGTCTTCTGGCAGACCTTTCCCGAATACGCCCGCTATCGCGTCAAGCGGCTCTGGCCGATCGTCCCCGTCGGCGCGGGCCTCATCCTACTTATATGGGGGCTGGTTTTCCTCTTCCAATGGATCTTGGCCTACTACGCCGCCCGGTTGGGCCATCCCCTGTCCTGAGGTCGGCGGAAAGGTCGGGCCGGCTACCCCCTCGGAAGGGGTCGCATGACTAAGCGGCGCCCTGGCCCTGGCGCCGCACCGCCTCGGCGAGGAACTCGAGCACCAGACGGTTGAATCGATCCGGTTGCTCCATCTGCGGGGTGTGGCCGCACTGCTCGAAGACCTCGAGTCGTCCCTGCGGCAGCGTGTCGACGGCGGACTCGGCCTCCGCGGCCGGGAATATGTGGTCCTGGCGTCCCCAGATCAGCAGGACCGGCATCCGCAGTTCGGGCAGGCGGTCGCGAACCAGGATGCCGTCCCGCAGGGTATGCATGGCGGCGATCGAACGGAGCGACGAGAGATAAGCGGCCCGATACTCAGGCTTGGAAAGGAGCTCGCCATGGTCAGCGATCCGCTTATCGGAGAGGATGTCGTCGACTCGCCCCGGCCGCTGCATATACCAGGCCCAGAATCGCCGGATGGTTTTGGGGCTCATCCGCCG
>DATASI010000007.1:0-30046 GCA_036269255.1 Candidatus Dormiibacterota bacterium
CGAGTGCTATACGCCCATAGGCTGGCTGGAGCGGATGGTCGCCTTCAAAGAGAAAGCCGGCCGCCAATCGCACGAGCGGGTGGGAACCGGCCTGCTCGCCTACCCGGTACTGCAGGCTGCCGACATCCTGCTGTACGACACGAACCTCGTGCCGGTGGGTGAGGACCAACGCCAGCACATCGAGTTGACCCGCGACATCGCTCAACGGCTCAACCAGCGCTTCGGCCAGATCTTCACGCTGCCCGATGCCCTGATCCAGAAGACCGGGGCGCGAATCATGGGGCTGGACGATCCGGAGAAAAAGATGAGCAAGAGCCTGGCCGAGACCTCTCCTGGCCACGCGATCTTCATGCTCGATAGCCCGGACACCATTCGAAAGAAAATCGCTCGGGCGCAGACGGACGCCGAACCAGCCGTCCGCTTTCCGGCAGGGCCGGGTGTCTCGAACCTCATCGAGATCTACCGCAGCATCAAAGGCCTGTCTCCGGCAGAGGTGGAGGCGCAGTTCGCCGGGAAACCATACAGCGTGCTCAAGGCGTCGGTTGCGGATGCCATCGTTGAAGCCCTCGCTCCCATCCAGGAGCGATACCGGGCGATCCGCTCGGACGACGCGGCATTGATGAGCCGGCTTCGCGCTGCGGCCGAACGGCTCGAGCCGACCGCCGGCGCAACCCTCGAGCGCGTCCAGCGGGCCGCCGGCCTACGCTGAGGCGCCGATTCGCCGGGCTGCTGCCGACTCCCGCGCTGGGCGGTGGTGTAGTCGCCGCGCTGCTCGCCCTCGCCCGCGTCTTTCACAGCGTCGCGACCCGTGGGTCGAGCGGGCTCTTCAACGATTTCTACGACTACTGGGCAGCGGCCGTGCTCCTCAACCGCGGGGCGAATCCCTATGACATCACCGCCCTCCATCAGGTGCAGCAGCAGGCCGGCCTCCAGAGCGAGACCGGGACCGGCTACACGTATCCCGTCTTATTCGCCGAACTGCTGAGACCGCTGGCCCTGCTGGCGGCGCCGCAGGCCGCCTTCGTCTTCACGGTCGTCAGCCTGCTGGCGACCATGCTGGCGGTCGCGTTCCTGCTCGGCTCGATCCCGGGCCTCCGCTGGCCACTGGCGC
This sequence comes from Candidatus Dormiibacterota bacterium, assembly GCA_036269255.1. Taxonomy (GTDB): domain Bacteria; phylum Chloroflexota; class Dormibacteria; order CF-121; family CF-121; genus CF-13. The sequence goes on from DATASI010000007.1 coordinate 1,112, forward strand.
TGGCAGGAGGCGCGGCCGCCGGACTCTTCCCGCCGATCATCGGATCGCTGTATTTCGGACAGGCGAACCTGATCGTCCTCCTGGTGCTTGCGATCGCCTATCGCTGCGTCATGCCGGGGCCCATGCTGGGGCTTGGCGCTGCCGTCAAGCTCTATCCGCTCGCCGGATTCCTCGCGGTGATCGTCCAACGGCGCTGGCGGGCACTCCGCAACGGCCTGGCCGTTTTCATCCTGCTCGCGCTTCTGCAGCTCACCGTCCCGCGCGGCGGCCTCGGGACAGCGGCATCGTTTCTGAGCCCGGACACATACTGGTCCAACGAGTCGGTGAACGGCTGGCTGAGCCGGCTGGCCATCGCGTCCACCTGGACGCGCCCGCCCTATCCGGACCTCCCGGTTGAAGCGGTGATGCTCATCGTGGTCCTGCTGCTGACGGTCCTCACCATCGCCGTCCTGCTGCGGGCTCGAGATCCGAGCTGGGAGGGAGCGCTGGCCCTCAGCCTCTGGCTCGGCGTGGTGGCGGCGCCCAAGAATTCCTTATGGAACTTCGCGCCGCTGCTGCTCGGCATCGTCTTCGCCTGGACGCGCCTGGACCGTCGCTGGTGGCTCTTGGCCATCGGGGTCGCCGGCTGGCTGCTGCTCGAGGCGCAGGCGCAGCTCGACAGCGCCCGCGCGACGGTCTACCTCGGGGACCCGGCATTGAGCTGGCTCTCCTCGGTGGGACTCTACGGCGCGCTGATCATCGGCGCCGTCACGGCCTACGTGCTGCTCTATCCGACGGCGCGCCATCGTCCGGCGGACGGCTAGGCGGTCCCCTCGATGGTGCCGGTTTCCGCCACCTTCTCGGTGACTTTGTACTCGAGATACATGCCCACCATCAGTCGCGTCTGCGCCTCCAGCGCCGGCAGGACGCTGAAGACCAAGCCGACGATGGGATAGAGCGCAAGCTGCAGGTAGGCCCAGACCTGGTGGAGGTAGCTCCAGGTGCGCGGCATCGGCGGGTTGATGCGCCGCTCGACGAGGATCAACGCCGCGATGTTGAGAAAGGCGATGTTGATCAGCACGAAGGCCCAGAAGCCGAGGTGCTCGGCGCGCGTCGTCAGGTTCCAATCCAGCTGCAACATCCGGGGCAGCGCCACTCCGAACAGCAGCAGGACCGGCAGCGTCGTCCAGGTCAGATGGTTGAAGACCATATAGCCGTAGCGTCGCGCCCGCAGCCAGAGCGGGATCTCCGGATGGCGCAGCAGGCGCACCGTGACGTACGGGACGTCGCTCACCCCCCAGGCCCAGCGCTTGATCTGGTTGTACTGGTTGGCATGCGTCTTGGCGCGCTCCCAGAAGACCCCGCGATCCGAGGCCTCGGGCGCATCTCCGTAAATCGGGAGAAAGACCGGCACCACTCGCAACCCGCCATGCGTGGCGAAGAAGGACTTCCAGTAGAAGCGCGAATCCTCGGGAATCACATCATCGTCCCAGTAGCCGGCCCGCACCACCAGGTCGAGCGACATCGAATAGCTGCTGAAAGCCACCAGCCGGTCCGGACGCGAGGACAGGAACATCTGCCACTGGGTGCAGGCGCTGGCCATGATGCGAACCGCGAACGGCACCCGCCAGATGTTGTTGTGGAACATGGGAATCGGCTGGTAGATGCGCTGCAGCCGGTCCGGGTCGCCGGCGTAGTGATAGCTGACGTAGGCGAAGTACTGCCGATGCACCCGGAAATCGGAGTCGAGGTCGGTGATGATCACGGACCCGGTGTCCAGGCCCATCGCCTCCAGTTCCCGGCGAAGCACCGGTCCGCCAAAGGCCATCGCCGCTGATTTGCCGACCACGATGCCGGGCAGCAGGGGATCCTTGATGTGAAGGAAGGCGCGAAGCTTCGGCCCGAATTCCTGCTGGAGGCGGCGCACGTTTTCCCATCCGGGCCGGTCGCTCTCCCGGGTGATGATCGCCACCACCTTGTTCTCCACCGGATACTCCGCCTCGGCAATCGCCCGGACCGTCTCGCGGAGGATGGCATAGGGCTCCGTGTAGGTAGGGATCAACACGGCATGCACGATCCCACGCGGGTCCGGCCGGTCGGACCCGGTCCGGCCGCCGGCCGACCCGAGCTCCTGGCACCGCTGCCACCAGTCGACCGCCATCGCGACCTTCATCCGTCGATAGGTCGTCCGAATGCCGATCACGACCACGGCGGTGCGAACGAACCAATAGATGTCGACGACGAAGATGGCCAGCGCGATGTAAGGCGCGAAGAGAAAGGACGCGACGACCGGCGCCGCGAGGATTGTCCAGGTGAGCGCGCCAGGCGCGATCTCGAGCGCTCGCTGAATTCGCCGTTGTGACCGGCTTAGGGTTCCTGCCTTGACCACCTGCCCCTAACGGTAGGGCAACCGCTGAACTGGCGGGGCATCCTATTTGGCGCTATACTGGGGCCGGGTTTAGACAGGTCGCCAATTTGGCCTGTCCGACGCTCCGCAGAAGGGGTGGCTAGCTGTCGGCCCACCTGTGAAGCCAGGCCCAATCTTATGCGCCATAAGGAGCGCCATTGACCTTACGGTTGCCGCCTGTTGCCGCGGGGTCGCCGTTCGCCCACCGGGCACCGGACATCACCGCCGTGCGCCTGCTCGTCTGTGCGGCCGAGCAGAGCCAGGCGGAGTCGCTGCTCGCCCACCTCGGCCAGGATGCCCTGATGGCACTGCTGACCGAGGCCACCGAGGGTGACGGCTACGTCGACCTGAAGCACTCGCCGGTCCGCTACACGCTGAACCTGCAGAAGCGGACCGAGACCAGCATCGAGCGCTTCGGCCTGGTGGGCCAGCTGTTCGGCCTCCCCGGGCGGGACCTCGCCTTCGTCGTCGAGCGGGTGCAGCCCGATCCGGATCCCACCAAGGATGCGGGAGACGTGCTTACGGTCGAGGTCGCTGAGGCCACGATGCAGGCCGCGAAGTACATCCCCGAGGAGGACTGGGTCCGCCGCCAGCTGACCGCGCTCGAGGAGGCTGGTCACCTGCCGCTCGTCCTGGCGGGGCAGGCGTTCGCCAACCACGAACGCCAGTGGCTGGCGTGGCAGGCGGAGCAGGACGCGCGGCCGTATGAGGTCGAGACTGAGGGCGTCATATGCAGCAAGTGCGAGAACCTGCAGCCCAGCGGCGCCAAATGCAGCGTCTGCGGCGCGACCAACGGCGATCGGGCGGCGGGCGCCCTGATCGTGCTCAACCGCCGCGGCGGGTTCAAAGAAGGGGATCGGGTCGTCATCCGGCCAAGCCAGGGCGCCGAGCGCGAAGGCGCGCTGCTGCGGAGCGAAGGCGGCGGGCGTCGCTGGCTGATCAGGCTGCGCGATGAGGGGATGCTCGGACCGGGAACGCTTCGCCCGCAGCCGATCACCGCCGTCGTCGAGGTGCAGCAACGAACCTTGAATGGCTTTGCCAATGGCGACATCAGCCTGCGCCGCGTCGCCGCGCTGCTGATTGCTCCCGATGAAGTGCTGCCTCCCGGGAATGGCGAGCTGCAGCCCATCGACGATCGACTCAATCCCAGCCAGCAGCACGCGGTGCGAAGCGCCGTCAACCTTTTCCCCGGCAGCATGCAGCTGGTGCAAGGGCCGCCTGGAACCGGCAAGACGACGTCCATCGTGGAAACCGTTCGCCAGCTGGTGGCCCGCGATCCCAGCGTCCGGATCCTGATGACGTCCCACGCTAATACCGCCGTTGACAACGCCCAGGAGCGGCTGCAGGGACTCGATTCCTTGCGAATGGTGCGGATCGCCGAGCCGGAAAAGGTCGATCCGAAATTCCGGGCCAGCATCGTCGAGGCCGACGACCCCCGGGTGCGCAACGCCCATGTCGTCTTCGGCACGGTCAACCGGATCGCGCTCGCCTGCAAAGAAGCCGAGATGTTCGACTGGCTGATCCTCGACGAGGCAAACAAAGTCCGCTTTACCGAGACGCTTCCCCTGTTGCGGCTCGCGCCCCGCTGGCTCCTGGTCGGGGACCACCGGCAACTGCCGCCGGTGCTCGACGAGAGCGCCGCCGCTTTTCCGGTCGAGGATGACGACGCGAGGGCGATGGTACGGGACGCCAGCTTTTTCGAGCTCAGCTGGTCGGTCATCCCGGAAACCAACCTGATCATGCTCGACGAGCAGTACCGGATGGCGGCGCCGATCGGCAGCTATGTCTCCGTTGCATCCTATGACGGCCGCCTGCGCAACTCGCCTGAGATGGCCGCGCTGCGGTCGCCGCTGCCCTGGCCGTTCAACCGCAACCTGACCTGGCTGACGATCCGCGGGCGCGAGAAGAAGAGCGGGTCGGGAAGCCTGTCCAACCGGGCCGAGATCGAGGCGGTGGGCCGCGTTGTGCGGCACCTCCAACGGCTCGGTCTGGAGCACCTGCGGGTCGCGGTCATCGCGATGTACCAGGACCAGGTCACCCAGCTGAAGCGCGAGCTCCGCATGGTCGCGCTCCCGGGCCTTGCCGTCGACACGGTCGACGCCTTCGAAGGCGAAGAGGCCGACGTCGTCATCCTGAGCCTGGTTCGAAGCAACGAGGCGGAACGCATCGGCTTCTTGAAGAAGGCGCAGCGGCTCAATGTCGCCATTTCGCGCGCCAAGCAGTTGCTGGTGGTGGTCGGTGACATCGAGACCATGACCGGTCGCGAGGGGCAGGACCTCTACCGTCCCCTGCTCGAGCACATCGAGCGCGAAGGCCGGGTCGCCGGGATCGGCGCGGTCCACGCCATGGACCAGGCGGTTGGTGGCCGCCGGCGCGGCGACCGGCGGCGTCAGCGGCCGGGGACGCCTGCTGGTGGGCGGCGGCGCCGTCGTGGTTTCGGCCCACGGCCAGTGCCGGCCGGGGCAACGCCGGCAGGCAATGGAACCGAGCCACCGGAAGGTCAGGCGCCGGCTCCCGAAAACGGGGCGGTGCCGGTGCCGCCGGCCCGCAAGTTCCGGCGACGCCGCGGACGCCGGCGCGGCTACGGCGGCGCAAACGGCGCCCAGGCGCAGGGCGCCTCCGAGTCGGCCGCGGGCTCCGAGCCTGGCAGTGGCAGCGATCCCCGCCGTGCTGTCGAGCGCGAGCCGGCCGTGCAGGCGGCAGAACGCAACAGCTGAACGCCACTCCAACCAGCGGTCAGACGCCAGTCGATCGTCGGGTTCAAGACGCCCTCGACCTGGTCGATTGGCGCCGTCGCGTCGGCGACCTCTACCGAATCACGGGTCCGAATGCGCTGCTTGACTTTCGACGCGGTCGAGACCACCTCTTCGCCAACCATCCGCAATCCCCGCTATCCACAGAGGCGCGTGCGACCTTCTCCGCCCTTTCCTACTTCGATCCGGACCCGTCATTACGGATTGCCTGCCGGATGGCTCCAATTGAGGAGGACGAACCGATCGAGATCGACACCGGCGGTGAGGACGGCATCATCAGCTATCGCCGGGCAGGCCGGCTCGCCTTCACCGTCTCCGGCGAATCCTGCCGGCTGACGGTCTTCCGGCTGATCGGCTACGGGGGCGGATTGTTTCTGCCATTTCGCGACGCGACCAGCGGGAAAGAGACGTACGGGGGAGGCCGCTATCTGTTCGACACCATCAAGAACACGGACGGACTGGCATTGGACATTCACGCCGGCTCGCCAGACGTCGTAATCGACTTCAACTATGCCTACAACCCGTCCTGCGCCTACGACGCCCGCTGGGCCTGCCCGCTTGCGCCGCGCGAAAACTGGCTCACCGTACCGATCCGCGCCGGCGAAAAGATCTTCCACCAATTGGCCGATGAGTAGAACTGCCCTCATCACGGGCGCCTCGGGCGGCATCGGCTATGAGTTGGCGAATGTCTTTGCGGAAAACGGCTGGGATTGCATCCTGGTGGCGCGCCGCCACGATCAGCTGAGCGAGTTGGCTCTCCGGCTGGAGGCCGAGCACCACGTCAAGACGTTGATCCTCGCCAAGTACCTGGCGAGGCCGACGGCCGTCGATGAGATCTATGAAGAGGTGACCGCTGCCTCGCTGACCGTCGATGCGCTGGTCAACAACGCCGGGTTCCCGGTCTTCGGACTGTTTGCTGAGACCGACCTGCAGCAGGAGCTCGGCTTGCTTCAGGTCAACGTCGTCGCCCTGACGGCGTTGACCAAACTCTTTCTCAAGGGAATGATCGCGCGCCGCTCAGGCCGGATCATGAACCTCGCATCGACCGCGGCCTTCGAGCCGGGGCCTCTTATGGCGGTCTACTACGCCTCTAAGGCCTACGTGCTCTCCTTCTCGGAGGCAATCGCCAACGAGCTTCATGGGACGGGTGTGACGGTGACGGCCCTGTGTCCCGGCCCGACCCGCACCGGCTTCCAGCAGCGTGGCCAGATGGAGGATTCCCGGCTCGTCCAGGGACGCATCGGCGACGCTCGCTCGGTCGCGCTCGCGGGCTATCGGGGGATGATGGCCGGCAAGGTGCTGGTCATTCCAGGATTCGGCAACAAGCTGGTGCCGTGGGTAGTCCGGCTGTCGCCGCGCAGTATGGTGCCACGCGTCGTGCGGCGCATGCAGGAGCGCGTCTCGCGCTAGTCGACCCGCCGAAAGCTGGCGGTCAGGTGGCGCACCTGCGGCACGCCTTCCATTCCCATCTGGGTCTCGTAATGCAACACATCGCCATCCAGCCAGAATGATCGGCTGATCGATGTCACGGCCTTGGCGGTTGGGGTTCGCGCCACGCTCGAACATTCGACATCGATGCGGGTGCCATTGATGGAGCCGAGAGAGATCTCGGCGAAGCCGATCGGTTGCGCGATCACAAACTCGACGCGGTCCGGAGCGACCACGCGCAGATATCCCGTTTCCGCGTGCATCGGCTGGGCAGTGTCGATCGCCTCGGTTCGCTGGCTGTAGATGAGAAACGCTTTGCCGTTGTGGCCGAAGCGCACTTCCTCTCGATAGCGAAAGGGCTCGATGGTCGGATACTCACCCTCCCCTTCTCCGCGCCAGGTGCCGAGCAGAAATGCCACGGGTTTGAGCGCCGGATTGAGGTCAGTGGCGATCATCGGGCTCCATGGTACGGGGACAAGTGCCCTCGGCAGGACTCGAACCTGCGACGCCCGCCTTAGGACGGCGGCGCTCTAATCCACTGAGCTACGAGGGCATGGCGGCCGAGCGCATAGGAGAGGGTATCATTGCTATTCGCCGACCGGGGCGTAGCTCAGCCAGGTTAGAGTGCACGGTTCGGGACCGTGAGGTCGGTGGTTCAAATCCACTCGCCCCGACTCTTTAAGCGATCGCCACGAGGGCGATTCCCGCCAGGATCGCGAGCGCACCTGCAACCCTCAGCCAGGCCCCGCGACGCTCCCGCAGCCGCCAGATGCCCCAGGCGGCAATCAGGACAATCGCCGACTCGCGCACCGGCGCAACGATCGCCAGCGGGGCCACGCTCAACGCAAAGAGAATCATGAAGTAGGTCGTCGTCATCAGCACGCCGACGAGCAGCGACCTGCGCGGCTCGACCGTCAGGGTCGCACCGGGAATGCCGCGGAACCTCGCGTAAAGCAGGAGGAGCGTCGCCTCGAAGAGCCACAGAAACCAGCCGTACAGCCACGGCGGGGCGAGGCGGACGCCGACTCGGTCAACCGAGCTGTAGGCCGCGATCAGTACCCCCGTGATCAGCGCCGGAATCAGCGCCGCTGAGGCCGGTGTCGGCCGGCGGATCGCCCAGATCCCGGCGAGCAAGCAAATGATGCCAAGCAGCGCTGGCGTTCCCAGCCGCTCGCCCAACAGCAACAGGCCAGCGAGCACGGCGAGCAGGGGCGCAGTTCCCCTGGCGATCGGGTAGACGACGGAAAGCTCTCCTCGCTGATACGCGTTGGTCAGCGCCACGAAATAAAGCAGTTCCAGGACAGCGGACGTGATCACGATCAGCCAGGCAATCGGCGGCATGCCCGGCCGGCCTTGCGCAAGCCAGAGCGCAGCGACGGGCGGAAAGGCGGCAAGGGTTCCGAACGCCGTAGCCCGGGCCGCGAGCGCCAGCGGTGCTTCCGCCGCCTTCAGCATGGCGTTCCAGGTTGCGTGAAAGACCGCGGCGACGAGAACCAGCAAGAGGAGAGCCGGAGACACCGCACGGGAGTCTAGGCCGCCCGATCAGACGGGCAGATCCGGCTCTACGGATGCTGATACCATCGATGTAAGGTATGGCGCCGCGCAGCCCTCGCGCGATCTGGACCGGCACCATCTCGTTCGGGATGGTCAGCATCCCGGTGCGCCTGTACACCGCCACCGAGTCGCACGACATCCACTTCCACCTGCTGCACAAGACCGACAACGTGCGCCTCAAAAACGTTCGGTGGTGTCCGAAGGATGAAAAGCAGGTGCCCTGGGAAGACACGGTCCGAGGCTTCGAGTACACGAAAGGGAAGTACGTTCCCATCAGCGAGGAGGACCTCGAGCACCTGCCAATCAAGACCGTCCATACCGTCGAGATCTCCGACTTCGTCAAGCTCGAAGAGGTCGATCCCATCTATTTCGACAAGCCCTACTACCTCGCGCCGGAAGAAACGGGCACCAAGGCGTTTGTCCTCCTACGCCAGGCGCTCGAGGAGACCGGCCGCGCGGCCGTGGCTAAGGTCGCGATCCGGGACAAGGAGAACCTCTGCCTGGTCCGTCCCTACGAAGGTGTGCTCTCGATGGAGACGTTGCTCTACGCCAATGAGGTCCGATCGACGGAAGACCTGTTGGTCGATGCCGCGAAGGTGTCCCCGAAAGAGCTCCAGATGGCCGTCTCGCTCGTCGAGAACCTGAGCAACACCTTCGACCCCGAGCGCTACGAGGACGAGTATCAGGTTGCGCTGAAAAAGGTGATCAAGGCCAAGGTGGAGGGCGCACCACTGCCGGAAGTCCCGGCGGAGAAAGGTGGAAAGGTCGTGGATCTGATGGAAGCGCTTCGAGCGAGCATCGAACAGACGAAGAAGAAAGGTGGGGCCAGCACGCAACGCAAGTCACCTGCAAAGGCTCGGCCGGCCGCGTCCCGACGACGCAAGACCGCCTGATTAGTTCGGGCTACCCTTCGGCTACCGGACTCGCATGTAGGTCAGCGATAGATCATTCTCCCACTCGCCGCCGTCTCGCGACATTTCACCCTTCATGGTCATCCGGGCGCCGCCGTCCTCTACGGTAATGGTGACTCGCTGCGACAGGCTGGGCGCTTGACGCTGCCACGCTAGGACGTTGCCGGCCATGGTGACGTCGTACTTGCGCGAGACCCCACGCTCATCGAAATAAAGCATGAAGTACGTCGCGCTCGCGTCGTCACTGCCGAAAATGGCCACACCGCTCGGGATTTCGGGCTCGTCGATCTCGGAGCGCATGATCAGGAATGCGCCACCTTCGTACCACGCAAACGACGTGCGGCCGTGAAAGGTCGTGCCGGGCACCAGCGGGTGGGTGCCCGTCGTACGCCATTCCCCAACCAACGGTCCGAAGGATCTGAAGGCCAGGTTGGGTTTCAAGGCTTCCGTGCCGACCAGTGATGTCATTCGGCGATTATGGCAAGGCTGGGTCGGTACATGAGCACCGCTATTGGCTTACTGCCAGAAGAGATGGCCGAGGAGCATCCCGATGACGACCGCGACCACGTAACTCAGACGCGGATAGGCCCGCATCACCGAGCGGATCAGGTTGGTCATCGGATCCCGACCCTTGCCCAGCGCGATCGTCTCGCTCAACATCACGAGGAAGAGCGCGCCGACGAAGATGGTCACAAGCAGCGACAGGATCGAGCCCGGATTAATTTGCAGCACGCGGCCGCCTGAGCTCGCTGAGCTTTCGTGGCGCCGGGGCCAGCGGACCGCTGGCCGCCCCCCAGAGAAAGTGCCCGATGGTGATCCCGGCGAGGATAGCGACAACAAAGGCCCAGCCGGGAAAGGCGTGAACCATCTCTCGGAAGTAATCGCTGATCGGCTTGTTGCCGGTGAACAACGCCCACGTCTCGAAGAGCATTAGCAGGAAGATCGCCCCGACAAACATCGTGACCAGGAAGGAAAAGAGATTTCCCCGGTTGAGAATCATCGTCGGGTGCTGGCGCCTTCGACCTCAGCCGGCACGCGCTGGATCGCCGCGACGAATGCCTCAGGAGTGAGCACGCCGCAGAACCGGTCACCATCGACCACAGCAACCCAGCGGGCATGATGGATCAGCATCTGGGAGAAGGCGTCGTAGAGGGTTCGATCAGCGGGAACAACCGCGTCGAGCGGCTCGAGGCGGTCGGCGACGCGGCCATCACCGTTCATCTTCGAGCGATCCAGCTCTCCGACTGGCCGGTCATCACGATCGAGGACGACCAGGCGACTCCATTTGCCGTCCGGTACGTTGCGGGCCGCCGCCAACGCATCATCCGGATGGACCACGGGCGGGCGCTCCAGGGTCGTCAGGTCGATCGGCGTGACAGAGAGGCGCTTCAGGCCACGATCGGGACCGAGGAGATCGATGACCAGGTCATTGGCCGGCTTGGCCAGGATGGCCGCCGGCGTGTCGTACTGCACCAGCTGACCCAGGTTCATGATCGCGATCCGATCACCAAGCTTGATCGCTTCGTCGATGTCGTGGGTCACGAAGATGACCGTCTTGCGCACCTCGCGCTGGATACGAATGAACTCGTTTTGCAACCGCTCTCGCGCGATCCGGTCGATGGCGCCAAACGGCTCGTCCATCAGCAGCACCGGCGGATCGGCTCCGAGGGCCCGCGCCACACCCACCCGTTGCCGTTGACCACCGGACAGTTGGTGCGGATAGCGCCTGCCATAGATCCGTGGCTCCAGCCCGACCAGGTGAAGCAGCTCATCGACCCGTTGGCTGATCCGACTGCGGTCCCAACCAATCAGCCTTGGCACGGTCGCGATGTTGTCCGCGATCGTCATGTGGGGGAACAGTCCGACGTTCTGGATCACATAGCCCATCCGCAGCCGCAGCATCACCGGATCGATGTGGGTGACGTCCTGCTCGTCGTGGAAGATGCGACCCTCGGTCGGCTCGATCAAGCGGTTGATCATCTTCAAGGTCGTGGTCTTGCCGCAACCGGAGGGTCCAACCAGCATCGTCAGTTGGCCGGTCGGAAACTCAATGGTCAGATTCCGGACCGCCAGCTGGCTGCCGTATCGCTTGGTCACGCCTTCGAGCCGGATCATTAGAAACCTCTACTGTAAATTGCCGCCCGCCGAGGTGGCTGATAGCATCGCCCCATGCTCACCACCGGAGTCGTGGGAGCCGTCACTGACCCCTGGATCCGGTGGGATTGGACGGTGCGCCATCTTGATGTCATTGGGGCGGCGCTGGCTCAACACATCGAACTGACAGTCATCGCGGTTGGGCTGGGCGTGTTGATTGCCCTGCCGCTCGGGTTCCTCGCATGGCGAGAGCGATTCCTCCGAGGTTCGGTCTTCTCGCTGACCGGCATCCTCTACACCATTCCTTCATTGGCCTTGTTCTCCTTCCTCATTCCGTTCACCGGCCTCAGCATCTTGACCGCGGAAATCGGCCTGGTCAGCTACACACTGCTGATTCTGGTCCGCAACATCGTGACCGGCCTGGACGCGGTTCCCGCCGAGGTCCGCGAAGCAGCACGGGGGATGGGCTACCGGCCGCTCAAGCAACTGCTGCAGGTCGAGATTCCGCTCTCGATCCCGTCCATCATCGCCGGAGTTCGGATCGCCACCGTGACCACCATCGGCCTCGTCACCATCACCGCGTTGATCGGCGAAGGCGGGCTGGGCAGCCTGATTCTCGACGGTCTGATCCGAGACTTCAAAACGCCGCTGCTCATCGGCACGGTGCTCTCCGTGGCGCTGGCGATGTTCGCCGACCTCAGCCTGGCCGGCGTCCAGCGGCTGGTGACGCCGTGGGCGCGAGGGACGGCGGCGACATGACCTTTATCGGCCAGGTCATTCAATGGTTCCTCAACGGGTCCCATTGGACCGGAGACGGCGGGATCCCCCATCGATTGCTCGAGCACGTCGCCATGTCGGGGGCATCCCTGCTGGCCGCCATGCTGATCGCCCTGCCAATTGGAATCGTGATTGGCCATATTGGCCGCGGCGGAAACCTGGCGATCAACATCTCGAACATCGGTCGAGCGATCCCATCGTTCGCCCTGTTGGTGATCGCCGTCGAGCTCGGGTTCGGCATCGGCGCGGTACCCGCGTTCATCGCCCTGGTTGCCCTCGGCATTCCACCGATGGTGACCAACAGCTACCTCGGCATGCGCGAGGTCGACGCCGACGTGCGCGAGGCGGCGCGTGGCATGGGCATGCGCGAACGGTTGATTCTCTGGCGAGTCGAGTTGCCGATTGCGATCCCGTTCATCATGGCCGGGATCCGCACATCTGCCGTGAACATCGTGGCAACCGCTACCCTGGCGGCGCTGGTCGCGTGGGGCGGGCTCGGCCGCTTCATCGTCGACGGCCTCGGCCAGCAGGATTACCCGATGCTTTACGCAGGCGCCATCCTGGTGGCGGTGCTGTCGCTGATCGTCGAATTCTCACTCGCCGGCGTCCAACGCCTGGTCACGCCGGTCGGCCTTCGGACGTCGAAATCGGGAAAGGAGGAGGAGCCCTTAGGAACAGCGCTCGATACGGCCGGTATCTTGGCGGCGTAGTTCTTCGTCATTTCATGGAGGTGGAGAGATGTTGTTGAAGCGGAGTTATGTCCTGGGCGCCACCATGGTCGCCCTCGCGCTGGTCACGACGGCATGCGGATCAACAGGTGGGACATCCGGCGCATCATCGTCGCCGAAGGGCACGATCACGATCGCGTCTTTCAACTTTTCGGAGAGCATCATCCTGGCCCACATCTACGGTGATGCCTTACAGAACAAGGGCTACACCATCAACTACAAGGACAAGCTGGGCAACCGCGAAATCGTCGGGCCTGCGCTGGAGAACGGCCAGATCGATCTTTATCCCGGCTACGCCGCCACCGACCTGACGTTCTTCGAAGGCAAACTCGGCCTGACGGCCGACGCAAGCTCGGACGCCCAACACAACGTCAGCCGGCTCAACGCCGTGCTCAGTGCTAAGGGCATCAAGGCGCTCAACCCGTCACCGGCGGTGGACCAGAACGCCTTCGCCGTCACGAAAGCGGAGGCTGATGCGAATCACTTGACCAAGCTCTCTGACGTTTCATCGGTCGCCGGCCAATGGATTCTTGGCGGGCCGCCGGAGTGCCCTCAGCGTCCCTTCTGTGAGCCCGGCCTCAAGCAGACATACGGCCTGCAGTTCAAGGACTTCAAGTCGCTCGACGCGGGAGGTCCGCTGACCTACGCCGCCTTCAGGAGCGGGCAGATCAACATCGGGCTCGTCTTCTCCAGTGACGGCGGGATTTCTGCAAACAACCTGGTCGTCTTGCAGGATGACAAGCACCTGCAGCAGGCGGACAATATCGTGCCGCTGATCCGGAGCGCGGTCGACAACACCGAGGTTACGGCCCTGTTGAACAGTGTCGACTCCAAGCTCAATACGGCCGACTTGACCAATATGAACAAGAGCGCCGACATCGACAAGAACGACCCAACTGATATCGCCTCGACCTGGGTAAAGGATCACGGCTTCTAGACCGAAACCGGCCCACCGACCCTCCCCCGCCTGAGGGGGAGGGTCATGCGGCCCTCCGGCCGCATGCGGAAGCCGCCGGCCCCTAGGGCGTTTGCTTCTCGCGCCGGCGCGCGGCCTCGAAGGCGTCGAGCCGGTCTTTCACCGTCTTTTCGAAGCCGCGATCTGACGGCTCGTAGTATCGATGGTCTTTGATGGCGTCGGGCAGATGCTGCTGCTCCACCTGCGCCTGCTCGTAGTCGTGGGCATACCGGTATCCCCTGCCGTATCCGAGGTTGCGCATCAGCGGTGTCGGCGCATTGCGCAGGTGCAGCGGCACCGGGTCCGCGCGGGTGCGGGCCACGTCCTCCTGGACGCCCGAGTAGGCGGCGTATAGAGCATTACTCTTGGGAGCGGTCGCCAGGTACACCACGGCTTGCGCCAGCGCCAGGTTTGCTTCCGGCATGCCGATGAAGTGCGCCGCCTGCTGGGCGGCGACCGCCTGGGTCAGCGCCTGCGGATCAGCGAGCCCGATGTCTTCCGAGGCAAACCGGATCAGGCGTCGGGCGACATACAGCGGGTCCTCTCCCGCCTCGAGCATGCGCCCAAGCCAGTAAAGGGAGGCGTCAGGGTCGCTGTCGCGCAGGCTTTTGTGCAACGCCGAAATGATGTTGTAATGCTCTTCTCCGGCTCGGTCGTACAGCAGATTCTTGCGCTGGACCGCCTCCTCGACGAGGGCGGCCGTCACCTGGCGTCGACCCTGCTTCGGTCTCGCCAGGGCGGCCGCGGCTTCCAGCCCATTCAGCGCGACGCGGGCGTCGCCGTTGGCGAGTCGCACCAACGCCGCTCGCGCGTCCGCGCCCAGGTCGACCTGGCGATTGGCGAGACCGCGCTCGGCGTCGGCGACGGCTCGGTCGACGATCTGCCCGATCTGCTCGTCCTTGAGCGCTCCGAGCACGAAGACGCGGGTTCTCGAGAGCAGGGCGGCATTGACCTCGAACGACGGGTTTTCGGTCGTGGCGCCGATCAGGGTGATGACGCCTTCCTCCACGAACGGGAGCACCGCATCCTGCTGCCCCTTGTTAAAGCGATGGATCTCGTCGATGAACAGGATGGTTCGCTTGCCCGACTGCGCCCGGCGAACGCGGGCCTCCTCGATATTGCGCCGCAGGTCGGCCACCCCGGCGCTGACCGCGCTGAGCGGGACGAAGTGCGATGCCGTCACCCGGGCGATCAGTCGAGCCAGCGTGGTCTTGCCGCTGCCCGGTGGACCCCACAGGATCATCGAGCCAACCCGGTCTTCCTCGATGGCCCGGCGTAATTCGTGGTCGGGGCCGACGAGGTGCTCCTGGCCGACAAACTCATCGAGCGAGCTGGGCCGCATGCGCGCCGCGAGCGGCTGGTCCTTTGCGGAGGGCTCTTTCGACGCGGGAAAGAGCTGCTCTTGCGCCATCAGCTGACTATAGGGCGGATACGGAAGGCCGGTCCTCAGAGGGCAGCCGGACTCGACCAAACAGCATGAGGAAGGACAGCCCCGCCAGGAGATAAAACACCGACGCGATCGAGAAGGCGAGCTGGAATCCACCCAGCGCCTGCAGAAAGCCGCTGGCGAGCGGACCAATTCCGCCGCCTCCGATTCCCCATCCCAGGGTGAGCGCCGTGGAGAGTCGGGCACGCTGCTCGGGCGGAACGTACTCCATTCCGAAGACCGTCGCCAGCGGCGACTGAATGTTCAGGGCGATCTGCCGGACATAAAAGATGATGACCACGAGCGGCAGAGTGGTCAGAAACGCCAGGGCCGCGATCAGCGGAAAGCCAACCAGCTGCGACAGCCCGACGGCTCGGCTCATGCCCAGACGGCGGCCGACGGCGGGCGCACCCAGACTACCGACGGCGGTCAGCGCGGCACCGACGGCGAGGATGACGCCGATCGGTCCGGGCGTCAGGTGAAAGCGCTGGGAGAAGTACAGCTGGACAAAGGTGAGATACATGCCGGCGCCGATTCCGAGGAACACCTCGGGGATGAGAAGGCGCGCAAAGCGCCGAGTATCGACGCGCAGCATGTCACGAATGGGCAGCGCTTTTGCCGGACGGGCGCCCGCCACTCGACTGAGCCGACCGAGGAAAGGAAGCCCCAGCAGCACCAGTGCTGTCATCGCGATGAAGGCGGTCCTGATCGACGCCGCCGATGACACGGAAGCGTGAGAGGCGCGGCCGGCGGCCTCTGGAATCAGTCCGCCCAGCAAGTCGCCGGCGAGAACCGCGACCCAGCCGATCGACTGATTGACCGAAAACAGCATGGTTCGTTCGCTGGTGCTGCTGACCTCCGCCAGCAATGGCCCGCTAAGGACTTGCAGAATCGTGACCGCCAGCGCGAACGTGCCGGCGGCGAGCACCGCGGTTAGGGGCTGCCCGGCGAGCGCCAGCCCAAGGGACCCGATTGCGGCCAGGCCGCCGGCGACGAGCAGAAAGACCCGGTAGCCGGTTCGATCGGCCATGGCGGCGAAGGGCAGGCCAATCCCGAGCAGCGCCAGTGCCGGCAGCGAATTGAAGACCCCGATGATTGCGTTGGAGAACCCGAGCGCGCTCATGTAGAGGTTGAAGACGAGATTGAAGATGCCGAAGGCGATGCCAAGCAGAAGGGAGAAGATCAGGAACTGTCGAGCCGCCGGACTGAAACGGCGAACGGCGTCGACGCCGCCGCGGAGGCTCTCGCTTACGTTGTGGATTGAATCGCCTGATAGATCTGCTGTCCGACAGCGGCTTGCACCGCGACCGGATCGTTTTTCCGGTAGTCGAGCCAGTAACGGACCTCCAGGGTCTGCCCACCATCGACGCCCGGCTGGAGCACGACCTGGGGCGGCGGCTCCTTGGCGATGTCCGGTCGTTTCTTGAGATCATCCCGCAGCCGGTCAACCAGGCCGTCGCGGGCGTGACCGTCCGGCACCTTCGCCGTCAGCGTGAACAGCCGGGTTGGATAGCGCGTGCGATTGATGATGGTGCCGGTGTAGACGAGCGAATTTGGGGTCAGCACCTGCTCACCTTCGGGCGTTCGAAGCGTGGTCGTCCGCATCTCGATGTTCTCGACCACGCCGGTGTGATTGTCGACCGTGATTTCATCGCCAAGACGAAACGGTCGCTCGAGCAGCAGAAATATGCCGGCGATGAAGTTCTTGAGGATGTCCTGAAAGGCCAGGCTGAAGGCAAGGGCCAGGAAGCCGAAGCCGCCGAACACCAGTGTCGGATTGCCGAACCACCGCGTGACGAATGCGATCACACCGAAAAGGACCATTGCCAGGTAGGCAATTCGGGAGACCAGGAGCGCCACTTGCGGATCGATGTGCGGGCGCCTCAGCTGATTTCGAAGCCATCGTCGGACGAGCGGCGCCAGGGCGATAGTCAGAAGGAGGAGAAGAACGCCTTCGAGGAAACGTGGGCCGGGGTCGTCGAAGTGGTTGTTGAGCCAGGTCCACATCGCGCCCATTGTAGGGGCGCTCTGAATTAGCTTTCGGCCGGCGCTTCGCCCTCGCCGTCAGCGGGGGCTTCACTCTCACCCACGGTCGGGACTTCGGCCGCGGCCGGAGCCGGCGCCGCTTCCTCGACCTCTTCGCGGTGAGCGGCGACCTTGACGATCAGATCTTCGGGGTCGTCGAGGAGCTCGCAACCCGGTGGGATCTTGATGTCCTTGACGCGTATTTCGTCGTCGACCTCCTTGAGGCCAGAGACATCGACCGTGATGACCGGCGGAAGATCCTGGGGAAGGCACTCGAGCTTGATCTCGTGCAGGCCGCGCTGCAGGTCCGCTTCGCCCTTGGCGACGATCTCCACTTCGCCTTCCAGCTCGATGGGGACCTCGGATTCGATTTTCTCGGTGAGATTCACCTGGTAAAAGTCCACGTGCAGCAGGTCGCCATCCCGTGGATTGCGCTGGACTTCGCGGATCAGCGCCTTGCGAACCGGCTCATCGCCAAGCTGCAAATCGACCAGCTGGTTACGCCCCACCCGCTGGAACGCCCGGACGAACTCGCGGCCGTCAACCATGACAGTTACCGGGTCGACATTGTGGCCGTAGACGATCCCGGGCAGCCGGCCCTGACGGCGAAGCGCCTGGAGATGGCGCCCGTGGTCACCGCGCGGCTCCAATTTGAGGCTGACGGGGGTGGTTGTAGCCAGTCGGTTATCTCCTTCGGCTCGAATTGAGCGGCAGCCAGTTTAGCACAGCTTCGAGGCCCTCCTGAAGGGGCCTCCACCGGAACTTTTCGGCCGTTTGGACGTTACCCCCTCTGCAAGATGCCTCTACAATGCGGTGACAGCGGTGCTGGCAGCAACTCTTAAATTCCTTAGCCGGAACGGTCTTCGAATTGGTGTGGTCCTGGCGACCTTCCTGCTGGTGGGCGGCTTCATCTTCGTCCAGCAGGTTCGGGAGGCCTTCGCCGAGCAGGCCTACCAGAGCGAGAGGGCGCAGGTACAAGCCGCCGAGACTCGGGCTTCTGATCTCGGCCTGGAACCCGGCGAATACTCCGATCTCCAGCGACAGGAGCTGACCACCTCTGCCCAGACGGCCCCACCAGCGACGGCGCCATTCAACGAGGGCCGGATTGCCTTCTACAACCGCGTCGCCAGCGATGAAGCCCAGATCAAGGACCAGCTCCAGTCGCGCACCGACAAGCTGCTGAGCCAGACGCACGACACCGCGGCTACCGATATCACGCAACTCAACACCAACCTGGCCAAAGCGAAGGAGGTCGGGGTCGACGGACAGCTGTTGATCGATTTCAACGGGCTGCCATCGAAAGCCCAGATCGAGCTCGAGAATTCCCAGACCGTGATGGCGAATCGAGCTCTGAGCACCGAGCTCAAGGCGCCGCTTTCCAAGCTGGCGCTGCTGATCGCCGACCAGGAAACCACCAACAAGCTGATCAGCCAGTACGCGGCACAGGCAGCCCAGCAGGACCACGGTGACGTCGCGCTGGCCAAGACCAATGCCGCGGCCGCGCTCAGCCAGGTTCAGGGCGACCTGGAGACGGCGCACCGATTCCAGATGGACGTCTCCATCGTCGATACGCATGTGCAGAAGCTGGCCGGCCAGTTGAGCAGCGCCTCGGCGCTCACGGATCTCGAGCAGGTGAACGGCGCGCTGATGGTGCAGGACACGGTGCTGCAGACTGCGATGACCCAGAGCCTGCCGTCCAAGGCGATCACCATCTCCTTGAAAGAGCAGGTGCTGCGGGCCTACGAGCATGGCAAGCAAGTGTTCTGGAGCTACGTCACAACCGGGCGCCCGGGGCTCGAGACCGATCCTGGCAACTTCAAGGTCTACTCGAAAAACTCCCCCTGGACGATGCACTCGCCCTGGCCGAAGGGCTCACCGTACTGGTACCCCGACAGCAAGGTGCAGATGGTGATGTGGTTCAACGGCGGCGACGGCATTCACGACGCGTACTGGCGCGCCTACTACGGGCCAGGAACCGAGTACCCGCACTACGATCCATATGGCGAGGACAACGGAACCCACGGCTGCGTGAATGTCCCCTTCCACAACATGACCTGGTTGTGGAATTGGACGCCGATGAGCACACCGGTGATCGTCTACTAGCTACGCGGTTTGCCGTAGCCGGGCGGGCCGATCGGCGCAGCACCATCGGTCACGATTCGCGTTACAAGAACTAGGAGTCCTTGATGGCCATCGCCCATCCGACCATGCAACAGGTTGCGCCGCACACCTGGACCTTCCAGCCTTCGGCCGTGCCGGTCGCCCCGATGAAGGCCAATTGCCGGACCTGCCGCACCTCTGTGGCCATCCTGCATCCATCCGCCATGGATCTGAAGACCGGGAACTACGTGGTGCGCGGCCAATGCGAGCACTGCAGCGGCGAAGTGCTCTTAATCGTTAGCTGACCGGCTCGAAGCCCTCCGCCGTCCAGTAGCCGAGCCGCTGCTCGGTCTCGTGATAGAACCAGATCAGCTGCCGCTCGCGGGCGGCCTCGGCAAGGAAAGTTGCTTTTCGTTCCATCGCCTCCAGCGGAAACAGGTCGAGCGCACTCACCCAGTTGATCTTGAGAAAGGCCGGCATGAAGAGGAAATCGCCGGTGAACACCACTGTCTGGTCCTGGTCGCGCACGTAAACCGCCTGGTGTCCGGCGGTGTGTCCCCCGGTCACCCTGACGCGGATACCGGGCGCGACCTCCTGGTCGCCGTCGACAACCTTGAGCCGTCCCTGCTCCTCCAGGAGCGCCAGGTTCTCCGGTTTGTACGACGGCTTGCTGCGCGGGTCGGGATGGCGCCAGGCGTCCAGCTCCTTCGCCTGGACCACATGCTGGGCCCGGGGAAAGAGCGGCATCAGCTCACCGTCCCGTCCGGGGCAGATCAGCGCACCGACATGGTCGAAATGCAAGTGACTCACGATGACGAGGTCGATATCCTGCGGAGTCAGCCCAGCCGCGTTCAGCGCGTCCGGCAGACCCGGCTCACGCTGGTAGGCGTAGATCTCACGCTCCTTCGCCGACAGCTTGGGACCGATCCCCGCCTCGATCAAGACGTTGGCATCAGGCGTCCGCACCAGCAGGCAGTTGGTGGCCATCGGGATGCGGTTCTTGCTGTCGGGTGCCTTGATCTTTTCCCACATCACCTTTGGCACGACGCCGAAGACGGAGCCGCCGTCCATGCGCCAGTGGCCGTCGCTCAGGCAGTAGAGCTGGAACCGTCCCAGCGCGCGCGGTGCGGCGGAACTCAAGCCGCCTTAAAACCCTTGTTGACGAAGTCGATGATGGTCTGCAGCGAGGTGCCTGGGCCGAAGATCTCGGCGACCCCCAGCTTTTTTAGTTCCCTGGTGTCGTCGGGCGGGATGATGCCGCCGCCGAAGACCACGATATCCGCGGCGTTGCGCTCCTTGAGCAACTCGATGATGCGCGGAATTAGGGTCATGTGCGCTCCGCTGTGCAGGCTGACGCCGATCGCATCGACGTCCTCCTGGATGGCCGCCTCCACCACCATTTCCGGCGTCTGACGCAGCCCCGCATAGATCACCTCCACGCCGGCATCGCGCAGGGCGCGCGAGACCACCTTGACCCCGCGGTCATGGCCGTCCAGGCCAACCTTGGCGGTCAGCACCCGGTAGTGCTTCGACTGGTCGCGGCCGGTGCCCGGTCGCGTCGCCGCCTCAGCCGGCACTCAGACGCCTCACGACGTAGAAGGCGATGATCATCACCACCACGACCACCGCCGCAATGCGGCCGATCAGGGAATAGCGAAGGCGCATCATCTAGAACAGGATCGGCTCTCGATAGACGCCGAATACCTCCTTGAGCGCCCCCATGATCTCCCCCTCGGTGACGTAGGCCTTGACGCAGGCGAGCAACGGTGGCATCAGGTTCTCGCTTCCCCGGGCAGCAGCTCTGAGTTCGTCCAGCCGATTGGCGACGCTGCTGTTGTCCCGGCGCCCCTTGAGCGATTGCAGCCGGCGGACCTGGTCCTGCTCCGTTTCCGGGCCGATCCGCAAGGTGGGCACCTCGCCACCCTCCCCGTCCTGATAGGCGTTGACGCCCACGATGATGCGCTCATTGGCCTCGAGCTTGCGCTCGAACTCGAAGGCAGCGTCCGCGATCTCGCGCTGGAAGAAGCCGTTCTCGATGCAGCGCAGCACGCCGCCCTGCTCGTCGATTCGGTCGAAATAGTGCTGCGCGCCGCGCTCCATCTCGTCGGTCAGCGTCTCGAGGAAATAGGAACCGGCCAGCGGATCGATCGTGTTCGTGACACCGGTCTCGTGGGCGAGCACCTGCTGGGTTCGCAGCGCGATCTGGGCGGCGCGTTCTGTCGGCAGCGCCAGCACCTCGTCCATCGAGTTGGTATGGAGCGAGTTGGTACCGCCCAGCACCGCGGCCATCGCTTCGTAGGCGGTCCGGCTGATGTTGTTCTCCACCTGCTGGCGGGTCAGCGAGACACCGGCGGTCTGGGTATGAAAGCGCAGCATCCATGACTTCGGGTCCTTGGCGCCGTACTTGTCGCGCATGGTCCGGGCCCAGAGCCGCCGGGCGGCGCGGAACTTGGCGATCTCCTCGAAAAAATCGATGTGGGAGTCGAAGAAGAAGGAAAGGCGTGGCGCAAATTCATCGACGTCGAGGCCGGCTTTGATCGAGGCTTCCACGTACGCCATGCCGTCGGCCAGCGTGAAGGCGAGCTCCTGGACGGCGGTCGACCCGGCTTCCCGAATGTGGTATCCCGAGATCGAGACGGCGTTCCAGCGTGGCATCTGTTTGGCGGCAAAGACGATGGTGTCAACCACGAGCCGCATCGACGGCTCGGGTGGGAAGATGTACTCCTTCTGGGCGATGTACTCCTTGAGGATGTCGTTCTGCAAGGTCCCGCCGAGCGCGCCCAGCGCGTGCCCCTGCTTCTCGCCGACCGCGATGTACATGGCGTAGAGGATGGCGGCGGGCGAGTTGATGGTCATCGAGGTCGTGATCCGGTCCAGCTCGATGCCGGAAAACAGCGCCTCCATGTCCTCGAGCGAGTCGATGGCAACCCCGCAGTGGCCCACCTCGCCGCGGCTGAGCGGATCATCCGAGTCATAACCCATCAGGGTCGGCATGTCGAAGGCGACCGAGAGGCCGGCCTGACCCTGCGACAGCAGGAACTTGTAGCGGCGGTTGGTCTCTTGCGCCGTCCCGTAGCCGGCAAACTGCCGGATGGTCCACAGCTGGCCGCGATACATCGAGGGATAAACACCGCGAGTAAAGGGGAATTCGCCCGGATAACCGAGCTGCCGCTCGTAGCTGAAGCCACCGAGATCCTCCGGCGTGTAGAGCGGCTCGATCGGCACGCCCGAGATCGTCGTGGCTCCTTCGCGCGGCGCCCGCTTGCCGGCCCGGTAGCGCGTCGCCCACTCCTCGTAGGCGGTCTTGCGCCGAATCGCCATCAGCTGCCTCCTTTGTGGCCCTGCTCGCCCATGAGCTCGTCGGCGAGCGCGTATGGGTTCAGTTTCCCATTCCTGTTTTCGGCGAGCCGTCGGCTGATCGGGCCGTCGCCGTCGAGCGCCTTGCGCGCGTCCTCCCTGGCCCGTTCCGCGACGATCGCGATCACTTCCTGCTTGAGGCGCTGCTGGCGCCGCGACGCCAGGGTGCCGCTTTCTTCCAGGTAACGGCGGTGGGAGAGGACCGCGTCCCAGACCGCCTCGATGCCCTCCTCCTTCGCCGCCGAGGTCATCAGGATCGGCGGACGCCAGTCATGCTTGGGCCCCATCGCCAGAGCGTCCTGGATCAACCGGCGGGTTTTCTCGGCGCCCCCGAGGTCGGCCTTGTTGATGACGAACACATCGGCAATCTCCAGGATGCCGGCCTTGATGGTCTGCACGGCGTCGCCCGATTCGGGCATCAGCACCAGGACGACGGTGTCGCAGATGCTCGAAATCTCCAGCTCCGATTGGCCGACGCCGACGGTCTCCACCACGATCGTGTCGCGGCCGTACGCATCCAGGAGGTGGATCGCCTCACGAGTGGCGGCAGCCAGCCCGCCGAGATGGCCACGCGCACCCATGCTCCGGATGAAGACGCCCTTGTCGAGGGTGTGGCGCGACATGCGGATGCGGTCGCCCAGGATCGCGCCGCCGGTGAACGGGCTGCTCGGATCGACTGCGATCACGCCTACCGTCTCGCCCCGATCGCGAATCACCTTGACCAGCGCGTCCGCCAGCGTGCTCTTGCCGGTTCCGGGCGACCCGGTGAGCCCCACCAGGTATGCCCTTCCGGTCTGGGCTTGCACCTCGGCCACCAGCTCAGTGGCCTGTGGGTCGCGATCCTCGGCGAGGCTGATGGCCCGGGCCAGCGCCCGGACATCGCCGGCAAGCAAGGCGCCGGCCAAACTCATCTCGAACTCATCGTATCGCTAGTGGTAGGGAAAGGCCCGAGTCGTGAAATCGGAGCCGAGAACGACGGTGACCGCCGGCCCGGTATTCGGCGCGGGAGCGGGCTTGACCACGGCTCCGAAATAACTCTGGAGCCAGGCAACCAGCGCCGGCGACTTCCCTCCCGAGGCATCCAGGATCTCGGTCTGTGCGACCCGCTGCGCGCTGGCTGGCCCGGCGGTCGCATGCAGGCCGATCGCCTGCAGCAGCGAGCTGGTGACCGATGCCGGCGTGCCGATCCCGTACGGAAGCCAGTAGGCTCGGCTGCCGTCCTGGATCGCAATGGTCGTCGGCTTCGTGGTGACCGCCGGGTCCGGCAGGGCAGCCGCCAGGTAGCGTTGGAGCGCGCCGTAGCTCGGATCGAGGGGCTCGAGGATGTACTGGCCGTCGCGGCTGGTACCGCTGCGGAGGAAGTTGCTGGTGTCGATCGCCACGCGCCGGATGTCGCCATCCCGGACCTGGCCGGCCAGGGTGGCCAGCTGGCGCATGTCCGCCGGTCGCAGGTTGGTCCTGACGTTGCTCTGCAGCGCTCCCAGTATGGAAAAGAGTTTCGGAATCGCGTTCAGCGAGAAGGCGCGCTGCCGGACGGCCAGCATGATCAGCTGCTGACGGCGCGACCGATCGAAGTCTGAGGTCGTTTCGCGCGATCGCGCATATTGGAGCGCCTGCTCCCCATTCATCTGCTGCCAGCCGGGATTGAAATGGATGTGCATCATGCCCGTGCTCTCGCCGGCGGGAAAGTAGGGGTCGTCGAGAGCGGCCGGCACGTTGATCCGCACGCCGCCCAGCGCGTTGACGACATCGCCGAACGCCTTGAAATCGACGCCGACCCAGTAATCGATCGGCTGCCCGGTGATCTGGGAGACGGTCGCCGCGGCAAGATCGCCGCCGCCGGTATCTGACGTCCACTGCGACCGCACGTTGGGATAGCTCGCGTGGTCGGTGCCAATCGCGTAGGCGCTGTTGAGCTTGCCGGTCATCGTCCGGTTCCCTGGCAGCGCCGGGATCTTCACATAGAGGTCCCGAGGCAGGGAGATCATGATCGCCTGCCGGCTGGCCGGCTGGATCGACAGCAGCATGATCGAGTCGGTGAGGTACGGTCCGTCGTGGCCGGGACCGCCGTAGCCGAGCAGCACGATGTTGATGCGCTGCCCATGCTTGATCTTGTAGCCGAGGGAGGTGGGATCGTCGCTCTTGGCCTGGACCAGGGTGATGATGTCCTGCGGCTGAGCGCGCGGCGAGATGGCGTGAATCGCCGACCAGAAACGCGCGACCGTCACGCCGCCCAGGAGGACCGAAATGCCGAGCACGACAGCCAGCGCGCCGCGAACGTAGGTCCAGGGGCGCAGAGGCCCAAGCGCGACGGAGGCTCTCCGCCGGCGCGGATGGCTTCCCAAAGTACGGCAGCAGTCTATCGAACAGGCTGACGGAAAGCCAAGCCGTTCGTAAGATGTTGCTCGATGCGGTCAGGGTCGGTCAGGCGGCAACAGTCCGGCCCCTTCCTACTCCCCGCCCGCGTCGTTCTCCTCTTCTCCGGCATCCTGGCCATCGGCCTCGCCGTCTTCAACCTCGTGCACGAGCTGCATGCACGGCAGGTCGATCAGCTCTACACTGGGATCGCGCTCGCGGTCGGGCTTCTCTGGCTGGCTGCGGTGATCATCGCTTTTCTTGGCTGGCGCTCCGGCGTCTTTTTGGCTGCCCTGATCGCCTTCGTGGAGTTCGGTGTCATCGCCTCAAGCCACTTCGTATCGACAGGCGCGACCATCGGGTCGTTCGCGAAGCAAGAAGGTCTCCCAGTCGCGGCGGTCGATATTGCGCTAATCCCGGTTTGCTTGCTGGTCATCATGAGCGCCGCGGTCTGCTGGACCACTCCCGATGGACGCACGCGGGCACCGGGCTTGGTCCCGTTGTCGCTCGCGTCACTAGCCGGCGCCGTTCTCGTGATCCTGCAGGCAACTGACGCCGTCCACCGGGTCGACTTTGGTACTAGCACGGCGGAGGATGGCGCTTTTGTGGCGGCCTTGCTGGCTTCCATCTGGCTGGCAGGTGGGCTTTGGATTGTCCGCGCACAGAAGACCGGCGCACTGCTGATTGCCGCCGCCACCTTCGGGGTTGCGTATTCTTTTGTGTCCCTGCACCTGCTCAACGGCGGCAAAACCGTCGCTCAGATCGCCAGCGTGTCTGGGCCCGGGTGGGCGGGGGTTGCGGTCGCCACCGCCGTCGTCGCCGCCGGCTGCTTCCTGACGGCGCTGGCAGTTCTGGTGCTCGCGGTCATGCGGCGCAAGCCGCGGCCCTAGTCCGCCTGGCGGTTGCCGTCCGGACCATAGCGGTAGAATCCCCGTCCGGTCTTGCGCCCGAAGTGACCGGCGTCGACGAGCTGTTGGAGCAAGGGAGGCGGCGCGAACTTCGGATCGTGGAGGCCCTCAAAGAGGACGTTGCAGATGTAGAGATGGGTGTCGAGACCGACGAAATCGGCCAGCTCCAGCGGACCCATCGGATGGTGCAGGCCCAGCCTGGCGCCCTGGTCGATGTCTTCGCGGGTCCCAAGGCCCTGCATCAGTGCGGTGATCGCCTCGTTGACGAACGGCACCAGCATGCGGTTGACGATGAACCCCGGGTAGTCGAGCGACGTGATCGGCGTCTTGCCCAGCGACCTGGAGAGCTCGAGGGTGGTCGATAGCGTTGCCTCCGAGGTGTCGCGGCCACGGGTCAGCTCAACCAGAGGCATTACGGGGACCGGGTTGAAGAAGTGCATGCCGATGAAGCGATCGGGGCGCTTGGTGACGGCCGCCATACGTGTGATCGGGATCGACGAGGTGTTGCTCGCCAGCACGACCTCCGGCCGGCAGATCCCGTCGAGGCGCTTGAAGAGCTCGCGTTTGGCCTCGAAGTTCTCGGTGATCGCCTCGATCACGAAGTCCGCCCGCCCGGCCGCGTCCAGCGAGGTTGTCGGATGCAACCGGGCTAGCGCCGCATCGCGCTTGCTCGCCTCGAGCTTCCCCTTCTGCACCAGGTTGTCCAGCCGCTTCTCGATGCTCTCCACGCCGCGGTTGACCAGCGCCTCGTCGACCTCGCGAAGGCTCACCTCGTAGCCGCAGGTCACCGCCGTCTGCGCGATTCCCGCGCCCATCAGTCCCGCACCCGCCACGAATAGCTGTTTGATCGTCACGTCTTCTCCTTCAACATCTCACGGGCAATCACGAATCGCTGGATCTCGTTGGTCCCCTCGTAGATCTGCGTGATCTTGGCATCACGCATCATCCGCTCCGCAGCGAATTCGCGCAGATAGCCGTAGCCACCCAGGATCTGGACGGCGTCAGTGGTGACCCGCATCGCCGTATCCGAGGCGAACAGCTTCGCCATCGACGAGCTGATGCTGATGTCCGGCAGCTTGCGATCGAGCGCATCGCCGGCCGCGTACGTAAGTGCCCGCGCGGCTTCGATCTGGGTGGCCATGTCGGCCAGCATGAACTGGATCCCCTGGAATTCGGCGATCGGCTTCCCGAACTGGTGGCGCTCGCGCGCGTACCGGCGAGCCAGGTCGAAGGCGCCTTCGGCGATGCCGAGCGCCTGGGCCGCGATGCCGGGCCGCGAGTGGTCCAGCACGCGCATCGCGAGCTTGAAACCCTCTCCCTCGCCACCGATACGGTTGTCCGCCGGTACGGCCACGTCCTCGAAAAACAGCTGCGCCGTGGGTGAGCCGCGAATCCCCAGCTTCTTTTCCAGCTTGCCAACTTTGAAGCCGGGCATCGTCTTCTCGACGATGAAGGCCGAGATATTTCGCGCCGGTGTGTCGCCATCCTGGTCGGTTCGGGCGAAGACGACGATGGTGTCGGCGACGCTGCCGCCCGTGATGAAGGTCTTGCTGCCGTTGATGACATAGGTGTCGCCGTGGCGCAAGGCCCGGGTGCGCATCCCGCCCGCGTCCGAGCCCGATCCGGGCTCGGTGAGGGCGTATGACGCCAGCTGCTCGCCGCGCGCCAGCGGCGGCAAGTACTTGCGTTTCTGGGCTTCCGAGCCGGCCAGCCAGATCGGAAGGCTTCCCAGCGACTGCACGCTCAGGATCAGCGAGGAGGTCGCGCAGAACTTGCTGATCTCTTCGACGGCGATCAGGAGCGTCAGCGCGCTCCCGCTCACCCCGCCGTAGTCGGGGCTAAACGGGATCCCCAGAATGTCATTCTTGGCGAAGAGCTCCTTGATGTCCCAGGGGAACTCACCGGACTCATCAATTTCAGCGGCGCGAGGCTCTACCCGCTCGAGGCAGAGGTCATGCACCATCTCGCGAATCTGCTGCTGCTCGTCAGTCAGGGAGATGTTCATCGCGCGCCGACCAGGTCGCGGGCGATCACCAGCCGCTGCACCTGGTTGGTCCCCTCATAGATCTGGCAGGCCTTGGCGTCTCGAACCCGCCGCGCCATCGGATACTCCTCGAGGTAGCCGTAGCCACCGAACACCTGCAGCGCCTCGAGCGTGGTCTCCATTGCGGCATCGGTGGCGAAGAGCTTGGCGATCGAGGCCTCCCTGGTGAAGGGCATGCCGGCGTCGCATCGGGCTGCAGCAGTCCAGGTGAGCCAGCGCGCGGCGCGAACCTTCACTGCCATGTCGGCGATCTTGTTCTGGATCGACTGGAAATCACCGATGGCTTTGCCGAATTGGCGGCGCTCCCTGGCGTACGCGAGGGCGTCATCCAAAGCGCCTTGGGCCAGCCCCACCGCCTGGGCGGCGATCCCGATGCGCCCACTATCAAGGGCACGCATGGCGATCCGAAACCCCTGGCCTTCTTCGCCGAGCCGATCGCGGCCATCGACGACGCAATCCTGGAAATGCAGCTCGGCGATGGCGGAGCCGTTGAGTCCCATCTTCTTCAGGGGCGGGCCGACCGTGAGCCCGGGATTGTCGCCGGCGACCAGGAAGGCACTGATACCGTCGGCGCCAGTCCCCGGGCGGGTAGCCGCCATCACGACATACATTCCGGCCTCACCCGCGTTGGTGATGAAGATCTTGGTGCCGTTGAGCATGTAGCCGCCGTCGCGCGGTGAGGCGACGGTCTGCAAGTGCGAGGCGTCCGAGCCGGCCTCGGGCTCGGTCAGCGCAAAGGCGGCGAGTTTCCGTCCGGAAGCCAGCTCGGGCAGCCAGCGATGCTTCTGGTCCTCGGTGCCGAACAAGACAATCGGTTCGGTGCCGACCGACGCGTGGACGTCGAGGATCCCGGCCGTTGCCCCCGAAACGTGGGCGACCTCTTCGACGAAGAGGGCGAACGACAGGTGGTCGAGGCCGGCGCCACCATAGCCCTCGGGCACGAGGATCCCGGTCAGCCCCAGCGCGGCCGCCTTCTCGACCAGGTCTCTAGGAAACTGACTGGTGTGATCGATCTCGTCGGCGCGCGGCTTCACCTCGCGCTCGGCGAAGTCGCGAACGAGCTTCCGAATCTCTTCCTGCTCCGGGCTGAGCGCGAAGTCCATCAGCCAACACGCACGATGGTGGCTTCGCCCT
>DATASI010000008.1:0-4898 GCA_036269255.1 Candidatus Dormiibacterota bacterium
AGACCAGGATCCGGAGGTCCAGCGGTGGGCATTCGTCGGAATCGTTTTCGTCGCCTGCGCCGGCGCTTACTTTCTCCTGCGGCGATTCACCGCAGGTCCATTCGGCCGCACGCTTCGCGCTATGCGCGACGACGACCTCGCGGCGCAGGCCATCGGAAAAGACGTCGTCCGCCTTCGGCTCGCGGTTCAGGCTGTCGGGGGCGCTTTTGGGGGGCTCAGCGGCGCCCTCCTTGTCGCCTTCATCGGCGGCTGGTCCCCAAGCGCCTGGGCATACGTCGAAACGCTGGCGCTGCTCACGGCCGTGATCGTTGGTGGGATGGGCAACGATCGTGGCGTCACGGTCGGCATGTTCCTGATCGGCATCCTGATCCTGCAAGGGGTGCAATTCCTCAACGACGTTCCCGCGCTCAAGGCGCTCGAGTCGTTCGTCAACCGCACGGGTTTGATCCATGACCTCGGCTGGATCATCCTCGGCACGCTCACCATCGTCTTCATCTGGGTCCGCCCACAGGGGATCTTTCCAGAGCGGCGCCCCCGTTACGGCGGCCACGCAGGTTGACCGTCGCCGCGCGGCCCATCCTCGAAGTCACCAACCTCTCCAAGAGCTACGGCGGGGTGCAGGCGGTGGATTCGGTGTCTTTCACCGTTGAGCGATCCTCGATCACCGGTTTGATAGGTCCCAACGGCGCGGGCAAGTCGACCGCACTGAATGTGATCGGTGGACTTCTCGCTCCGGCTGGAGGTAGCGTCGTGTTCGACGGCGTCGACGTGACCGGCCAGCCGATGCACCGCCTCGCACGGCGTGGCCTGGTCCGCACGTTTCAGCTCGCGAGGGTCTTCGGCAACCTCACCACGATCGAGAACCTGCTGGTGGCAGCGCCCGCCCATCGTGGCGACGGTCCCCTTGGAATCCTCGCCGGGAGGCGCTACTGGGGGCAGCAGGAAAGGCGATTGGTCGAGCAGGCGCGCGGATTGCTCGCGTCGTTTGGCATGGCGGGCAAGGAGGACGAATACGCTCGCAACCTGAGCGGGGGGCAGAAGCGCGCGGTCGAGACGATGCGCGCCCTGATGATGAAACCCAAGCTTCTTCTCCTCGACGAGCCGATGGCCGGGCTCAGCCCAAGCCTCTCGAGGCAGCTCGAAGACATGTTCCTCGAGCTGAGCGCCGGCGGCCTTTCCCTGTTGCTGGTCGAGCACGGGCTCGACACGGTGGAGCGAATCTGCGGCAAGGTGGTCGTGATGGCGCAGGGCAGGGTGCTCTCCGAGGGCCGCATGGCAGAGCTTCGCACCCGCCGCGAGGTTCAGGACGCATATGTCATCGGCTGAGCCGATGAATGTGGAACCGGCAGCCGGCGTCGCGCTCGCGATCCGGGACGTCACGGCCGGCTACAGCGAGATTCCCATCGTGACTGACGTCAACCTCGAGGTGCATCACGGCCAGGTCGTGGCGGTGGTGGGGCCCAACGGGGCTGGCAAAAGCACCCTGCTGAAGGCGATTCTCGGCATTGCGCGGCTGCTGGGTGGCCACATCGAGCTCGATGGCAACGACGTGACCGGCCTGCCCCTCTCCAGGCTCGCCAGGCACGGGATCGGCTATGTGCCGCAGGTGGACGACGTGTTCGAGGGCCTGCGAGTGCGGGAGAACCTGGACATGGGCGGTTATCTTGCCGGCGCCCGCGAGCGGGCGGCCAGGATGGAGAAAGCGCTCGAGGTCTTTCCGCAGCTCCGCTCGAAGCTCAATCGTTACGTGGAGACGCTGAGCGGGGGCGAGCGCAAGATGACCGCCATCGCCCGCGTGCTGATGCTCGATCCGAAGGTGCTTCTCCTCGACGAGCCGACGGCCGGACTTTCACCCGAGCTATCGCGAGCGGTACTCGAAGAACAGGTCCGAGCCCTCGGCCGGGGTGGCACGGCTGTGCTGCTGGTGGAGCAGAAGGCGGTGGCCGCTCTTCGCATCGCTGATTGGGCGTACATGATGGTGCGGGGGAGGGTCGTCATGTCCGCCCGCGGGGTCGAGGTGCTGGACAATCCGGAGATGAGGGAGATCTTCCTGGGCGCCAAAGGCCCACAGGTCGAGACGAACGCTTGAAACGATGGCGGGACAGCGTCTTAAGCTGAGGCGATCCGAGCGGCGCCGGTCTCCAGCGGCAGGTGCAAAAGGCGTGCCGCATTCTCGTAGAGGATCTTCGACCGATCCGCCTCCTCCATCGGCATCGATTTGATGTTTTGGAGCTCATCGAGCGGCCAGCTCTCACCGTTGTGCGGCCCGAACGGAAAGTCAGTGCCGAACAGGATGTGGTCGGCGCCGAAGAAGTTGAGTGCCACCCGCACCGCCTCCGGCGAGCCGTTGCTGATGCAGTCATTGTAGAAGTGCCGGAAATGGTCCAGCGCCTTGCCGGTCAGAGTCGGTCCGCTCTCGCCCAGGCCAAGCCTGGCGTACTCCTCCGAGCTGGTCTCGGCGAAGGCGGCGATGCGGGCGGCGAAATGAGGAATCATCCCGCCCATGTGGTGCGTGACGAACTTGATATTCGGGAAGCGCTCAAACACTCCGCCATAGACCAACCTCGCCATGGCGAGTGACGTGTCGAACGGCCAGGCGAGGACGCGATCGAGGACGTCCTGTCTGATCCAGGGGTAATAGTTGGCATGCTGGGGATGGATCCAGATCGGAAAGTCGAGCGCCGCCGCCCGCTCGTACAGCGGCCACATCGACTCGTCGTCGAGGGGCTTGCCTTCGACGTTGGAGAAGATGAGCACCCCCCTCAGGCCGAGCTCGGAGCGCATTCGCTCGAACTCCTCCATCATCACCGCGTCGACGACCGGCAACACGCCGACACCGATGAATCGATCCGGCCGCGCCGACGTGAATTCCGCGATCGAATCGTTAGCCACGCGCGACAGCCGGTGGATGTCGGAGCGCTCCATGCCCAGCCAGACCGGTGGCCGGGCCAGGATGAGCACCTGCACGTCGAAACCGTGCTCGTCCATGTAGGCGAGGCGGGCAGCGTGCTCGAAGTTGTGCGGGCTCTGTGCGCGGAGCGCGGCGAGCTCCTGGCTCGGCTTCACCTCAGCCAGGGCTTCGATCAGTGGCAGCGGAAAGACATGCGAATACGCGTCGATGACCATCCTGGCTCGATGATACCTGCGAAGGTAGTGAGCAGGGCCGAAGGCGGTCTACTCCGTGCCTGTCACGCCGATGAAGCTGTGGGCTTTGATTCACGAAGCCCAGCGCTCAGAGCCTTCTTCGAAACCTTTCCGAACGTGGACAGCGGAAACTCATCCATAACCTCCAGGCGTTCGGGCAGCTTGAACTTGGCCATGCCGGCATCCAGGAGGAACCTGGTGAGGGCTTCCAGCGTGAGCGCCTGGCCCGGGCGCAGGATGATGCACGCGCACATACGCTCGCCCAGCACGGGATCGGGGAAGGGGACGCAGGCAACGTTGCGAACCGACGGGTGCGTGAGGATCACGCTCTCCACTTCTTCGGCGCTGATTTTCTCGCCGCCGCGGTTGACGAGGTCCTTGATCCGTCCCTCGACGAGGTACGAGCCTGACGGGTGGCGTCGCATCAGGTCGCCCGAGCGGTAGAAGCCGTCGGCTGTGAACTGCCGCGCGTTGTATTCGGGCACCCGGTAGTAGCCGCGCAACGTGTAGGGACCGCGCACCGTGAGCTCGCCCACCTCGCCCGCGGCGACCTCGCGGCCATCCTCGTCGGTGAGCCTCACCTCATCGGCGGGGCTGACCGGCCGGCCGACGGTCTCCAGCCGCACGTCCTCAGGGTCATCCCGTCGCACAAAGAACAGCGTGCCTTCGCTCATCCCAAAGTTCTCTTGCACGAAAGCGTTGGGGAAGGCTTCGGCCATCCGCCGCCGAACCTCCGGCTGCAGCCGCTGACCCCCGGACTGCAGCAGCTCGACCGAGGTTAGGTCGTGACGGCCCGACGCCGGATCGGCCAACCAGCGGATGTACAGGGCGGGCACTCCGCCAACGTGAGTTATCCGGTGTTTCTCGATGAGCTGAAACACGTCCGGCGCTTTGGTGCTCGTCCCGATGACGACCCGGGCGCCCGCCATCAGGAAGCCCTGGACGCCCGGACAGGCCAGCGGCATGTTGTGCGCAAGTGGCAGCACGCAGAGCTGCCGGCTCTCGGCGTTGATGGCCTGGACGGCTGCCGCGGCCCGCGAGTTGTACAGGTAGTCGTTGTGGGTTCGGGGAATGAGCTTTGGGATGCCAGTCGTCCCGCCCGACAGGAGCAGCACGCACGGGTCGTCCGGATCGATGTTGATCGGAGGT
The DNA here is from genome assembly GCA_036269255.1 of Candidatus Dormiibacterota bacterium. Lineage (GTDB taxonomy): Bacteria > Chloroflexota > Dormibacteria > CF-121 > CF-121 > CF-13. The sequence goes on from DATASI010000008.1 coordinate 4,294, forward strand.
GGGGGAGTGGTGGGGGTGATGCCCTTCAGGTCGTCGAGCATGAACGTGTCGCGCAGCACCGCATTGGCGTTCCGAACCTCTTCGGCCAGTGCCGGGTCGCTGCCGAAGTAAGCGACAGCGCCGGCCAGCTTGACGAAATGGTCGATCTCGAGCCGGCGATGCGGCGCAAGAGCAAGGATGGGGATGACTCCGATCTTCTGCAGCGCGAAGTAGAGGACGAGGAACTCCGGGCCGTTGGGCAGGTGCACGACCACGCGATCGAGCGGGCGCAGGCCGCGCCCATGGAGGAAACCGGCCAGGGAGGCCGACCTCTGTCCAAGCTCCCCATAGGTGATGGTCTGCTCACCGCTTTGAATCGCTACCCTGTCGTGATGTCTCGCGAACAGCTCGCCGAAGACGCCGTCCAGCGTCTCATCCCGCCAGTAACCCAACCGCCGGTAGCGTTCGGCAAACTCCGGAGGGTACGGAACGACCCCGTCAAGACCCATCAGGTGGTGGCCGAAAAGCCGCCGTCGATGACCACGATCTCGCCGTTCACCATCGGGTTGCTTGCGATCAGGCTCACAATGGTGATGGCAACCTCGTCCGGGGTCACGCAGCGCTTG
>DATASI010000009.1:0-17840 GCA_036269255.1 Candidatus Dormiibacterota bacterium
GGAGCCGCGGTTTGCGATTGCAGGACGTGATGCGAGCCATCAATGATCAGCGTTCAATCGCGCGGACCTGGTTGATGCGCGGCACGCTTCACCTGGTCGCGAGCGATGACCTCCGCTGGATGCTGAGCCTGCTGGGGCCGGTCTTCGCCGCGACAAACCGCCGCCGGCACGCGCAGCTTGGCCTCGATGACGAGTTGAAAGCGAACGGCGTGGCGGCGATCCGGAAAATCCTCGCTGGTGCCGGCCCAGCGACGCGCCACGAAATCGTCGCCCGTTTGGGCCAGCACGGCATCAGGCTCGATCCGAGGACGCAGGCACCGATCCACCTGATCCAGCTCGCCGCCCTGCAGGGCGTCTGCTGTTTGGGGCCCGAGCGCAGCACTGGCGAGCCGACCTACGTTCTGCTGGACGACTGGATTCCCCAAGCGCCCGCGAAGTCCGCTCCGATGCCCAATCGCCTGGCGCTCCGCTATTTTGCCGCCTACGGACCGGCGACGCTCGAAGATTTCGCGGCCTGGTCGGGCCTTCCGATTGCGCAGGCGCGCTCCGCGGTGGCCGACGCGAGTGGGAAGCTCACTGGACTAACGATCCGCGGGCAGACCGCCTTGCTGCCGAAGGGCCGCCTGAACGAATGGCGACGAGCCGCGCCGCCCAAGCCAAGCGTCCGTCTCCTGCCGGCGTTCGACACCTATCTTTTGGGTTATCGCCGCCGCGACCTCGCGGTTGCTCCGCCGCTCCAGCGACGGCTTCAGCGCGGTGGAGGATGGATCCACCCTGCCGTGGTCGTCGACGGCCGCGCCATCGCTGCCTGGAGCCTCCGCGGGAAAGCCCAGCGAAACCACATCGCCGTCGAGGCACACGAGCCGGTCGCGACCTCGATCCGCACAGGGATCGAGGAGGAAGCGGCCGACATCAGCCGCTTCCTCAATCTCCCGATCAGCGTCGGTTTCGATCAGTACGTGACGGTCGCCTCGTAGGTGTCCGTGTTGCCGAAGTCCTGAGCGCACGCCGTGTCAGGATTCGGCGCCACCGCGGTCTTCGAACCGGCGTAGACCTGGTTGCGATAGCCGTCCACCGCCGCGCAGGCCGCCGCATTCCGGGAGTCTGTCCATACCAGGTAGGCTGCGCCCGGACCGGACACGATACCGACATAGTCCCCGAGGAACTGCTCCGTCAGATTGTTGTAGCTGGATCCATCCGGATTGGACGAGACCGAGCTAATACGCAGAGCAGGCCCAGCGGTTGTCCCCTGATTAGTCAGCTGCACGAGGTAGTTGTCGTAGACCTGAACGCCGGTCTGCCACGGATTGTTGGCAGGCGGTGTCGTCAAGGCGTCAAAGCTGACGTTCAGCTTTCCAGCCGGATCAACGCTCCCCTGGGGGAAGAACGCATTCCGACCCTGAACGTCGCCAATAACGCCAAGCTGCGTCCAGACGATTCCATTGCTGGAAACCGCCGCTTTCACGACACCGTGTCCGCCGGTGAAATCGCACCAGACGACGTAAACGAGATGCGTCGACGGATTTTGATCTGCCGCTGGGTGGGGATAGCAGTCGACGCGAGCGCTCATTCCCGGGACCCGATTGTAGAGATCGACCACGTCGAAGGGCGTACCCGTGAGCGGGTAATCGGTGACCTGGGCAATTGCGATGGGGTTGCTAAAGCTCATGCCGCCATCCTTGGACACCGCCACGACCTGGACGGAGGGCAGTTTGGTGGCGTCGGCATTCTCGGTCCAAAAGACCTCGACGGTGCCATCGCTGGCCACCGCCATCTGGCCGGTCTCACGAAATCCCTGCTGCGCGTTGCTGGCGGCGGCGGTACTCACCTGGACCGTCGAGGACCAGGTCGCGCCGGCGTCATCCGAGTGCGCCACGACCAGCTTCACATTGCCGTTGCCGGCGCACTCGCCACAAAAGATCGCGATGAAAACGTAGGCGCGGCCGAAATGGGGGCTTCCCGGCGTCTTGTCGACCGCCATCCACTCGTGGTCGTCGAAATCCGACGTCTTGTTGACAGCATTCACCAGGGTGGGCGACAGCCAGCTCGCTCCGTCGTCGGTGCTTCGCGAGACGGCGGTCGCCTCGCTGAAATGCTGGTCGGCGCTGATTGGATCGGCCAGATTGGCGTAATAGATGGTGGTCCCGCATTTGAAGTCGAAGGTCTTGCCGCCGCCGCAGAGGCTCGGCCCATAGTCGAGGCTCGGGTCGCCACCCGACGCTCGGCCGATGCCATTCGCTCCGTAGCCGGACAGGTAGCCACCCGCCCAGCTGGCCCCGTTGTCCCTGGAAACGTAGTACGCGGACGTCAGCTCCCCGGTGTAGAACGGGCACGGACTGGTCAGCGGGGCCGTCGGGGCGGTGCAGGGCTTGCTGTCCAACTCGTCGTTGGCACCAGCAATCAGGACGCCCGTGTTGGGGTCCCGAGTGATCGCCGGTTCGTTTTGCTTGTTCTTCGGGAAGGGCAAGTTGTGGTCGAGATCGACCAGGTTATTGCCCTGGACAACCGGGCCGCCCGAAGGCGCCTTGGCGGCAACCGGCTGGATCAAGGCCACCATGGCCGCGAGCGGCAGCACCATAACCGAGAGTCGACGTAAGAGCAAAGCTGACAAAGCGATTCCTCCTCCCTCGATGATTCCCCTGGCAGGGCTGGCGGAAAGTGTAAAGGTTCAGTAAGCGCCAGACAAGAGCTGTTTAGCTGTCGGCTTCGATCAGGCCCTTGCGGATCGCGTACTTGACCAGCTCGGTGCGATCGTGCATCCGCAGCTTCTTCATGATGTGATCCCGGTGCGTCTGCACCGTCTTGATGCTGAGGAAGAGCGTGTCTGCGATCTGCCGGTTGGTCTTACCTTCGGCGACCAGGCGAAGCACCTCGCGCTCCCGGTCGCTGAGCGGTTCGAAGGTCTCGCGCTCCGGCGCCCGCTGCAGGTAGTCGGAGACCAGCAGTCGTGCCACCGACGGATAGAGGTAGGGCTCACCCTTGCTTGCCGCCTCGATGGCGGCGATCAGGTCTGAGGCGGCGGCCTTCTTGAGGACATAGCCGACGGCGCCGGCCTTGAGGGTCTGAAAGAAGTATTCCTCGTTGTCGTGAGCGGTCAGGATCACGACCTGGGTTTGCGGGCAGAGGCGGCGAATCTCGCGGGTGGCGTCGATGCCCGACATCCCGGGCATGGCGACGTCGACGACCGCCACGTCGGGGCAATTCGCCCGGGCCAGGCGGATCGCCTCCCGGCCTTCGGTCGCCTCGGCGATCACCTGGATGTCGCTCTGACCGTCGATCACGGCCCGAATCCCGGCGCGGACCAGGTTGTGATCTTCGACCAGCATCACGCGAATCGGCCGGCGCTCAACTTGTTGCATGGCGATCCTCCAACGGTAGCTCGGCAATCACTTCAGTCCCTTTCTGCGGCGCCGACCGAACGTCGAGCGTGCCGTGCAGGAGGCTGGCCCGCTCGCGCATCCCGAAGATTCCCAGCCCGGCGCGCCCGGGCTCTTCCCGGTCGGGAATGCTGCGCGGGTCGAAGCCGACGCCATCATCCAGCACCCGCAGCCAGACATGGCTGTTGACGCAGCGCAGGTCGATCTTGACCTGCGACGCCCGGGCGTATTTGTTGGCATTCGTCAGCGCCTCCTGGGCGATGCGATAGAGGGCCGTCTCGATCGGGGCCGACAACCGATCGCGCAGCCCGTCGACATGCAGTGAGACCTGGGCCCCGGAGGGTTGCTTGGCGAGCGTGCGCAGCGCAGGGACCAGGCCGAGATCATCGAGGACGGAGGGGCGGAGATCCTGGGACATCCGATGCACTTCTTCGAGGGTGCCCTCGAGCGTGCGCTTGACGGCGGCCAGCTGCTGGCGCGCCACGGGATCCGCCGTCCGCTCCAGCAAGAGGTCCAGGCTGATGATCTCGTGCGTCAGGGTCTGGCCGGTCTGGTCATGCAGCTCTCGGGCGACACGCTGGCGTTCGCGCTCCTGCGCCTGCAGCACACGCTGCGCGCTGACGTGGCGCTCCTGCTCCAGCCGGTCCAGCATTGAGTTGAAGACGGTCGCGATCCGCCGAAGGTCCGGGTCGGCAAAATTGGTCTGGACGCGAGGCTCCTCGACACCGGGCTGCACGGCACTCATGGTGGCTTCCAGCTCCCGCATCGGACGGAACGCCAGGCGCAGGATCAAGAAGTTGGCCACCAGGATGGCAACCAGTCCAATCGCGAGCAGCCCGAGCAGAAACGGCAACCGGGTTTTCGAAAAGTTCAGCGTGATCAGCGGGCCGATCACGGCGCCGATGGCGATGATGGCGCTGTTCGCAACCACCACCTTCTGAAAGGTCGTCAGGTTGCGATGCCACCAGCGTGGATCGAACCTTCGCCCCATGATCTGATTCTAGGCACGCATTTCAAGCACCCGGTTGAACCGGCGGCGGCCCGCCCCTATTCAGGTCAACGCCCGATGCCATCCCCCGATCGGCTGCGCCCAAACTGGGTAGAGATATCAGTGCAACAGCGATTCCCTCCCCTCCATTAGGCGGGCCGTTTCCCCAACGGCCCGCATTCTTTTTTTGCGAGGGACTGGCGGCTCGCTGCGAGAATGAAACCTCATGGCCTCGGAAAGCTTCGAGTACGAGCAGGTCACACGGGTCACGGCCGGTGCTGTCGGTGAACCCGGCAAACGCGAGTTCTACCTGCAGCTCCGCGCCGCCGGGGATCTGATCAGCCTGGCGATGGAGAAGGAGCAGCTGCGTGTGCTCACCGAGCGTCTCCAGGAGGTCTTCACCCGGGTATCGGTCTCGCCCGCCGGCAAGCTCCCGAACATGGCGCTCGAGCGACCGATTGAGCCGCTCTGGCGGGTGGGCTTCATCACCCTGACCTACAGCCAGGAGGACAAGCGCTTCGAGGTATCCCTGGTCGAGCTGGTCGAGGAGGGGGAGGAGCCGGCGACCGGGCACTTCCTGGCCAGCGTGGCGCAGATGCAGGCGCTGGCCGCGCACGCTGCCACCGTGATCAGCGCCGGGCGCCCACCCTGCCCCATCTGCGGCGGACCCTTCGACCATGACGGTGGCATCTGCCCGCGGCTCAACGGGCATCATTGAGGCGATGGCGCGGGCCTTTTCAGCAGGGGACGGTGAGGCGCAGCGGCGTTTGCTGCGGGAAGGCACGATCAAGCCGCGCGGCCTGATGCCGGACTGCTCCAACTACACCTACCTCGCCGAGGTCTGCGACGCCGATGGGAGGCAAACACTGGCGGTCTACAAACCCTCGGCCGGTGAGACGCCGCTCGATGATTTTCCCGACGGCACGCTGGGTAAACGCGAAGTTGCCGCCTATCTGGTCAGCGAGGCGCTGGGCTGGCAGGTCGTCCCCTACACCACCTATCGTGATGACGGGCCGCTCGGCGCCGGCTCACTTCAGCAATTCATCCAGGCCGACCTTCGCCAGCATTACTTTTCGCTGATGCCGGCGAGAGCCGCCGACTTTCGTACCATGGCCGCCTTCGATGCGATCGTCAACAACGCCGATCGAAAGAGCGGCCATTGCCTGCTCGATCGGCAGGGGCAGATCTGGGGCGTTGACAACGGACTGACCTTTCACGCGCTGCCCAAGCTGCGAACCGTGATCTGGGAGTTCGCAGGCGAGCCGGTATCCGACCCACTCCGCAGCAACGCCCGCCGGCTGGGGAACGACATCCTCTCCCGCGCCGGGTGGCTGCCGGCCCTGACGGCGCTGCTGTCCGGGCCGGAGCTGAAGGCGCTGGCCCGCCGCGCCCTCCGTTTTGCCGAGGAGGGCCGTTATCCGGCGCCCAGCTCGCGCTGGGCGTATCCCTGGCCACTGATCTGACGAAGTGCGCTAGCCCAGCGGAACCGTGATGCGCGGCCGCTGCGGCTCGGCGGGGAGCTCCTCGTCGAGGCGCCGCAACCAGGCCGGCGCCGTCGGCGGCGTGTCACCAACCCATGGCTGGTCATCGTCGTCATCGTCGGACTCGCTATCGGGCGTCAGCATCCGCCACAGCACGACGAAGGTGCCGCCGACCAGCGCCAGTTTGGCGGTGCCAAAGAGCACGAGCCCGGCGAGCTGCTGATCCTCGATCGATCGATACGCCTGATAGAAGAGGTGGTGCGAGAGCGCCAACGTCAGCCCTGGAATCGTCGGCGGTACGCCGGCGACCATCAGGGTGCCGATCTTCGCGATCGCGCTCAGCCGGGTTTCGCCGACAATCGGCGACCAGAAGCTAAAGGCGCCGAGGATGATCGCGGCCTGCAGCAGCTCGCGGACGATGCTGCTGGTTGAAGCAGCGTCGATGACGGCCGGCAGCTGCCCGACGAAGATGACCAGGTTGAGCGCGACGATGCCGGCAACGGGATGAATCGCGGGTGCACGCCAGGCCGTGAGTAGGGGGCCCAAGCCGTAGGCGAGCAGCGGAACGATGATCCCCAGCAGCACCATCTCCAGCATCATGTGCAGAGTGAGGCGCTGATCGGATGCCGCCAGGACAGGTGGCAGCAGGCTGGCTGCGACCAGTAGTGATCCGGCTGCAAGCGCCCCGCGATGACGCCGGGTCATCACCCTATTTTGACGGACGCCGGCGCCGCGCCGTACCGAGCGAACACGGCGTCGATGTAGCTCACGAAACGGTCGGCGAGCGGCGCGCTGTCGAGCTCGAGCAGGTTCTCCGCGTTGCTCTCGCCGGCGTGTGACAGGTTGTAGCTCCCGGTCAGGACGGTGTTGTCCACGACGGTGATCTTGGCGTGCATGAAGTCATGCACGCTGGTCGGTGTGTACGGCGTGGTCACCTTGGAGGCGAAAGGAAGGCTTGCGCTGATCGATTGGAATGCCGGACCTTTCCAGCCCGCATGTGGGTCGACCCGCCACTGGTTGAGGACCTCGGCCATCTGCGTCCTGTCGTATACGCCCTTGAAATCCACGGTCGGAGCGTGCGAATGGAGCAGGTCGCCCAGGGTGCCGAGGATGACGCCGGAGGTGATCACCGGTGAGCAGACCCGCACCCGGCGACGGGCATGGGCGATGCGGTCGGCAATCAGATGTGACATGCGGCGGCCGCGTCCGGGGGAAAAGATGAGGTGAGTCCGGATCGGCGCGTCGCTGTCGGGGATCGAAACTGCGCCGAGGTCGTACTTGCCGCTCGCCTCCACCTTCGAGCTGCTCCACAACTCGGAGAAGTTGCGCGCATAATCCTGAGCGAGCTCGGCCGAGGTCAGCCGGAGGATGACGTTCTCCTCGCGGGTCCAGGAATCGTTGGTCCAGTTGGTCGAGCCGGTCCAGACGGCGGCCGCCTGACTGGCGGCGTCGCGGATGACGTACTTGTGGTGCATCAGCGATGGAATGCCGGAGATCGGGCGTGCCGTCACCCCGAGGCTGTCGATGAAGGCCGAGTCCGGTTGCGACGGCGGTGGCACCGGGATCGGACTGGGAGAATCGACGTTGTACAGCAGGCGGATCGCGACGCCGCGCGCGGTGGCCACCTTGATCGCATCCCGAACCGCGTCCGCGGGGGCGCCGGCGAGGTTCAGGTCGTAGATTGCGATGTCGAGGCTGGCCTGGGCACCGCCGAGGAACGCCGCCAGCTCCGCTGCCACCTGCTCGGCGGTCTGCGAGCCATCCTGGAGAAAGGAGAGCTCCAGGCCGCTGGTCACTGCGCGTCGCTCTTTTTCGGCTGGGCCGGCTCCTCCGGTTGGCGCTGCAACAGCTTTCGTTGGTAGTGCTGCTGTACCACGTCCGCGGCGTGATGGATGTCGTCGGTGACAACCATCAGGTCGAAGTCTTCCTGGGAGACCTTTCGCTCCTTGAGGACGCGGTCCTGGATCCATTCGCGCAAGCCGGCCCAGTATTCGCTGCTGAACATGATCACCGGAAAGTGCACGATCTTTCCCGTCTGGATCAGCGTCAGCGCCTCGAAGAGCTCGTCGAGCGTGCCGAATCCGCCGGGGAAGATTACGAAGGCTTCGGCGTACTTGACGAACATCGTCTTGCGCACGAAGAAATAGTGGAACTCGATGCCGAGGTCGATGTAGTCATTGAGGTTCTGCTCGAAGGGGAGCTCGATGTTGCACCCGACCGAGAGGCCGCCGCCCTCGCGCGCGCCGCGGTTGGCGGCCTCCATGATTCCCGGGCCACCGCCCGTGATGATGGCGAAGCCTCGCCGGGCCAGCTCGGCGGCCAACGCCCGGGCGGCGTCGTACATCGCGTCCGGCTGGCGCACGCGGGCCGAACCGAAAAACGTCACCGCCGGACCGACGGCGGCGAGCGCATCGAAGCCCTCGACGAATTCCGCCTGGATCCGCAGCACTCGCCAGGGATCGCTCTCGAGGAACTCCGGCAGGTCCGCCCGCTCCAGCAGGGCTCGATCCTCGGTTGGACGTTCGACACCGCGGCGAACCACGCGTCCCGAGCGGCGTCCCTCGCGTTCCTCGGTCATCGACTGCTTACTCTAGCGCCGCCCGCCCGGATCATTCGCGAGCGGCGACAACGTAGAAGCTCGGGCTCGCCTCCAGCCCGGTCTCGCGGGCGCCAAACATCCGGAGCAGCCTGAGCCCGGCGCCGTGCGCGAGCCAGCCCTCGACCTCTTCGGGCCAGACCAGGGACAGCTCGGCGCGCTGGGTAACGACGGAACCGTCCGGGAGCCGGTAATCGACGTCGATTCGTGCCTCATTGCCGTCGAGGCTCAGCAGGCGCACGTCGCTGCCGGCGCCGGCCCGCAGCCAATGCGGGTTGGTCAGCTCGAAGGCGAGCGTACCGCCGACCGAGAGATGGCCTGCCGCCGCGCGCAGACGCCGGACCAGAAAGAGAATGTTCGACGGGGCAATCACCAGCTGAAACTCGCGCCCGAGCGCCAGGTCTTCGATTCGTCCCTGGACCAGCTCGATGTCGGGCAGCCGCTGGCGCAGCCGGGCCAGCATTCCAGGATGGCTGTCGACACCGACGAGCTGGATACCGGCTGAAGCCAGCGGGACCGCGATCCGTCCGGCGCCGATCCCGAGGTAAAGCACCGGCGACTTGGCCGCTTCTGCCAGTTCCAGCCAGGGCCAGAGGTCGGTCGCATCGGGCAGTCGGCCGTAGAGATCGGCAAAGGCAGGGTCCGGATCGAACGGATCATCTCGGACGACGTGTAAACCGGGCGGCGTTAACTGACCGCCTGGTCTGCGATCTCGAGCGCCTTGTCGATGATGGCGAAGCCTTCGGCCAGCTGCTCTTCATTGATACAGAGCGGCGGGTTGGTCATGATCGTGTTCCAGCGTACGAAGGTATAGAGGCCATGGTCGCGCAGGTATTTGGCGACGGCCTTCATCTCATCCGACGTCCCGTTGAAGGGCGCCATCGGCTCCATCGTCTTGCGGCTCCGAACCAGCTCGAGGATGCCGAAGAGGCCGATCGAACGCGTCAGTCCAACCGATGGGTGCCGAGTCTTCAGGGCCTCGTGATGGCGCTTCATCACCTCACCCATCCGACGCGCGTTACCGACCATGTCGTCTTCCTCGTATGCCTGGATGGTGCCCAGCGCCGCGGCGCAGGCGAGCGGGTGGCTGTTGTAGGTCAGGCCTCCGTAAAAAACCCGGTTCTGGAAATACTCAGCGATCTGCGGCCGCATGCCGACCGCGCCGAGCGGCACGTAGCTACTGGTCAACCCCTTGGCCATCGTCATCAGGTCCGGCACCACCTTCCAGTGGTCGAGGGCGAACCACTCACCGGTCCGGCCGAAGCCGGACATGATCTCGTCGCAGACCATGAGGATGCCGTAGCGGTCGCAGAGCGCCCGCACGCCCTGGAGGTACCGGTCCGGCGGAATCAGGATGCCGTTGGTCCCGGTCACCGTTTCCAGGAAAAAGGCGGCGATCGTGTTCGGCCCCTCCAGCTGGATCGTTTCCTCGAGGTAGCGCAGCGACTCCTCGGCCGTATCCTCGGGACGCTGGGGCCCGTGATACGGATCGAGCACGTGAACCACCCCGGAATCGCCGATATCGTTTGCCCACCGGCGTGGATCACCGGTGAGCGCGATCGCGCCGGCGGTCGCGCCATGGTAGGACCGATAGCGCGCGATCACCTTATGCCGTCCCGTCACCGCGCGCGCCAGCCGGAGCGCATTCTCATTGGCCTCGGCCCCACCAAGCGTGAAGAACACCTTGTCGAGATCGCCCGGCATCAGGTCGGCGAGCTTCTGCCCCAGCATCGCGCGGGGCTCGTGCGCCATGAACGGGTTGGCGTAGGCCAGCTTCTCCGCCTGCCGCTTGATGGCGTCGACGATCCGCGGATCGCCATGCCCGGCGTTGACGCTCATCAGCTGACTGTTGAAGTCGAGGTAGCGCGTGCCGTCAGGGCTGTAGAAGTAGACGCCCTTCGCGTGGTCAACCGGAATCGGATCGGCTGCCGACTGCGCCGCCCATTCGTAGAGCGTGTACCGCCGGCAGAGGGCAATGATCTCCTCGCCGCTCAGCACGTGCGCCTTCGCCGACGTCTCTAGAGCCAACGCGTCGTCACGACTTTGTGCCGCGTATAGAAGCGCACGCTGTCCTGGCCGGTGGCATGGAGATCGCCAAAGAAGGAATTCTTCCAGCCGGTAAACGGGAAAAACGCCATCGGCGCCGCGACGCCGATGTTGACCCCCAGCATGCCGGCCTGAGCCCGCCGCTTGAACTCGCGCGCGTTTTTGCCCGAGGTGGTGAAGATCGAGGCCATGTTTCCGTAGGTACTCGAGTTCAGCAGGTTGAGTGCCTCATCGATATCCGAGGCGCGAACCACGGAAAGGACCGGGCCGAACAACTCCTCCTTCCAAATCTTCATGTTCGGGGTGACGCGATCGAAGATCGTCGGTCCGAGGAAGAAGCCCTCGTCCATATCGACCTTGCGCCCGTCGGTCACCAGCTGCGCACCTTCCGCCTGCGCGCCATCGATGTACTCGATCAGTTTCTTCTTGCGCTCGCCACGGATGACGGGGCCAAGCGTCGTCTTGGGGTCGGTCCCGGGTCCGATGTGCAGCTGGGCCGCGTCCTTGGCGAGCTCGCGCACGAGCGCGTCACCGATCTTGCCCACACCAACGGCCACGCTGCCCGCCAGGCAGCGCTGCCCGGCGTTGCCGAAGGCGGAGGAGATCACGTGGGGCGCCGACAGCTCGGGGTCAGCATCATCCATGACGAGGATGTGGTTTTTGGCGCCGCCCAACGCCTGGACACGCTTGCCATGCTCGGCAGCGGTTTTATAGATATATGCGGCCACGGTCGCCGAACCCACGAAGGAGATCGCGGCGACGTCCGGATGCGTCAAGAGTTGATTGACCGCGTCGTTCGCGCCGTGCACAACGTTGAAGACGCCTTCGGGCAGGCCAGCCTCCTGAAGCAGCTCGGCGATGCGCATTGCCGACAGCGGGGTGAGCTGCGACGGCTTGAGGATGAAGGTGTTGCCAGTGACGATCGCGACCGGAATCATCCACATCGGCACCATGTTCGGGAAGTTGAACGGCGTGATGCCGGCGACCACACCAACTGGAAACCGCGTTAGCTCTTCGTCGATCCCCCTGGCGATCTGATCGAGGTTCGTGCCCATCATCAGCGTCGGCGCCCCACAGGCAAAATCGATGACCTCGATCGCCCGCTTCACTTCACCGCGCGATTCGTCCAGCGTCTTGCCATTTTCCTGAGTGACCAGCGCCGAGAGCTCGTCGATGTGGCTATCGAAGAGCGCCTTGAAGCGGAACATCACCTGGGCGCGATCGGGCACGGGCGTCTCGCTCCAGCCGGGAAACGCCTTCTTGGCGGCAGCGACCGCCTCGTTGATCTCTTCGCGGCTCGAGTAGGGCAGGGTCGCGATCGTCTCGCCCGTGGCCGGATTTGGGATTGGGTCGACCTTGTCGTTCCGCGACTCACGGAACTTGCCGCCGATGTACGCCTGGATGGTTTTGGTGGCGATCACGCCGTTGCTCCGACCGGGCTGGGCGTGGAGGCCGGCGCGCCGTGGAATGGCGCGCGCTTCAAAAACTGGCCCGCGCCCTTTTGGCCCTGGAATTTTCCGTCCTGGACCAGGATGTTGCCTCGCTGCATGACTACCTCCGGGAGCCCCCTCACTGTCAAACCTTCGTAGCAACTGTAGTCGACGTTCATGTGATGGCTCTTGGCCGATAGGGTGCGCTCGACGTTGGGGTTGAAGATGACGATGTCGGCATCGCTGCCGGGCGCGATCGTGCCCTTGCGCGGGAAGAGCCCGAACATCTTCGCCGGTGCCGTCGCGACCAGTTCGACGAAGCGATTCGGCGTGATCTTGCCGGTGTTGACGCCGCCGTGGTAGATCAGCGTGAATCGGTCCTCCACACCGGGCAATCCGTTGGGGATCTTCGAGAAGTCACCGCGGCCGAGGTCCTTCTGCCCCTTGAAATGAAACGGGCAGTGGTCGGTGGCGACCAGCTGCAGGTCGTCCTGCATCAAGCCCTTCCAGAGCTCGTCGTGATCGGGCTTGGGTCGAAGCGGCGGCGAGCACACATACTTGGCACCCTCGAAGCCGGGACGGCCGAGATCCTCGAGGCTCAAGTAGAGATACTGGGGACAGGTCTCGGCGAAGGCGGGCGCCCCGTCGTCGCGCGCCGCGCGGACGGCATCGAGCGCGGGCTTGGAGCTGAGGTGAACGATGTAGACGGCAACCTCGGCCAGTCGCGCCAGCGCGATCGCCCGAGAGGTCGCCTCCCCTTCCATGCTGGCCGGCCGCGTCAATCCGTGGTTGATCGGATCGACCTTGCCTTCCTCGAGGTAGCGCTTGACCAGCACGTCGATCGCGCCGCCGTTTTCGGCGTGCATCATGATCAGGCCACCGTTCTCGGCGGAACGGCTCAGGGCGCGGAAGATCGAGGCGTCGTCGAGCATGAAGACGCCGGGATACGCCATAAAGAGCTTGAAGGACGGCACGCCCTCGCGCACGAGGTCGTCCATCTCCTTGAGCACGGCATCGTTGATCTCGCGCACGATCATATGGAAGCCGTAGTCGATGTGCGCCTTGCCCTGCGCCTTCTGATGCCACTGATCGAGGCCGGCGCGCAGCGTCTGGCCGTAGCTCTGGACGGCGAAGTCGACGATCGTCGTCGTCCCACCCCAGGCGGCGGCCGCCGTCCCGGTGGCAAAGTCATCTGAGGCGAAGGTCCCGCCGAAGGGCAGCTCCATGTGGGTATGGACGTCGATGGCGCCCGGCATGACCAGCCGGCCGGCAACGTCCAGCGTCTGGTCGGCGCGAGCCTCCAGCCCATTCCCGATGGCCACGACCTTCTCGCCCTCGATCAACACGTCGGTGTTCGTGGTATCGCTGGCGGTGACGACGGTGCCGTTCTTGATCAGCGTCTTCATGGCAACTGCTTGACGAGGTCCTCGTAGGTCTCCGGCCGCCGGTCGCGCAGGAACTGCCAGGTGTTGCGAACCTCACGGATCATGTCGAGGTCGAGGTCGCACACCAGCACCTCGTCCTCCGTTTCCGACGCCTTGCCGATGATGCGCCCTCGGGGGTCGCAGAAATAGCTCGAGCCGTAGAACTGCGCCTCATTGAGCGGCTTCTCGACCCCAACCCGGTTGATCGCGCCGATCCAGTAGCCGTTGGCGACGGCGTGCGCCGGCTGCTCCAGCTCCCAGAGGTAGCGCGAGAGCGACTTCACGGTCGCCGACGGATTGAAGACCAGCTCGGCACCCTTCAGCCCCAGCTCGCGAGCCGGCTCGGGGAAGTGGCGGTCATAGCAGATCAGCAGGCCGACCCGCCCCACCGACGTGTTCCAGACGGGATAGCCGAGGTTACCGGGCTTGAAATAGAACTTCTCCCAGAAGCACGGACCCACGTGCGGGATGTGGGTCTTGCGGTACTTGCCGACCACCGAGCCGTCGTTCTCGATCACAACCGCCGTGTTGTAGTAGACACCGGTCTGCGCCTCCTCGTAGAAGGGCACCACCAGCACCATCTTGTGCTTCTTGGCGAGCTCTCGCATGCGGGTCACGGTTGGCCCGTCGTCGCGTTCCGCGGTCTCGTACCATTTCGGATTCTGCTCCGCCGGAAAATACGGCCCGTTGAAGATCTCCTGCAAACAGACGACCTGCGCGCCTTTCTTTGCCGCCTCGCCGATGAGCTCCTCGTGTTTTGCGACCGCCTCGTCCTTCGGCATGTTCGCGTAGGCCTGGATCAGCGCCGCGCGGACTTTCGCCATTACTCCTTCGCCTCCTCGCTAAGTGAACGCCGGAATGATTGCCTCACCGTAGGCCTTGATGACGACCTCGGGTTTTTCGACCATGAGATAAAGGTTGAACTGGTCGACGCCGACGTCGATCAGTTCCTGGATTCGCCGTTTGCTGTCCTCGACCGTGCCGATGACACAGAACCGGTCGATCACGTCGTCCGGGACGAAGTCGGCATGCGCGGCGCCGCGCTTGGCGTGATCCGTGTAGTCGTAATGGTCCCGGGCCTTGATGTAGTCGGTCAGCGCCTTGGGCAGGTCCTTCGCGTCGTAGCGCTTCAGCAGGTCGACGACGTGATTTGAGACCAGCGCCGGGAACCAGCGCACCTGCTCGCGGGCAGCCTCGAGGTCGTCCGAGATGAAGGCTGGCGCCGCCGCCTGGATCTGGATGTCGTCAAAGGAGCGGCCCGCCTCGTCCGCGCCTTCTTTGACGAACTGCAGGCACCACTTGATGATCGCGGGATCGGCGAGCTGGATGATCACGCCGTCGGCGACGCGTCCCGCCGCACGCAGCGCCTTCGGTCCGTAGCCGGCGACCCAGATGGGCAACTCGTGCTCCGCCCATTTCAAGCGGACCTTGACGCCGTCGTAGCTCACCTCGCGCCCGGCGGCCAGCTCGCGGATCAAGCGGCAGTCGGCCTCCATCTGCTCCACGGAGACCGGTTTCTGTCCGAGCACGCGGCGGGCGCTGTCGCCGCGCCCGATGCCCATCACCATCCGCCCGCCCGAGATCTCCTGCAGGGTCGCCAGCGCGCTCGCCGTGACGGTGGGATCGCGCGTGCCGGGGTTGGTGACGCAGGGACCGATCTTGATCCTCTTCGTGTTGGCTGCCATCAGGGTGAAGATCGGGTAGACCTCCTGCCACAGGACGTGGGAATCGAAGAGCCAGGCGTACTCGAAACCCTGTGACTCGGCAAGTTTCGTCAGGTCCACCCACCGGCTGGGAGGCGGATCGGGAGCAAAGCAGACGCCAAAACTCAACCGTGCCATTTCACCCTTCGAAGGCTGGAGCCCCGGCCGCGAGGCGGGGCTCCAGCGCGATGTTCGCCCTTTAGATTAGGTCGCCGCCGCCGCTTGTGGACGCCGCGTCACGGCTCCCGTCGGGAAGACCGCCGCGAGAACCAGGTAGCAGACAAATGCGGCCACCAGGCCTACCAGCCAGCTGTAGTCGTAGACGTGGAACGGGAACCAGCTATACAGGGGCCCGATGATCCCGCCTTGCGGGAATGGTCCGTTACCCGGGGTGGAGTAGGCGCCGCCGACCGCGAGCACCCCGCCCACCACCAGGCTGACCAGGCCGCGCCAGTTGAAGCCGCCAGCGTATCGGTACTCACCCTCCGGTCGATACAGATGGGCAAGCCTGAGGTTGGTGTTCCGCACGAACCAGTAGTCCGCGATCAGGACGCCCGCGATAGCGCCCAGCGCCCCGCCGTAGAAGCCGAGCCAGGTGAAAATGTAGACGTTTGGATTCGCGAGGAGGTTCCACGGCTGGATCACGATCCCGAGCACGCCGGTGATCAGACCGCCGGTGCGGAAGCTGATCAGCTTCGGAATCAGGTTCGAGAAGTCGTAGGAAGGACTCACGATATTCGCCGCCACGTTGACCGAGAGGGTGGCCACGGCGAGTGTGAAGAGCGCGAAGATCACGACGAACGGGTTGTTGAACTGGCTCACCAGGACCACCGGGTCCCAGATGGCCTTGCCGAACACCACCACGGTCGCCGACGTGATGAGCACCGCCACCAGCGGGAAGAGCGTCATGGTCGTGGGCAGGCCGAGGATCTGGCCGAGGGCCTGGGCTCGCTGGCTCTTGCCGAAGCGGGTGAAGTCGGGCATGTTCAGCGACAGGGTCGACCAGAAGGCGATCATCCCCATCAAAGATGGCGGGAAGAGAACCAACCAGAAGTTGGTGCCCCAGCCGACTTTGCCGCCCTGGCTGACGATTGGGCCGAAGCCGCCGGCCTTGACCACCATCCAGGCCAGCAGTCCCAGTGCCACGACCAGGACGAAGGGAGCCGCCCAGTTCTCGAACCTCCGAACAGCCTCCATGCCCCGCATGATGATGAAGATGTTGATCGCCCAGAAGATGGCGAAGCTCAGCCACAGCGTCCAGTGCTGTCCAGCAACGACCGTGGCGTTCAACCAGCCGTCACCGAACAGCTTCCCGGCGAGGGCATACAAGGCGCCACCCCCGATCCAGGTCTGAATACCAAACCAGCCGCACGCCACGCCGGCTCGAAGGAGAGCCGCCACGTTTGCTCCAAAGACACCGAACGATGCCCGGGCGAAAACCGGATACGGGATGCCGTACTTGGTCCCGGCATGGCTGTTCGCCAGCATCGGAATCAGGACGATGATATTGGCCAGGGCGATGGTCAGGATGGCCTGATACCAGGCCATGCCGAGGGCCACGAGGCCGGACGCCAGCAGGTACGTCGGGATGTTATGTGCCATCCCGACCCAGAGCGCCAGGTAGTTGTAAGTCGTCCAGGTCCTGTGCTTGATCGGGACAGGCGCCAGGTCCTTGTTATAGAGCGGGCTGTCGCGTATCGCCGAGTCGTCGGCCAGCTCGTGCCGGCCGTCTGGATAGACGAGTTCCTCCCCCACGCGTTGCGCCGCCGGCGTATAGGTCGCGACTCCCATGCTTCCCCTCCTTGAATTTGGGTGCCAGTTTGGCGAGCTAAATTTACGTTCGGCGAGCGCCTAAGTCAATGGCCGTCTGGAGCGGCTTTAGACGCCTTTCCGTGTTCGACCTAGACTCAGCCGGTTGCCGCCAACGCTCCTCTTGAAGCTCGTTGTCACACCGGTCTTGATCACGGCAGCGACCCTGGTTGGCCGCCGTTGGGGCGATGCGCTGAGCGGCTGGCTGGTCGGCCTCCCGCTAACTTCCGGGCCAGTGATCTTCTTCCTGGCGCTCGATCAAGGCACCCGCTTCGCCGCGACGGCGTCGCTCGGCGTTATTCTCGGCGTCGCATCGCAGGCTGCCTTTGCGCTCGTCTACATCCACGTTGGCCGTGATTCGCGCTGGACGCGTCGAGTGCTCGCCGCCACCGTCGCCTTCACCGCCGTGACGGTGATCTTCCAGCTGATCCAGATGCCGGTCTGGGCGGAGCCGATCCTGGTCGTCGGCTGCCTGGCGGCGGCGATCCTGGTGATCGGGGAGGTCAAGCCGGGGCCCGTTCGTACGATTTCTCCATCGATGGATCTGCCGCTGCGCGTGGTCGTCGCCACCGGTCTCGTGCTCGGCCTCACCGCGATCGCGCCGTTGCTCGGAGCCCGCCTGAGCGGGCTCATCCTTCCCTTTCCCCTCTACGCCACGGTCCTGGCGGTCTTCGCCCATCGCGCCGCTGGTCCGAGGGCGGCGGCGGCCGTTTGGCGCGGCCTGCTGTTCGGGCTCTTTTCCTTTGTCGCCTTTTTCACCATGCTGGCGGCGGTGGTCGTGCCCGCCGGAATCGGCTTCGGCTTCCTCGCGGCAATCGCTGTCGCGGCGGCGGTACAGGCGGCGACCCTTTTGGCCGTTCGGTCACGCGCGCCTTCGAGAAGCTAAGGCTGTGCCCCCACAAGACAGCCGATCAGAGTACGCCAGGCGGATGCACCGGGTGCTCGAGCACGTCGATCGACATCTCGACCGGCCACTCGATCTGGAA
>DATASI010000010.1:0-20604 GCA_036269255.1 Candidatus Dormiibacterota bacterium
ATGCTCAACCGCAACTACTTCTCGCACTACGACCCCGCGACCGGCCAGCTTGCCTTCGTCCAGCTGCTGCGACTCTGGGGCATCCCGTATAGCACAGCCGGTGAGAACATCGCCTGGTCGACCAATCCGTCGATGGCCGGCATCAATACCATGTTCATGAACTCGCCCGAGCATCGGGCGAACATCTTGAACGGCGCGTATCACCGGGTGGGCGTCGGGGTCGCCAGCAACGGCGCCAAGGTGATGGTGGTCGAGGTGTTCTCGAACTAGAGCTCGGGAATTTCTCGAGCGTTTCTTGAGTTACTCTAAGTACGAAAGGGACGCCAACAAGGGAGATTCATGAGCAAAGCAGTACACGTTACGACCGCCGATTTTGATGACCAGGTCCTGGCCTCCGACATGCCCGTCATCGTCGACTTCTATGCCGACTGGTGCGGGCCGTGCAAGATGCTCTCGCCCGTGCTGGAGCAGCTGGCGATCGAGCATACCGAGATCAAGATTGCCAAAGTGAACGTCGACGAGGAGCCGGCGCTCGCCGAGCGCTATCGCGTGCGCGGCATTCCTTACGTCGCCCTGTTCAAGGACGGCAAGCTGGCTTCGCAGGTTGTCGGTTATAAGCCGAAGGCCGCGCTGGAAGCCGGACTCGGGCTGAACGGCACGAACGGCAGCAAGGCCTAAGCCAAGCACTCGCCGCACGGGCAGATCGCCCGGAGGAAGCTGAGGCCGTAGATCCCGGTATTGTGGCCGTCTTTCCAGTACGGCCGAATCCCGAATAGACCGACGGCCTCCATCTGGTCCAGCTCGACCTGCTCGTCGCTGAGCTGCGTGGTCGACGCCAGCTTCCCGGGGAGGCCGGCTTCGCCGGCGCATTCGGCGCAGGGGCACCGCCACCGTAGCAGCTCAAAGTCGTATGCCGATTGGTGGCCGTCCGCCCAAAGGATGGTCAGCAGCCGGCGCGCGCGATCGGCGAGGATATCCAGCGGCCGATCGCGTTCCGCCGGATCGACGTCGACCGAACCGAGCCCAGGCTCAGGCGGCTTCGTCGTCGCCGGGTCCGAGCGTGAGATCCAGGTCCTGCCAGTTCGGGACCCGCCGGAGCTCGGCCAGCCGGAGCATTACCCGCCCTTGCGCCTCGAAGAGGGCGTCGTGGACGGCGTTGAGATCGGCCGGATCGCCCGAATCGAGCCGGGTCATCCGCTCGGCCAGCTCTGGATCGTGCCGCTCGGCATAGCCCACGACCAACTCGAGGATGTCCTCTGGGATTTCCCGCTCGTTGGCCAGGCGCAGATCTTCAAGCCGAGCGAGGATGGCGTCTAGGGCGGCCATGCGCCAGTAGGCCATCCGAACCGGGGCGTGCGTCAACTCGGCTTCCGCAGCCGCCTCCGACATGGCGCGGACCGCCGACTCGAACTGCCGGGGTGCCGCGGTTGAAATTGTCATGCTTTGAACCACTGATCACTCCCTGTGAACGCCCGTCGCCGGGCCCATCACTTCTACCCTGCCCGCTGCCCCAAATAAACACAACAAGGGCGGAAATACCGCCTTCTTAAGGGGAAACTTGACTAGCTAAGTATAGATTCTGGGCTGAAATGCGTCAATCGGGTCGTCGCCTTAGGGGGTCTTGGACTCTCGGGAGAACCCCGGCGTCTGACCGCGTCGTTTTTCGCGACGGAAATACAGCCGATCGCGCCCGCCCGCTGGTCCGGGAGGAAGGATCGTGAAAAGCTCGTAGCCCTCTTCGCTGAGCTGGTTGGCCTCGTCGACCGTCTCGACCACCTTGTATTCGAAAGACATCTGAACCAGGTAAGTCTAGCGGGGATGGCCGGCTGAGCCCGCCTTAACCCAGCTCACCCATGACCCGGGGGCCGCCAGGCGTGCCAATGATGGCTGCCCGCGCCATGCCCAGAAAGATGCCGTGCTCGAGCACCCCGGGGATCGTGCGCAGCGTGGCCGCCAGCTGGCCGTCGACCCGCGGAAAGGCGGTATCGAGGACGAGGTTTTGGTTATCAGTACGGAACGGTTCACCTGCGACCCGGCGAAGCTGCGGTTTCCCACCGAGGCGTTCAACCGACCGGCTGGTGACCTGCCAGAGAAACGGCAGGATCTCGACCGGCACGGCGACATAGCCGAGCCGATCGACCAGCTTGCGCTCATCAGCAATCAGGACGAAACGGCGGCTGGCGTGGGCGACGATCTTCTCGCGCAACAACGCCCCGCCGCGGCCCTTGATGCAGTTCAGCGCCGGATCGATCTCGTCAGCGCCATCGACCGCCAGATCCAGCGGAGCCTCGGGGTCGTCGATGACCGTGATCCCCCCTTCCTCCGCCTGCCGGCGGCTTTCGAATGAGGTCACGACGGCTCGAATCTGGAGGCCGTCGCGGACCCGCGCCGCCAGTGCGGCGATGAAGTACGCGGCCGTGCTTCCCGTTCCGAGACCAACCAGCATGCCAGGCCGGACCAGCTCCAGCGCGCGCACGGCGGCGGCCCGCTTCTGTGCCTCGACTTGCGCCGATGTCGTTTCCATTTACGTGATAGGAACGCTGTTAGGTAGAATCGGGCAAATGGACCGCTTGATGGCCAGCGTTCCGGGCCGCGTGGTCCGGAAATTCCTGGAGGACCAGGCGCCAAACTGGGCCGCTTTGATCGCCTGGAATGCCCTGTTTGCCATGTTTCCGATCGTGCTCTTCGCCGCCTCGATTCTCGGCCTGGTCTTGAGTTTGTTCGGTGAGGCCAACATTCAGATCTATAACATCATCTTCAACGCGATTCCGACCGGCAGCCACGATCAGACGCAACTCGTCAGTGCCGTCAACGGCGTGAAGCATGCCAGCGGGCTCTTCTTTGTGATCGGCCTTGCCGGCCTGCTCTGGGGTGGCTCCGCGTTGTTCGGCACCATGGAACAGGCTTTTGCCGTCATCTACCACACCAAGCCTCGGGATTTCATCCGCCAGAAGCTGATCTCCTTTGGCATGATCCTCCTCTTCACGGTGCTCGTGGGCGTGGCGGTCGCCACCTCCGCGCTCCTGCCTTCTCTCAAGCACATCCCCAACATCCCGTCGTTTCTCTATTCCGGTGTTGCGGCGTTCATCCTACAGGTGGTGCTCGGCGTGGTCGCCGGCTTCCTGTTGTTCCTCAGCATTTTCTACGTGATCCCCAACCGCAAGCAGGAGGTGCACAAGGTGATCCCCGGGGCCCTGGTGGCCGGCGTCCTCTTCGAGGCGATCAGCCTGCTGTTTCCCCTGTACCTGACCTTGAACAAGGGGATCAACCAGTACGGGGCGACCTTCGGACTGCTCTTCGTCCTGATGACGTTCTTCTTCTTTATCGGCCTGATCACCATGATCGGCGTTGAGGTCAACAGCGTGATCTATCCGGTTGACCTCGAGCAGCCCGCCCGCGGTGAGACCGTCACCGCAGCGCCAAAGACCGCCGGCGAAGCACGGCGTCAAGGAGCGCCCAGCGCGCAATCCTCGCCCAACGGCGCAGGCGGACCGGTTCGTTCCGGCATCAAGGCACGGACCGCCGTGCTGATGGCCCTGGGCGCATCTCTTGTTGGCGTGCTGCTCGGCCGGCGCAGCGCCGGCGCTGACTGACATCCGGCGCTGATCCCAGCACTAAAATTGTTTCGTGGCCGTTGAAACCGCCCCTTCCCCGCGTCCAGCGTCGGCGCGGGAGACATCGCCGGGGCGGGCCTGGTGGCTCGAGCCCGCGCTCACGGTTATCTGCTACAGCGCCTTCGTCATCTACGCCACCTGGTCGGTGTTCGATCAGGTCAACGTCCGATTCGATCCCTATGTCTCGCCGTTCTTTTCGCTCTGGCTGGGCTTCGGGCTGTTCCACGTACCAATCATTGGCATCTTCATTCCGATTCTCGCGGTCATTCCGCTTGGGCTGCGGGGCAGCTGCTATTACTACCGGAAGTCGTACTTCAGATCCTTTTTCTGGGATCCGCCGGCCTGCGCCATCCAGGAACTCAAGCGTGGACGCTACCGTGGCGAAACCCGCTTTCCCTGGGTGCTCAACAACTACCACCGCTATTTCCTGATCCTGAGCGGCATCGTCCTGGTCTTCCTCTGGGTCGATGTCGTGCGCGCCTTCATGTATCACGGGCACTTCTTCATTGGGCTGGGCTCGGTGATCATGCTGGTGAACGTGGTCCTGCTGACGCTCTACACGACCACCTGCCACTCGCTTCGCTACCTCCTGGGCGGCCGCATCGACGCCTTCTCCCGCGTCCGCTTCGGAAAGGCCTGGCATCGCGTCGTCATGACGCTGAACGCCATGAATCCACGGCACGGCTTTTATGCCTGGGTCAGCATGTTCTCGGTGGCGCTGACCGACGTCTATATCCGGCTGCTGATGGCCGGCATCTTCCATGAACCGCGGTGGATCGCCTGATGGAAACGTTCACCACGCTGACCACCGACGTCCTGGTGATCGGCGCGGGCGGCGCCGGCATGCGGGCCGCGATCGAGGCGGCCCAGGCCGGCGCTCGCGTGGACATCGTCTGTAAATCGCTGCTCGGCAAGGCACATACCGTCATGGCCGAGGGGGGCGTCGCCGCCGCGCTTGGCAATGTCGATCCCGACGACAACTGGCAGGTGCATTTCCAGGACACGATGCGCGGCGGCCAGCTGATCAACAACTGGCGGATGGCGCAGCTCCACGCGCAGGAGTCCCCCGACCGCGTCTACGAGCTGGAGACCTATGGCGCCCTTTTCGATCGGACGCCGGATGGACGGATCATGCAGCGGGCGTTCGGCGCGCACACCTACCGGCGGCTCTGCCACGTTGGCGATCGCACCGGCCTGGAAATGATTCGGACGTTGCAGGACCGCGTGGTCCAGCTGGGCATCACCGTCCACATGGAATGGACGCTGACCAGGCTGTTGAAAGCCGGTGACCGGGTCATCGGCGCTTTCGGCTACAACCGGGTGGACGGGTCGTTTGTCGCCTTCAAGGCGAAGGCCGTCATCCTGGCGACCGGCGGCTGGGGTCGCATCTTCAAAGTCACGTCGAACTCCTGGGAGGGAACCGGCGACGGCGTGGGCATGGGGTTCGAGGCCGGCGCCGAGGTACTCGACCCGGAGATGGTTCAGTTTCATCCCACCGGCATGGTCTGGCCGCCGGGGGTGCGCGGCATCCTGGTCACCGAGGCCGTACGGGGCGAGGGCGGTTACCTGAAGAACAGCGAAGGCAAGCGCTTCATGCTCGAGTACGACCCCAAGAAAAAAGAGCTCTCCTCTCGCGACGTCGTCGCCAGGTCGATTTACAAAGAGGTCCAGGCCGGACGGGGCACGCCGCACGGCGGCGCCTGGCTGGACGTGACGCACCTCGGCGCGGAGCAGATCAAGAAGAAGCTTCCCTCGATGTACGAGCAGTTCTTGCGCCTTGCCGACGTCGACATCACGACGGCACCGATGGAAGTCGCGCCGACCATCCACTACGCGATGGGTGGGTTGCGGGCCGAGGCCGAGACGGGAGCCACGACGCTGCCCGGCCTCTACGCCGCCGGTGAGGTCGCGGCCGGCTTGCACGGCGCTAACCGGCTCGGCGGCAACTCGCTTTCGGACCTTCTGGTCTTCGGCCGCCGCGCGGGTGCAGCAGCCGCCGCCTACCGGCGGGAAGCAAGCTCCGCCGAATTCGACGCGCACCAGATCGAGACCGAGCAGCAGATCCTGCTGCTTCCACTGAGTGGCGCGGGAACCGAGAACCCGTACCTGCTGCAGCAGGCGCTGCAGCAGGCGATGCAGGATGGCGCCGGCCTCGCCCGCGACGAAAAGAGCCTCAAGGCGTGCCTCAACGCTGTGCTCGAGCTTCGTCAACGGTCGGCCCGGGTCCATGTCCCCGGCTCCCGCCGCTATAACCCCGGCTGGCACACGGCACGCGATCTGCGTTTCATGCTGACGATCGCCGAGTGCATCGTCCGGGCCGCCATCGAGCGGCGCGAGAGCCGCGGCGCGCACTGGCGGCTCGATTACCTCGAGAAGGATCCCGCTCTGGGAAAGGTGAACTTCATCGCCTACAGCGAGGGCGGCAACGTCAAGCTGAAGCAGCAACCGGTGCCCCAGATGCCACCGGAAATCGCCAGGCTCTTCGAGGAGGGGCCAGCGGCGACCGGGCAGAAGCCTTCCACGCCCGCGCCGCCCGAAGCCAAGCGGGTTCCGGCGTGAGCACGGTGACGAGGGCGAAGACCTCCGGCCAGGAGGGGAAAGCCGCCGGCAACGGCAAGGTCACCCTGCAGGTGTTCCGCGGCGATCAGTCAGGCGGCCAGGAAGAGCGCTTCGAGGTGCCTGCCGTGGAAGGCATGGTCGTGCTCGACGCCGTTCATTACATCCAGGCGAATTACGCCAATGACCTTGCCTGTCGCTGGAACTGCAAGGCGGCGAAATGCGGTTCCTGCAGCGCGGAGGTCAACGGCCGGCCGCGGTTGATGTGCAAAACCCGGGTGGATGAATTCGCCGGAGCAGAGATCCATGTGGCGCCGATGCGAACATTTCCCTTGATCAAAGACCTCGTCACCGACGTCTCCTGGAACTATGAGGTCAACAAGGGCATTCCCGGTTTCAGCCCCGCGGCGAACGAGCCAGTGCCCTATCGGATGCTGCAGGAAGACGTGGAGCGCCTCTACGAGTACCGCAAGTGCATCGAGTGTTTCCT
Organism: Candidatus Dormiibacterota bacterium; assembly: GCA_036269255.1. Taxonomy (GTDB): domain Bacteria; phylum Chloroflexota; class Dormibacteria; order CF-121; family CF-121; genus CF-13. Next base: position 6,661 of record DATASI010000010.1, read on the forward strand.
CTGCCAGGACGTTTGCCATGTCCTGCGCAACCACGATGACAAGTCGCGCTACTACGGCCCGCGCTACATGGTCCGCATCGCCGCGCTGGAGATGCATCCGCTGGACACCAAGCATCGGACCGGTTTGCTGCACGGCGCAGCCGGCGTCGGCATGTGCAATATCACGAAGTGCTGCCAGGAAGTCTGCCCGGAGCACATCAAGATCACGGACAACGCGATCATTCCGTTGAAGGAGCGGACCGCCACCGACGTCTACGACCCGGTCGCTCGGCTTGTCCGCCGCGCGCGCCCGCGGCGCGAACCAGCCGGCACCGACGGCTCTCCGGATGGGCTTGCGGGTACTCGTCTGCCTCAGCGCTTTGCCGTCAAAGACGTGGTCCGGCTCAAGTCAGGGAGCCGGCCGTTTGCCCGCGTAGGCGGCGTGCGTCAGGATGGCAAGTTGGAGGTCTGGATCCTCAAGATGCGGGGCACCCAGCAGCACTGGAAAGGCCCGAAGGTCATCAACACCAGCGAGGTCAGCAATAACTACGGCCCGCTGGACGAGGTCGGGATCGGCAGCAAGCTCTTCGAGCAGCAGCTGATGGAACACGCCGAGCAGGGCGAGTGACCATCGGCTAACTCATTAGTTGGGGGCGTCAGCCGTGCGAACCGGCCGCCGCCGAAGGCTCGGCGTCGACGGAAGCGGTGGCCTGTGCCCGCTTCGAGCTCAGAAGGACGGCCACCGCGGCGGCGAGGACAACCGCGGCAAGCGCCGCCATCACGATGAAATCGGCGTTGAGGCCGGCCCGCAGCTCGGCTCGGGCCTGGAGCGGCGCATGGGCGGCGCCGACGAACCGCTGAAGGATCACGCCCATGACGGCCACGCCCACCGCGCCCCCGATGGTGCGCGAAAACTGGTTGAGCGCCGTGACGGCGCCTCGCTGCCCCCAGTCGACGCTGCTCTGGATGACGATCAGCAACGGGGCGGTGAAGGTTCCCATCCCGGCACCCACGACAAGGCTCGCCGCGCCTGTCCAGAAGATACCGGCTGAGGTTGGCGCCAGCGGGAGCATCAGCGTTCCAGTCACGAGGGCGAGACCCCCGGCCAGCACGAGGCGCTCATAGCCAACCCGGACCATGATGAAACCGGAAATCGCCGACATGATCGGCCATCCAATCGACATAGCGCCCACCGCCACGCCGGCGGCGTAAGCCGAACCGCCCAGCACGGACTGCACCCATAGCGGCACATACGTGGTCACCCCAAACATCACCGCCCCGGCGAGGACCGCGATCCCGATGGCGGGGCCGATGATTCGATTGCGCAGCAGACGCAAAGGCACGGTCGGGCTTGGATTTCGCCATTCAAGCCAGGCGAAGCTCACGAGCATGAGGACCGCAAAAGGAAGCAGCGGCCAGATCGGAATTCCCGCCTGGCTTCCGGTTCCAAGTCCGACGAGAAGCAGCGCGACGCCACCCGTGAGGAGCACGGTGCCGCGGACGTCGATGCTCCGAGCGGCGATCTGCTCAGGCCTCTGTTCCCGGTAACCCCACACGAGCCCGGCCGCAAGGATGCCGATCGGGACGTTGATGGTGAAGATCCAGCGCCAGCCGATCGTCGAAACGAACAGCGCGCCCAGCGCCGGGCCGACGATGGCCGCGATCGCCCACATGCTGCTGAAAAACCCCTGGAGCCGCGCACGCTGCTGCAAGGGGAAGATGTCGCCCACGATCGTGAACACGATGGGCTGAATGCAGCCCGCGCCAATGCCCTGCAGCGTCCGGAAGGCGATCAGCCACAGCATGCTGGGACTTGCGGCGCACAGCGCCGAGGCGATGATGAAGATCAGGACGCCAACCAGGAGCACGATCCGGCGGCCGCGGATATCGGCCATCCGGCCCCAGATCGGCACCGTGGTCGTGGCCGTGATGAGATAGCCGGCCACGATCCATGGGTAGAGCTCGAAGCTCCCGAGCTCATGGGCAATGGTCGGGAGTGACGTGCCGACTACCGTGGAGTCCATGGCCGCAACGAAGAGCGAGAGCATGAGCCCCGCCATGACGCGCACAAGTTGCGGCGTCCAGGGCACCCGTTCGATGTTCACGCCCATGTCCCCAAGGCTACCGGTCGAGTTGCCTATGGTTAGGCCGAATTGTCTATACGGGAGGTTAGAGCCGCCGCGCGTGAAGCAGTGCTGCTGGCTACGGAGCTGCTCCAGCGCGCTCGCCTAGCTGATGCGCAGGCGGGTATCTGGGAAGCCGCCGATGTGCAGTGGTGGTGGCGGAAGGCGCGGCGCTCTGACGGCCTCGGGCAGGTCTTCTGGATAGACGAGAAGGGCCCCGTCGCCGGGGTGCTGCTCACCAGCTGGACCGACAGCCCATGGCAGTGTGACCTAATAATGGTTCCCGGCCTGTCGGGCGTCGAGCCCGAACTTGTGTGGGGACGGGCATTGGAGGAAGCCCGTGTGCACGCAGTCGACGGGTTTGAGGTGCCCGTCCGCGACGATGATCTGACGTTCAAGGAGCTGGTCCAGGCTGCCGGCCTCGTCGCCGGAGCGTCGGACAGTACCGCGTGGATGAGTGCCGATGATCGGCGCGCCGTGCGGTCGCCCGCACTGGGCTTTGCCCTGATCGACCGCACACAGCGAGGAGCGATGCCGCATCCAATGCGCCACCGAAACGGCGACGAAGTGGAAGAGCGCCTTATTCAGTGCCCGTTGTACGACCCGGAACTCGACCTTGCTATCGAGGCAGTGGATGGGCGAGTCGCCGGCTATTCGCTGTACTGGTTCGACCCGATGACAAAAGTGGGATTGGTCGAGCCGGTCAGGGTTGAAGACGAGTATCAGCGGCGCGGTCTTGCAAAAGCGATGTTGACGGCGGGAATCGACCGCCTCGCCAAGAAGGGCGCACAGCGCATTAAGGTTTCATACAGAACTGAACCGGCTAGCGCCTTGTACCAGGCTCTCGGCTTCCGGCCAACCTCAACGACCACTTGGTTCAAGGGCCCTCAGACCTGAGAGCGTCGCACCGTCGGCAGGTAGTGGGCCGTGAAGGACTCGAACCTCCGACCAACCGGTTATGAGCCGGCCGCTCTAACCACCTGAGCTAACGGCCCTTGCGACTCCACGTATTTTGCCTGCTGGCCGCGCCGCCAGACTGAATGGTTTGACGGTCGGCTCAAAGATGTCCGCAGCCATCCTGGCCAACGGCTCGCGAACCGATACTTTGAAGGGCAGCTGGGCCAGCACGGCGGGGGCCTCAATATCGGGAGCGATTTCCCGCAGCTCCAGGCCGGTCTCGGTCAGCTCAAACACCGCCTTCTCACTGACGTAGAGGACGGTCTGCCGGCTCTTTCGGGCCTGCTCGGCACTGAAGGTGAGATGGTCCACCTGTTTGACGAACTTTTGATTCCGGCCCTCGAGCGCGAAGCAGAAACAGACCAGCCGCGCGCTTTGCGTGATGTCGATGAAGCCGCCGGCGCCGATGACCCTGCCACCGAGGCGGCTGACGTTGACATTCCCCTGCTCGTCGATCTGCCCCGCGCCCATGAAGGTGGCATCCAGCCCGCCGCCGTTGTAGAAATCGAACTGGCTGGCGTGCGGGATGATGGCCGTTGGGTGGGCGGTGATCCCGAAATCAACGCCACCGGCGGGCACACCACCATAAACACCCGATTCGACCGTCAGGGTGATCGCGTTCGAGAGCCCCGCTTCGGCGAGCGCCGGGCCGACGCTGTCGCCGGGGATTCCGGTGCCGATATTGACGACGTCGTCTTCGTGCAGGAACCGGATGGCTCGGCGGCCGATCGCAAGCCGGGTCGAGTAGGGTGCAGTCGGCAGCGCCGTATCGGATGCGGATGAGACGTAGACCGGATCGAAGAATGTCCCGTTGGTCTGCCGATGCTGTCGCTCGGGATCCGGTGCCTCCACCACGAGGTCAATCAGGCAGGCAGGCACCGTGACTTGCCGGGGCGGAATCGCACCACGGGGAACCAGCCTCTTCGCCTGGCAGATCACCAGCCCGCCAGAGTTATGCGCGGCCTGGGCAATCGCCAGGGCATCCAACATGACGGCCTCGTCCTCGTGCGAGCAATTGCCATCCTGGTCAACGCTCGTAGCACGGAAGATGCCCACGTCGATCGCAAAGCTCTTGTACAGCATGAAGTCGTGGCCATTGATAGGCTCGATGGCCACGTAGTCAGGCGCATGCTGGCGGGCCGGCTCATTGACTTTGCCACCCTCGATTCGTGGATCCACGAAGGTCCCAAGGCCGATCCGAGTCAGGTTGCCTGGCCGGCCGGCTGCGATGGCACGATACAAGGTCGACAGCTGCCCCTGCGGCAGACAGACGGCCTCAGCAAGGCCGCTGCCAAGAAATGCCGACATGCGCGGCATCAGGCCCCAATGCGAGCCCACGATGCGTTTGGCGAGGCCCTCAACGGCGAAATGCTCGAAGCCGATGACGCGGTTGGACTGGCCGGCCGCGTGGACAATCACAAGATTTCGCGGATGGCCGGTCTTGCGAAAGGAATCTTCAATGCCTTCATAGAGCGCTTCCGCAACGCCCATCAGCGTGAAGCCGTCGACCGCGACCGTGGCGCTATCGGGAATGGCGGCGACTGCCTCCTGGACTGAGCTCAGTCTCACTTACAGAACGTAGCCACCGCCGACGTTGATGACTTCGCCCGTGATGTAGCCGGCCTCGTCTGAAGCCAGGAACGCCACCAGCGCCGCAACGTCCGCCGGCTGACCAGCGCGCCCGAGCGGGATCTTTGCCACCTGCTGCTCGCGGATTTGTTCCGGAATTCCCCGGGTCATCTGCGTATCGATAAAACCCGGGCAGATGGCATTGACCGTGACCTGAGAGCGCGCCAGCTCCTTTGCCGCGGTCCGGCTAAGGCCCACGACGCCCGCCTTGGCCGCCGAGTAATTGGCCTGCCCGATATTGCCCATCCAGCTTGCTGAGGCGATGTTGACGATTCGGCCGGCACCCGCCGCACGCATGATGCGGCTGGCCGCGCGCGTCATGTAGAAGACGCCGGAAAGATCGACGGCGAGCACCTGGTTCCATTGCTCGTCGGTCATTTTGTGCAGCATGGCGTCGCGATTGATGCCCGCGTTGTTCACCAGGATGTCGAGCTTGCCGAACTCCTGCTGGACCGCATTGACCAACGCATCGCATTCGCTCGACTTCGACACGTCCAGCTGTCGTCCCACGGCGCCGTGGCCAAGCGAGGCTGCCAGCTTGACGGCATCGGCGTCATTCACGTCGGCGCAGATGACGGTCGCTTGCTCGGCTGCCAGCTTGCGGGCGATCCCCTCTCCGATGCCGCGGCCGGCGCCCGTCACGATCGCGATCTTCCCCGTCAGCAAGTCTCCAGATAGTAACGCCTGCAATTGGCTCGCGACTGCCATGTGATAGCGGGCGACGCCGCTGCGACGGCCGGATTACGAGTCGAAGGCTGAAATCGGGCCTGTAAGAGATCGCCGTTACGTTGGGCGTAATGAAACCGAGCAGCTTCGGCGCGCTCGCCGTCATCGGCGGCACGTTTGCGGCGAGCTTTGTGCTCGGTCCGTCACGGTCGGCGGCGCCACTAGCAACCACCAGTGCGTCGCTACCGGTTACTGGAACGGGGACCGCCATCATTCGGATACGGCATGGCGCCGAGCTCGAGCCTCCGGCGACGCCTACGGACGTCTACGAGCAATACATTCCTCCGACGCCAACACCTGTGCCAACGCCTGTGCCAACACCCGTGCCAACCCCGAGACCCATCCGAGCCGCCCAGCCATATGTCGCACCCGTGAACTACGTCACCATCCCGGTCCCGGTCTACCGGCAGGCGATGACGCTGGACTGCGAGACCGGCGCGCTGCGGATGGGGCTGGCGTACTACGGGCACTACTACAGCGACTCAGCGCTGTTCGCATCTGAAAATCCGGACCTGCGGGCGCCCGTCATGGGAGCGAACCATACGGTCCTCCAATGGGGTGACCCGTACACAAACTTCGTCGGCAACGTTTGGGGCAGCGACACGGCCCCCACCGGCTACGGGGTCTATTACCCGGTGATCGTGGCGATTGCCCGCACCCATGGCCTGCCGAATACGTACGGCGGCGAGGGCTTCTCACCGAGCACGATCTACAACGCGCTCAATGCTCGCCACCCCGTTGAGGTCTGGGTGGAGACGAACTGGATGCGACCCTCACTCGGCACCTGGACCGCGTGGGATGGGCGGAGAATTCGCTACTCCTTGGTCGAGCATGCTGTGATCCTGACCGGCGTCTCCCCCACCCAGGTGCGGGTGAACGATCCCTTGCACGGCACGCAGTACTGGATCAGCAAGTCCCAGTTCGAGACCGTGTGGCGCGACTTCAACGACATGGCGGTCATCTACCAGTAGGAGCGTCGGGGGCCAGGTAGCGCAGCGCGAAGCGGATCGGGGCCTGGCGGCTTTCGTGAAGGAGCGGCACTTCCTTCCTTGCCAGCAGGCCCAGGCGCCGAACCAGGTAGAGCCAGCCGACCGTCCCGGCTGCCGCAAGCACGGCGGCAACCAGCAGCAGGCTTCGCACCCGCAGATGCGTTAGCTCAAGCCCGAGCAAGATCAGAAACGGCAGCGCCGCGATGAGGCACCGACCCGCGTAATTCCACGGGATCGACAGGGTCCCCCGGTCGACAGCCCGCCAGGCGATGAAGGTCAAGACGAGGGTCATGACGGTCGTCAGCCCTACGGCGATGACCGCGCCATCGAGGCCGTATCGCTGAATCAACCAGAAATCGGCGATGGCGGCGACCCCCACCTGAGCGATGCTGATCAGCGCGTTCAGCCAGGCCAGCTCACGAACCCGAACCACCAGCCCCCAGGGGGTCACGAGCAACGCCGCGATGAAGAATCCGAGCATGATCGGCGCGATCTGCGCCGCGGGCTTGTAGGTGTAGATGGCGAGCACCAGCGGGCCCAGCAATCCAGTGCCGGCGATCAGTAACGGAAACGCCACCAGGAAGATGCCCTTATAGAAGGCAATCACCGACGTGCGGATGCGACCCGCCTCGCTATGCGCACCCTCGAGCGTCCCGACCACCCAGGCACCGGTAAGCAGGCTCGGGATCAGGGCGACGAGGCGCTGTGGAATGTTGTAGCCGGTGTCGTAGTAGGCAACCACCGTCGAGCCGCTGAACCTGAGCAGAAACAGGCTCTCGAACTGGAGTCCAACCGCGGAAGCGATCAGCAGGCTCGGCAGCCAGCCGCTGGCATAGACCAGCAGGCGACGCCAGCCGATGCGCGCGCCGGGAATGCCTTCCGCGCGCCGGATGCGGCGCTGGAGAGTCCAGAAATAGAAGGCGGCCAGCATCGATTGCGCGATCGCGCCGGCCAGCAGCACGCTGCCAAGGTGGCCACCGCGGCGAAGGAAGACGTACGCCAGGACCACGTTCGCCAGGCCGGCGACGGCCGTGGCAAAGGCCTGACTGCGCATGTCATAGATCGCCACCAGCGCGAAGGACAGAACACCCGCGGAAATCGTGGCCAGCAGCAAGAACGTCCCCAAGGCCAGGAGGTCGGCAACGTGTGCGTGCAGGACGGAGTCGATGACCGGGCGAAGTGAAAAGATCACCAGGCTGGTCGCGGCCCAGACGAGGACGACCGCGATCGCGCTTTTGCGCAGCAAGTCCTGCGCCGCCGCCCGATCAGCGCGGCTCAACACCTCGGGCAGATATCGCAGCAGTCCCTGGTCCTGCCCGAAGGTCGCCAGCAGGGCCAGGTAGACAAGGACGCTCAGGACGAGCGTGTAGCGCCCGTACTCACTGACCGGCAGCTGGCGGACCAGAATGTAGCCAAGCGCGATGTTTGCGATCGCGCTGGCGGCACGCCAGGCAATCGTCCAGCCGACCAGGGCGGTCGTCCGGTCGGCCAGCCCTTTAATCACGGCGGGCTGCGCGCCTGGACCTGGCTGGGGTGACGCCATTGCTCGCGGGATTATTGCATGCCGGCGGTACAATGCGCCGCGATGTTCAGCGACTTGGTCAGCCTGATCCGCCGGCCGCTGGGGGCTCTGACGGCGATCGACCGCGAGCGTCCGGCCTCATATGGCGTGATCGGACTGGTCCTGTCGGTGGTCATGCCCGCAGCAACCGCAGAGCTGGCCGCCTTCGGCCCATTCCGCCCGCCGGCCGACCTCGGCTCCCTACCAACGCTGACCGCCCAGGGAGCAGACATCTACGCACGCTGGAGCTACGCCCATCGGTTTCTGTTGCCGCTTTACGGCATTGCGATCAGCCTGGCGCTGTGGCTGCTGGCGGCCGCCTTCATTCACGCCATCGCTCACGCCTTGCGCGGCAAGGGAGATTTCGTCGGCTTTCTCAAACTTGCCGGCTATATCGCGCTCCTCGGCCTGGTCGCCCTTCCTATCCAGTTGCTGGATGCGCTGGCGCGACTGATGGGCAACGCGGGGCTGGAAGACCGCACCGGACAGTTGGCCGGCCTGCTCGCTGTCGGCATTTTCGTCTGGCAGAACTTTCTGCTCGTCTACGCTGCGCGCCAGCACTATGGGCTGTCCACCGAGCGCGCGGTGGCGGCAGTCATCGGCCCGATCGGCGGCGTTGCCGTCCTCGGATTGGCGCTGGTGATCATCACGGCGGTTCTTTTCGTTCTCTCGCAGACATCGTGAGCGGAAAACTGTTTCCCGCAGGCTTTCTCTGGGGGACAGCCACCGCCGCACACCAGGTCGAGGGCGGCAACGACGGCAACGACTGGTGGGCCTGGGAACAGCTCCCGGGGCACATCAAGAATGGCGATACCTCGGAGCTGGCCTGCGACCATTACCGGCGCTTTGCGGCCGACTTCGATTTACTGCAGTCGCTGCATCAGAATGCGCATCGGCTGTCGCTCGAGTGGAGTCGCATCGAACCGCGACCGGGCGAGTTCTCGGCCGCTGCCATCCAACACTATCGCGAGGTCCTCGAGGCGCTCCGCAAGCGAGGGATGGAGCCGATCGTGACCCTGCACCATTTCACGAATCCAACCTGGATCGCCGGAGCCGGCGGCTGGGAGGCGCCGGAGACGGCCGAGCGCTTCGCGCAGTTCGCCCAGCACGCCGTCGAGCAGCTGCACGACCTTGCCCGCTACTGGGTCACCATCAACGAGCCGACCGTGATTGCCTATCAAGGGTACATCCGTGGCGACTGGCCGCCGGGAAAGCACTATGGCATCGGCCGCGTGGCCCAGGTGCTCGTGACGTTGCTGCGTGGCCACTGGCTGGCGTACGAGCGCATCAAGATGCGCTACCCGGAGATGCAGTTAGGGCTCGCGCATCATCTGAGAGTTTTTGATCCGGCCCGCTCCTGGATGCCCCTCGACCGCGCGGTGGCTGCCGCCTTCGAGCGCGTCTTCAACCAGACCGTCCTCAAGACGCTGGCCGGGGGGCAACTGGTCTTTCCGCTGACGCGAGTGGGTCGCGCCAGCGGCCCACGGCCGAGCCAGGATTTCTTGGGGGTCAACTACTACACACGCGAGCTCGTCAGGTTCAACCGTCACTATCGCGCCGAGATGTTCGGTGAGCGAGTGCTCCCCGCCGCGGCGCCGCGCTCCGATCTGAATTGGGAGATCTATCCGGACGGCCTCTACCGGACCCTTCGATCACTGTCGCGTCATCGCGTGCCGATCTTGGTTACCGAGAACGGGATTGCCGACCGCGCCGACCGGTTGCGGCCGGAATACTTGTTGACCCACCTGACGGCGGTGCATCGCGCGATCGCGGAGGGCGTCCCGGTCCGCGGCTATTTCCACTGGACCGCCTTCGACAACTTTGAATGGGCCGAAGGCTATAGCGCGAAGTTCGGGTTGATCGCCTGCGATCCGCGGACGCAAGCGCGACAGGTTCGTCCAAGCGCCCGGCTCTATGCCGAGATCTGCCGGAGCAACCAGCTACCGGTTAGCGCCGAGCTGCCGCCAGCGCCTCTGGATGCGGAGCAGCCTGCCGGTCCGGCCGACCTGCGCTGATCCGCGACGACGGCGAGGGGGGATCCCCGACAAGGAACCGCTGCTCCATCCTGGCGACGACCTCGCCAGCGACATCGAGCTCGGCGCTGACCCGATAAATGCCATCGGCGTGCAATCGCACCGTGGCATCGGCGACGATCGCGGCCGGATCGAGCTGGTGCGGAATGGTCACCGTCGCCTGTCCCGAGAAGCGGCGCTTGGCGAACCAGGCCCGGACCTCGCGCCACCATGAGCTCTGATGGGCGCGCTCCCGCTGGATCCGCCAGCGCAATCGAGCGCGGCCCTCGCGACCAGGGTCGTCGTTGACGCATACCACCCGAAGGTGCTGCAGCCGGCCACGGGGCAAACGGAGCAGCAGACCGTCGATGCTGGCCTGGTTCTCGGGCAGGTCGACCGTCAGGTAAAGCGGCGCAAACGCATCGGCGACGGTGCGGAAGGCCCGCTTGGGCCGCCGCGCCTGATCCAGAACGGCGGCGCTGATCGCGGGAAACGCGTCGACCAGCTGCGTGATGAGGACGCCGCCGCAGTGGGCGAACTTCTCCCGGCGCCAGCGGTCGATGGCGAACCCCAGGACGTGCGCCTGATATTCCTGGCTCGCGCGAATGCATCCGTCCCGGCTGGGGTGTGAGGATGGCGCTCCGATAACCTCGAGGAACTCCGCGGGCTGGTAGCCGCCGTAGCGCCAGCTCTGGTCGTCGTCGGCGACCGGCCAGCCGCGATTGAGATGTCGCCACACCGGTGAATTCGCGTTAGGGAGCGCCTGCGCGCCGACCTCGCTGACAAAGCCGGGCCCCAGCGCGCCGAGGTCCCGCCAGTGGCCTTTAGACCAGCCGAGCTCGCAGTGGACATCCTGGTCACCACTGCCCGCGATCACGGATCGCGAGCCGTCGAGCTCGCGCAGCAGCGCAGCCGCCTCTTCATCGACGTCCCGGTTCAGCTGTTCCGTATGGCGTTCACCGAGCCAGGCGAGCGAACGGCTCCACGGCGGGTCATCGTGCACCGAGTAGAGGATGACCGACGGGTGGTTGAACAGCAGATGAACGAGTTCTTCGGTCTGCGCGAGCACGGCCTCCCGGAAGAATGCCACCGAGCGCGCATCGGCCCGGTGCACGTAGGAGCCGGTCAATGGCAGATCCTGCCAGACCAGCAGTCCGGATCGGTCCGCCAGATCGTAAAACGCCGGCGGCTCGAGATGGGCGTTGAGTCGGAGCATGTCCATGTTCGCCTGCCGCGCGAGCTCGAGATCGGAGCGGAGCAGGTCTTCCCCCGCCCCATCGAGAAAGAACTCCGAGCAGTACCCAGCGCCACGCATGAACATGCGCCGGCCATTGAGGCTGAAGGTCCAGCCTTCCGCTCGCGTCTGCAGCCTGGTCTCGCGGATGCCAAACCGCTCATTCAGGCTGGCGCTGGATCGTTCATCGGCGCTGACTTCGAGGCTGGCTCGGTACAGCGCCGGTTCTCCGTGCGCCCACGGATACCAGAGCTGCGGATGCGGCAGCGCAAGCTCGACCACGAACTCTTGCACCTCATGGCCGTTCAAGCGAAAAGCGCGACGCATCTCGAGCGGCGGTCCACCGTCGAAGTTGTCGGGCGCGACGCGGATCGCGAGCTCGCTCGTCATGATGCGTCCGTCCAGGTTCCGAAGGCGAGTGCGCAACTTGATGCGAGCCAGGTCGCCCTGTTCGAGGTGCGGTTCGCAGTGCATCCACTCGGCAACCACGTGCCCCACCTGCTCCAGCCAAACCGGCTGCCACAAACCCATCGGCACGTGCCAGACGAACTGTTCCGAAAGCGCGCCCAGCTCGCGGCTCGGATACGGTTTAGCGTCCGAGTCGGCGAAGATCCCCATCAGGTGACGCTTGGCGGCGAGATTGGTCTCGACCGGCGCCTCGATACAGACCGCAAGCACGTTTTCTTCGAGCAAGAACGACGAGATATCGAAGGTAAAGGGGGCGACGTAGCCGTAGTGACTGCCCAACAGGCGGCCGTTCAGCCAGACGTTCGCCACCAGGAAGGCGCCGTCGAAGCGCAGCAGCGTGCGCTGGCGATGGCGCGGCCGGGCGAAGCGAAGGCGATACCAGATCGCCTCGTTGCCCGTCGTCGCCCCGTGTAAGCGCGGCACCGCAACCGGCGCCCAGCCATCGTCGTCGTAGTCAAGCCGGGCGAAGCCGCGGTCCTCCCCCTCCCCCAGCGTTGCGATCGCCATCCGCCATCCGGCCTTCAGCTCCTGGCGATTCAGCGCCTGGATTGGAAAGAGCGAGAGGCAATCGTTGAGCGCCATGGTCAGGCCGCCACCTGGGGCATCACGCCGTCAGCCGAGCGCACCCGATAGAACTCGGGGCTCCGGCTAAAGGCTCGGGCATAGCCCTCGGCAAGGTGCTGTTCGACCTCGTCGAGGCCGGTGGCTTTGGTCAGGATGAGCGCGCAGCCGCCGAAGCCGCCGCCCATCATTCGCGCGCCGATCACGTCGGGAACCTCGGCCGCGAGCTCCACCAAACAGTCAAGCTCCGCGCAGCTTACCTCGAAATCGTCGCGAAGGCTCGCATGGGAGGCAAAGAGAATCGGCCCGAGGCCCTCGGTTGAGCGACGGCGAAGGATGTCGGCGGCCTGCACGACGCGAGCGTTCTCGCTGACAACATGCCGGGCCCGGCGCCGTTCGACGGGGTTGGCGATTCGTTCCAGATCGTCCTCGGAGATCTCGCGCAGGCTGCGGGCACCCAGCGCCCGGGCGGCGCCTTCGCACTCGGCGCGCCGCTGGTTGTAGGCGGAGGCGGCGAGCTGGTGATGCACTCTGGTGTCGGCAAGCAGCCAGGCGTACTCAGCTCCAGGCAGCGGCACATAGTCGTATTGCAGTGACCGGCAATCGAGCAGCAGCGCATTGCCAGCACGGGCTTGCAGCGCGGTGAACTGATCCATAACGCCGGTCCGCGACCCGACGAACTGGTTTTCGGCTGCCTGGCACAGTTGCGCAATCTCGAGCGGCGTCAGGTCGATGTGGCGCTCCGCGAGCAAGGTGACCGCCACCGCGACTTCGAGCGCCCCCGATGAGCTCAATCCCGAGCCGGTCGGAACGTCGGAAACCACCGCCGCTTCGAAACCGGAGCCCTCGCCCGCCCGGCGCCGAAGCTGGTCGGCGACCCCGAGAACGTAATCGCCCCAGCTTCCCTGTCGACGTGCCGGCAGCTCGGGAAGGTCAATGGGCATTGGATACCGGTCGCTGCGAATGCTGATCTGTGCGTCCTTGCGCAGCCGCAAGGCCACTCCGACGTGCCGGTTGATGGCGGCCGGCAAGACGAAGCCCAGGTTGTAGTCGGTGTGCTCGCCGACGATGTTGATCCGTCCCGGCGCCGTCGCCACCGCCCCCGGCGCGTGTCCGAAATGCTCGCGGAAGGCAGACCGGGCGCGCTCGTCGAGCTGATGGCTGACGCTCATGCGATCCGCGCGAACAGCCAGTCGAGGCCGTCGGCGGCGCTCGCCGCCTGGGGCAAGTCGGGTTCGCTGCGGTTTTCGCGGTCGAAGCTCCAGGTCTTGATACCGATGATCGGCCGGCGATTGCGGAGGGCCAGCGCGATCTCCGAAAGAGTGCCGAGCCCGCCCCCGATGGCGATCACGCCGTCCGCCGTCAGCGCCAGAATCGCGTTGCGGCCTTGGCCGAGGCCCGTCGCGATGGCCACATCGATGTAGGCATTCGCGTCATCGACGTTGTCGGTCGGCAACAACCCAATCGTCAAGCCACCCGCCGACCGGGCACCTCGAGCCGCGTGCTCCATGACGCCGGTCATCCCGCCACAAATCAGGACGGCGCCGCGCTTCGCGACTCCCTGGCCCACCTCGAACGCCAAGTCCGCGAGAGGCGTCTGGGGGTCTGACTCACCGCAGACCGCAACCAGTCGCCGTCGATCGCTCAACAGGACGAAACTATATCGCTAGATCGTCCGTAGTGGAATGACGCTGGCTTGTTTGAA
>DATASI010000011.1:0-28859 GCA_036269255.1 Candidatus Dormiibacterota bacterium
CCTCCTGCTCGCCATGGTCCTCCTCGTCATCGCGGTTGTGGCTCGCCTTCGAGCCACGGGCCGGGATGGCTGGGGCCCACGCTTCGCTCGGGTGACCCATCGGCCCTGATCGCTCAGGGAGGTGGCGGTGAGTTCGAGAACGCGTCGTGAATGATGCTACCGGTGAGCGCCAGCGCGATGCCGGCGCCCACCCCAGCGGTCAAGAAGGTCAGCCAATCGGCGACCTGGTGCAGGTGCAGGTAAAGCCCGCCGAGCAGGAGCACGAGGGCCAGCGCCAGCCAGGTGAGCCGATCCAATCAGCCGCCGCTCGCGCCCGCTCCACCGCCGAACCCGCCGGCCGCCCCCGCGGGCGTGATGACGATGCTGTTGGCCTTCACGCTGCCGTCGGCTTGCCTGGTGCCGACCACCGTCACCGACTGGTTTTCCTGCAGGTCTGCGCTCGAGCCCAGCACCGTCTTGCGGACGATCACGCTCGAGTCGAACGTCACCTTGACATCCGTGTTGCAGCGGGTGTCATGCACCGTCAAGGAGCTGGCGGTCAGGTTGGTCACGGTGCCGCTCGTGCCCCGGCGTGCGGCGGCGCCCGAGGGCGCGGCGGTCGGTGAGGCGCCCGGGCTTGGGCAGGCCCCGGCCAGGCGACCACCGCCACCGCCGAAGAAATTGGAGCCCCGGGACGCGTTGCCGGTCGAGTTTGCCGCTGCCGCGTTGGCCGTCCCGCCGCCTCCGATCTTGTAACCACCATAAAAACCGCCCAGCAGGGCAACGACGACGACGAGTGCAGCGATCGGAAGCTTGATCAATGCAGGACCTCCTTGGGGTTCATTCGTACCGAAGGGCTTCGATCGGACGCAGGCGAGCCGCCCGATTTGCGGGGTAGAGTCCGAAGAACAGTCCGATGCCGACGGAAATGCCGAACGCCAGGAAGACCGACGGCATCGAGATGATTGGTGCCGGCAGGCTGGAGACGGCGAGCGGGAGGACCGGGGACAGTCCGAACGCAATCAGGATGCCCAGCAGCCCTCCGATCCCCGAGAGGAACATCGACTCGATCAGGAACTGCAGGAGGATGTCCTGACGTCGGGCGCCGATCGCCTTGCGAATGCCGATTTCGCGCGTCCGTTCGGTGACAGTGACCAGCATGATGTTCATGATTCCGATGCCGCCGACGATCAAGGAAATCCCCGCGATCGCGCCCAGCATCAGCGTCAACACGCCGGTGGTTTGCGAGGCGCTGTTGAGGACGTCCTGCTGGCTCAGGATCTGGAAATCGGCCTGGGTCGGATCGGAAATGTGATGCCGGTCGAGCAGGATCTGCGTGATTTCGGTTGAGGCGGCGGTGGTCGCGCCGGCGGTGGTCGCTTCCACATAGATCTGCTGCACGTTGCGGCCGCGCCCGCCGAGCAGGTAGTTCCAGGCTGATGTGATCGGGACGACGACGGTGTCGTCCTGGTTGTTGAAGCCGCCGGAGGAGCCTTTGGGTGCGAAGACGCCGATCACTCGGAAGCTCTGGCCGTTGACCTTCATCGTCTGTCCGATCGGATCATTGCCGCCGAAGAGGTTGGTCACGGTGGTCTGCCCGATGACCGCCACCCGGCTCGATCCGTCGACATCGCCGGAGGTGAAGAACTGGCCACTGGCGAGCTGGTAGTTGCGGACCGACGGGAAGTCCTGCGTGGTCCCGACCAGGCTGCTGCTCCAATTCTGGTTCTGGTAGATCAGCTGCGCCCGACCGCTCGCGCTGGGAATGGCGGTGACGACGTCGGGGGCGGTCTGTTTGTTGGTGATCGCGGTGACGTCATCGAGCGTGAGGCTCGACCCGGTGCCAAACCCCTGGGCGACTCCGCCAGTCCCGCGCGCATTCGAGGGGAAGACCGTCAGCAGGTTGGAGCCCAGCGATTGGATCTGCTGCTGGACGGCCACCGAGGCGCCGTTGCCGACCCCCACCAGCAGGATGACCGCGGAGACACCGATCAGGATGCCCAGCATGGTCAGCATCGAGCGCAGACGATTCGCCAGCAGCCCGCTGACCGCCAGGCGCAAGCCCTCGAGAATGCTCACTGGACCGCCTGCGTCGCCACCGGCCGGCGCTCGTCGCTGACGATGATGCCGTCTCGCAGCCGGACCACCCGTTGGGAAAAGGCCGCGATGTCGGGTTCGTGCGTGATCAGCACGATGGTTCGGCCCTGGTCATTCAGGTCGCGAAGCACCTTCATGATCTCGACGCTTGATTCGCTATCGAGATTGCCGGTCGGCTCATCGGCCAGCAGGATGGCCGGGTCGGTCACGAGTGCGCGGGCAATCGCTACCCGCTGCTGCTGGCCGCCCGAAAGCTCGCTCGGCAGATGCTTGGCGCGCTCGAGCAACCCCACCGACTCCAGTGCGGCCAGGGCGCGCGCCTCGCGCTGCTGGGCGTCGCCGGCGTAAATCAACGGCATCTCGACGTTGTGCATCGCCGTCACGCGTGGGATCAGGTTGAACGACTGGAAGACGAAGCCGATCTTCCGGTTGCGGATCCAGGCGAGCTGGTCCTCATTCAGGTCGGACACGTCGTACCCATCGAGGATGAAAGTGCCCGACGTTGGCAGGTCGAGGCACCCGATCAGGTTCATCAGCGTGCTCTTGCCCGACCCGGAAGGCCCCATGATGGCGACGAATTCACCTTCGGGGATATGCAATGAGATCCCCTTGAGCGCGGACACCTCGACCGCGCCGGTGCGGTAGACCTTGGTGACCCCCTCGAGCGTGATCACCCGCCGCCGGCCGCTCGGAAGCCTCCGCCGCCCAGGCCGCCCAGGCCACCTCCTCGGACGCTGCTGCCGGTGGTCGTCGAGCTCGTCCGCAGCGACGGCAGGACGACCTTGTCGCCGGCGCGCAGCCCGGCCTTGATCTCGGTGTAGGTATCACCGACGACTCCGCTGACGACCTCGGTGGGCGCCTGCTGTCCATTGCTGAGCACGGTGACGGTGGTGGTGCCTCCGGTGGTGTGCACGGCGGCGTTCGGCACGCGCACCGCGTTGTCGGCCTGGGCTACGGTCACGGCGGCGTTGACGGTCATGCCTTCACGGAGCCGCGGGTCGGTCAGATTGAGCACGAACGTCACGTAGTAATCGACGACGTTGCTGACGACCGTCGCGGTCGGACTGATGCCCAGCACGTGCCCGGTGACGGCCAGGTTGGGGATGGCGTCGAAGGTGATCGCCGCGGTTTGATTGGTGGCCAGCTTGGCGGCGTCGGTTTCCGCGAAGGGCATCACCGCCACCAGGCTGCTGTTGTCGTCGATCACCATGAAGGCACTCGACCCCGCTGCGCTGCTGGAGCCCGACGCGGGCTGCGGCGCCAGCGTTCCAGGCGCCTGGGCGGTAGAGCCCGTGCCCCCACCCGAGACTGACTCGCCGGGGACGCCGTTGATGCTGACCACGACCCCCGAGGTGGGCGAGGTGAGCGCGGCCTGGTTCACGGAGAGTTGCGCGGCCTGAAGCTGGGCCTGCGCTTGGGCCACCTGGGCCTGGGCCGAGGCCAGCGAGCTGGGCTTGACCTGCGACTGGATGGTGAGGCTGTCCCGAGCCGACGTGACCTGTTGCGAGCCGGAATTGATGCGGCCCTGGCCGCTGATCGTGTCCATATTCTGCTTGGTCTTGTCGCTCGACAGCTGGTTGCAGGCTGCCCCCGGCGGCGTCGCGTTGCAGGCCGCCTGATCGTTGGCCACCGCCGCGGCATCCGCCTGATTGGTGGCATTCACCGAGGCCACGGTGTTGCTGTAGTTCTGCTGGGCGCCGGTGAGTTGATGCTGCAGCTGCGCCAGCTGTGCGGAGGTCAGCGGCGACTGCACGGACTGGAGGTTGGCTTGCGCCGAAGCCACGGACGCCTGTGCCTGGGCGAGGGACGCCTGCAGCGTGCTGGCGTCGATGCGCGCCAACAGCTGGCCGGTGGTGACCTTATCGCCGACCTTGACATCCACCTCGGTGAGTGTGCCGGCGGCCTTGAAGCTCACGTTCAGGCGACCCGCCGGCTGGAGCGAGCCGGTCCCGCTGACGACGGATTGCACGGTGCCGACATCGGCGGTCGCGGTGCGGATGGCCACAGCCGCGGGTTGGGCGAAGACGGTTTCACGGGCGATCAGCGCCGCGAGCAAGACGGCGACCAGGCCCAGACCGATCAGCCAGGCGCGAGTCCCAGTGAACCAGCCGGCACGCGAAGGGACCGGGAGCGGCTTGAGGGTGGGCTGTCGCATGCGAGCACCATGTTCAGGCCGAGGGTTGAAAGGGTGATGAACGGGGCCTAAGCTTTTGCTAAGACTGGGTCAGGGGGTCGCCGATGGCTGGGCCTGGAAATTGCCAAGCGTCACGCCGAGCGAGAGCTTCTGGCCATTCCGAACCACGGTGAGCGTGACGCGATCGCCGACCTTCTTGGTGTCGAGGTACTGGGTCAGCTGATCGATCGAGCTCAGGGATTTCCCATCGATCGCCGTAATCACGTCGTCGCTCGAGTCCGGCTGACCGCTGGCCTGCAGGCCGGCTTTGGCGGCAGGACCGTTGGGAACGACCTCGACGACCAGCACCCCGGATTGGGCGCCGTTGATGCCGAGTTGATTGGCCGTCGTCGCCGTGAGGGTCTGGCCGCTGATGCCGAGCCACGGATGCTGGACCGCCTGGCCGTTTTCGAGCGGCGCCAGCAAGCTGGTTGCCCGATTGACCGGAATCGCGAAACCGACACCCACGTTGCCTTCGACGGGGCTGTCAATCGAATCGTTGACGCCGATCAGCTGGCCGCGGCCGTCGAGCAGCGGGCCACCGGAGTTCCCCGGATTAATGGGTGCGTCGGTCTGGATCATGCCGGTCAGCGCACGGCCATTGGGGGCGGTGGTGGTGCGGTTGAGGCCGGAGATGATGCCGGCGGTGAAGCTCCCCTGCAGGCCGAATGGCGTCCCGATCGCGAGTGCGGTCTCACCCACCTGGAGCGTGTCGGAGTTGCCGGTCGCGAGCGGATGCAATTGATCCTGGGAAATGGAAATCTGCACCACCGCCAGGTCGGCGCTTTGATCGACACCCTTGACCTGCCCGGTTATGGTCTGCCCATTGCTGAGCTGAACCTGGACCTGCGAGGCGCCGTCCACCACATGCGCATTGGTCAGGATGTCGCCCTTTTTATCGACCTCGATACCGGAGCCCTGGGCCTGGGAAAACGACCGAAACCCGCGACCACTCACCTGCGTGGTGATGGTCACCACGCCATCCTTGACCTGCTGGTAGATGGCGGCGTAGGAACCGGGCGAGGGTGCCGGAGCGGCGACGCCGGCGCTGGTCGTGCTGATCGGCGTCGATGGATTGTTGTTGTGGCGGGCCAGCAGGGCGCCGATCGCCCCACCGCCGATGCTGCCGATGACCAGCCCGGCGGCGAGCATGGCCGTAGCCATGCTGCGCGCCGGACGGTGGGGAAAGGAGGGAACGGGTTCTGGCGCCGAGGCAGGACCGGCTGGAGCCTCGGGCGCCTCGGGAGCACCGGGATACTCTTCGGTCGAGTAGTCATGCGTCGTCGCATAGTCGGGCGGCGGATAATCGCGCGGGGGATATGCCGGCAGCCCTTCCTCGGGATCGGGACTCAAAGGATCGTGCATGGCCCGCTACTCATCCTGCTGGAGGCCAATGAGTGGCCTATGAAGCTCATCTAAGACTTTCCTAAGACTTGGCCGCCACCGGGAGCTCGACCGTGAAGCGCGCTCCGCCCTGTGGACTATTGCCCGCGTAGACGCGTCCGCCGTGTTCCTTCGCGATCCAGCGCGCGATCGCGAGGCCGAGTCCCGTGCCCTCGCCGGTGCGCGCGACATCCGACTGATAGAAGCGCTCGAAAATTCGCTCCAGGTCGCGGGCCGCAATCCCAGGGCCGTCATCGCTGACGACCAGGGAGGTCCACCCGTTTCCTGGTTGAAGCTGCACCTGGACATGTCCGCCATCCGCGGTGTGCTTGAACGCGTTGTCGATCAGGATCCAGACCAGCTGCTTGATGGCATCGGCGTTGCCGGTAACGATCGACGGCTGGCCGTCCAGCAACTCGACCTCTCGCGTCGGCTGCAGCTTCTGCGCCTGGCGGGAGACATCCTCGACGACCGGCCGCAGGTCGAGCGGAAACTTCTCCAGGTGATAGCCGGCGTCGGCCCGGGCCAGCGTCAACAGGTCTTGCACCATCCGGCTCATCCGCTCGCTCTCGCTCGCAATATCGTGCAGCGCCGCCGACCGGTCTTCGGTGGTGATGTCGTCTCGTTTCAGCAAGAGCCCGACGTTGCCTCGGATGGTCGTGAGCGGGGTTCGGAGCTCATGCGACGCGTCGGCGACGAAGCGGCGCTGGGCGGTCAGCGCCGAACGCAACCGCAGGTACGCATCCTCCAACTGCCGAAGCATCTGGTTGAAGCTGCGCTGCAGGCGGCCGATCTCGTCGTTAACGGGAGTCGCTGGAAGGCGACGGCTCAGATCCTGGGTGCGCCCGATGTCTTCGGCCGTGTTCGCCATGGCATCGAGGGGCCGCAGTGCGCGACCCGCGACAAACCAGCTGAGCAGGCCTGCGCCAAGCAAGCTCAGCAGTGAGCCGGCAATCAGAAAGAAGCGGAGGTCGCCGAGTTGCGCCGCAACTGCGGCCTCGGGTTGGCCGACCAGCACATAGCCAGCGACGCCGCCCGGTCCAGTGACCGGTCGGGCGTAGGCCCGCAGCAGCGGACCATTTTGCGGCCTTACGTTACCGACGCTGCCATCGGCGCTTGCCGATTGCAGGAAGCCGAACGGGATCTCCGGTGCCGTGCCATTCACGTACTCGGTGTAGTAGAGCGGCGTGCCATTGGAATCGAAGAGCTCGACCAGCGGGTCGACGCTCGTGTTCAGGTCGGAGCGAAATCGTTCGGCGCCACGCGGCAGACCACCCCCGGCTTGCAGGATGGACCACACGGCGACGCCGCGACGCTGGATCGCGACGTCCTGCTGCGAGTGAAGGCTGCCATCGACCAGCGCGTAAACGGCGATGCTGAAGACCACGACAGTCAGGGCCACCACGCCGGCACCGAAAAGCGCGATCCTTCCACGGATCGGAATGCGCCGACGCCAGGCCGTCCGGCTGTCGAGCCAACGGACTCCTTGTGCGATCGGGCGGCGCATCGGCTGCAGGCGTCCGGCGATCGGGCGATCGCCGAGGGACGGGTTCATTGCTCCTTAAGGATGTACCCAACTCCGCGCACGGTTTGCAGCAGCCGCGGCTGCTCGTCCTGCTCCAGCTTCTGCCGGAGGTACCCGACGTAGACGTCCACCACGTTGCTGCTGGCACCGAAGTTGAATCCCCAGACAGCGTCGAGCAGCTGTTCGCGTCGCAAGACCTGCCCGGGATTGCGCATGAAGTGCTGGAGCAGATCGAACTCCTTGGCCGTGGTGGGGATTAGCCGCTCACCGCGCCGGACCTCGCGGGTGGCCAGGTCCATCACGACGTCGGCGTAGCGAAGGGTTCGCTTGGCGCGGGGCGCCCGCCGCCGGAGCAGGGCGCGAACCCGGGCCAGCAGCTCCTCGTAGGCAAACGGCTTGACCAGGTAATCGTCGGCGCCGCTGTCCAGGCCTTTGACCCGGTCGGCGGTCCCGTCGCGCGCCGTCAGCAGAAGGATTGGCACATCGCCTTCGGCGCGAAGGCGCCGGGTGACCTCGAGGCCGTCCATGCCGGGCATCATGACATCCAGGATCGCCAGGTCCGGCATCCGCTCCCGGGCACGATTGAGCGCGATCTGCCCATCGGGCGCCACCTCGACGTGGTAGCCCTCGTAGATCAGGGCGCGCCGCAGCGCGGCGGCGATCCGCGAGTCGTCGTCGACCACGAGCACGTGCGGTTGATCGGCCACGGTGGTTCTCATGAAAACACGATTTCATGAGAGAACTTTAAGGATGGGCGGGCTTAGGGATGGACCAGGGCGACGAGCATCGCGATCGCCGCCAGGCCCATGAAGACGGTGGCGATCCAGGTAAGCGACAGGCTCAGCGTGCCGCTCACGTGGGCCTTCATGATCTTCCGATCACTGCCGAGGAGAACGATCAGTACCAGCAGTGGCGGGGCGACCACGCCGTTGATCACAGCGGTCACGAACAGCGCCCGCATGGGGTCGAGGTGCACAAAGTTCATGAGCACGCCCCCGATCGTCGCCGCCGTCAGGATGAGGTAGAAGGTGGGTCGGTATTGCGGCTTGCTCGCCAGGTTGCCACGCATTCCGAGCACCTCTTTCAGGCCATAGGCGGCAGAACCCGCCAGGATCGGGATCGCCAGCAGGCCGGCGCCGATCATGCCGACCGCAAAGACGATAAAGGCAAACGGTCCCGCCAGCGGCGCCAGCGCCGCCGCCGCTTGGCCGGCGGTCTGGATGTCGGTCTTGCCATGGGCGTGGAGCACCGCCGCCGAGGTCAGGATGATGAAGTACATGACCAGGTTGGAAAAGGCCATACCGATCAGGATGTCCAGGCGTGCCGCCTGCAGCTCGTTGCGTCTGAGTCCACGCCGGCCGGTGATCGGTTGGGTGGCGCCGGCCGCGAGCAGCTCATCCACCTCGGAGGAGGCCTGCCAGAAGAACAGGTAGGGAGAAATGGTGGTGCCAAGGACGGCGACGAGCGCCATGATGAAGCCCCTCGAGAGCTCGATGTGCGGAATCAGGGTCGACTTGATCACCTCGGCCAGCTGCGGATGGGCGAAGAACGCCGTGATCACGTAGGCGAAGAGGGCCAGCGTCAGCCATTTGAAGATCTTGAAGATGGTGGCGTAGGTGGCAAAGACCTGCATGGCGATGATCAGCAATGCAACCGGCACGATCAGCCAGAGCCCGGCAAGCATCCCGTGCGAGAGCAGCGAACCGCCGGCGGCGACCGCCCCCAGGTCGGCGCCGATGTTTAAGGTGTTCGCGACCAGCAGGCCGGTGATGGCGATGCCGACCAGCCAGCCGGGATACTTGCGCCGCAGGCTGATGCCGAGGCCGACGCCGGTCTGAAGCGCGATCCGCGCGCAGAGTTCCTGCACCGCGCTCATCAGGGGGAACGTGAACAGCGCCGTCCACAGCAGGCCGTAGCCGAACTGGCTCCCGACCTGCGCGTAGGTGCCGATCCCGCTGGGATCGTCGTCGCTCGCACCGGTGATCAGGCCGGGGCCGAGCAGTTGCAGGAATCCGACCAGGCCTTTGGATTTGACCTCGGAGAGCGTGGTCCGGCCCGCCGCCGGCGAGCCGGTGGCGGCAAGATCGGATTTCTTCTTGTCGTCCTTGACCAGCTCATCGCCCGGTGGCTCGGGGATCGGCTTGACCCGGGCCCGGATCGGATCCCGAACCGTCGCGTCGGGGCGCGGCGCCCTCCGTTCGAACATTCATACCTCCGGCCAGGTTGCTAGACAATGTGATATTAGCAATGTCGGCTAAGAGCCGATGGGGCTTCGTCGGCGATACTGGACAACCGAGGTAACCTTCGTTGGGCCCGCGCCGTTGTAACAACCGACCGGAAGGCCCTTGGCAGCCGCCAGGGGCGCTGCTAGGCTGACCACAAAATGTCGCAGAAAGTAATAAAGATTGCACTCGCAATGGCATTTGCGGCGCTCCTGCCTTCGTGCTTCGGCGCGCAGGTCAGCCGGACAGCCGGGCCGGTCGCGCTCGCCTATAACTTCACCGCCAAGACCCCCGCTCCGGTCGGGACGCCGGTTGCAACCGTTCCGCCGCCAAGCGTGGTGATCGGTCAGGCCGCCGTCTCTGCCGGCGCCGTCGTCGTCCGCGGCTTTCACGAACCCGGTGACTTCGCTCACCGGAATTACTGCGGGGCGGGTGCGACCCAGGTCCTCCTCTCAGCCTGGATGTCCAACGTGCCCGATATCGAGACCGTGGCCCGAGCCTCCAAGCTGAACCCGAATCGGGGGGAATTGGGCGCCGACGCCAACAACGCCATCAACGCCTTCTTGAACCCCATCGTCAACCCGGTTCTCGGCCAGCCGCGCTACAAGGCGGAGCACATTACCAGCCTGTCCGACGTCAAGTCCCGGATTCAGGGCGACATCACCGATGAGTCGGCGGTGGCCGACTTCGGCCACGGGGTCCCGGTGATGGTCCAGACCATGACCCGGACGATGCCGGGCTGGAACCGCTGGAACGCAACCCATATGATCACGATCTTCGCCTTCGATTTCAGCCACAACGATCCCAGCCTGGACACGGTGACGTACGCCGAAACGCCCTCGCCGCTGGCCGGCTATCGTGGTCCTGACTTCCAGACGATCACCGTGAATGCGCTCTGGATCGCGATGCAGGCCTATCTGCGAGAAGGCGCCCCCTCCGACCCGAATAACATCATCAGCTAGGCTTCCGCTC
Source organism: Candidatus Dormiibacterota bacterium (assembly GCA_036269255.1). Classification (GTDB taxonomy): domain Bacteria; phylum Chloroflexota; class Dormibacteria; order CF-121; family CF-121; genus CF-13. The sequence continues at coordinate 10,352 of DATASI010000011.1, forward strand.
ATGGCGCAGGCCGCCGATCGACCGAGCGACGCCATCTCGATGGAGGCGCTCGTCCGGCATCAGCTCGTCTTGCTGGGCGAGGATCCCGCACGGGAGGGGTTGAAAGACACGCCGGAACGGGTCAAAGAAAGCCTGGAGTTCCTGACGCGGGGTTACCACACGACGCTCGACGACGTCTTCGGCGATGCCACCTTCACCGAGACCTACAAGGACATGATCGTGGTCAAGGACATCGAGATGTATTCGCTCTGCGAGCATCACCTGCTCCCCTTCTTCGGACGGGTGCACATCGGTTACATCCCGAACGGGCGCCTCGTGGGGTTGAGCAAGATGCCCCGGCTGGTCGAGCTCTACAGTCGCCGCCTCCAGGTCCAGGAACGGATGACCCGACAGATTGCCGAATGCCTGCAGAAATACCTGGATCCGGTCGGCGTTGCCGTCGTGATCGAAGCCGATCACCTCTGCATGAAAATGCGCGGCGTCGAGAAGCAGAACAGCCGCGTCTTCACCAGTTGCGTGCTCGGCATCTTCCAGACCGATTCCAAGACGCGCGCCGAGTTTATGGGCCTGATCAAAGGCGTGCCGAACATCTAACGGTGTGACTCTCGAGCAGCCCGAGTGCTTCATTGGCACTTCGGGCTTTTCCTACTCGGCCTGGCGCGGCACCTTCTATCCACGCCGCATCCGGCCCGATGAGATGATCGCGTACTACGCGACCCGGCTGCGAACGGTCGAGGTCAACACCACCTTCTACCGGACTCAGCCGGAGGGCGTCATTCAACAGTGGGCGGCCGCAGTGCCACCGGAATTTCGATTCGCGGTCAAGGCCCACCGGCGTATCACGCACAACCGGCGCATGCCGAACCTCGAGGAGGCGATGCGGGTGCTGGCAGTCGAGGCTGCAGCCTTCGGCGACCGGCTCGGGCCGGTTCTTTTTCAGATGCCACCGACCGCTCCCTTCGACGACGGCCGCATCGAGCGCATCGTCGCCCTGGCGCCCAACCACTGGCGCATCGCCTTCCAGTTCCGGCACCCGTCGTGGCACACCGAGCCGGTGGCCTCGACGGTCGAGCGCCTGGGCGCTGCCCTCGCCTATGGCGATGGCGAGGAGCACCCAGGCCTGCTCGGCCGCGGCGCCTTTGTCTACCTACGGCTCCGGCATGACCGCTATTCGCCGCAGCGGCTCGCGCTCTGGGGCCGCCGGATTTCGGCCTTTCTCGATAGCGGCCGCGACGTCTATGCGTACCTGAAGCACGAGAAGCTCGGACCGATCTACTCCGAGAAGCTCGACGGCAGAGTCCGAACATCTTTTCGTGTTCCGGTCGAAGTGGGGATATAATTCGTCCGAATTTGCGAAAGGAGGCGTTCTAGATGGCCCGGTCCATGTGGCGGGGCGCAATCAGCTTCGGGATGGTGGCGATCCCGATCCGCATGTATCTCGCCACCGAGGCGCACAGCGCGGTGTCCTTCCGCCAGCTGTGCCCGCATTGCCAGCTTCCCATCAAGCAACAGCGCCACTGCCCGACCGACGATCACGTCGTCGCCTTCAACGACGTCCTCAAGGGCTACGAGGTGGGCAAGAACCAGTTCATCATCATCGACGAGGAAGATCTGGACAAGCTCCCGCTGAAGACGACCAAGACGATCGACATCATGGAGTTCGTCGAGCGCGATGCCGTGCCACTCGGCCTGTACGTCAAGAGCGCGTATTACCTCGAGCCGGAAGACGTCGGTGTCAAACCGTTCTTTTTGCTCAAACGAGCGCTCGAGGACACCAATAAGGTGGCCGTGGCCAAGATTGCGCTTCGCGATCGCGAGCATCTGGCGCTGATCCAATCGCAGGACAGCACGATGCTGGTCAACACGCTGAACTGGCCGGATGAGATTCGTTCGACCGAGGAGCTCAACCTGCCGCAGAACGTCAAGATCAGCGACAAGGAGGTGGCGATGGCCACCTCATTGATCGACAACCTGACCGATGAGTTTCAGCCGCAGCGCTACACCGACGACTACAAGGCCGCCTTCCAGCAGATCATCGATCAGAAGATGCAGGGGCTGGAGGTGACGACGCCGGCGCCGGTGCAGGAGCCGAAGGTCATGGACCTGATGGCGGCGCTCAAAGCCTCGGTTGAAGCGACCCGGCAGGGCAAGAAGGCTCCCGCGGCCAAGCCCGCCGCGGCCCGCGCGGCGAAGGTCAAGGTCGCCGCGAAAACGACCGCCGCTCGGCCCGCAGCGAAAAGGCGCACGGCCTAGTCCGTCGTAGTACAGTCGGCGCTGGCATGCCGGCTCGTCCTCGCGCGGTTGAGCTCGACCTCCCCTTCGCTCGCGCGCTGCCCGATCGCCTGCGTCCGATGTTGCCCATGCCCGCAGCGGAGCCCTTCGATTCCCGGGACTACTCCTTCGATGTCGCCTGGGACGGCGTTCGCGCGCTCGCGTCGGTCGAAGGCGGGAGAGTTCGCCTCTGGGGCCGCGACCTCGTCGACCTTACGGATCGCTATCCCGAGGTCCAGGCGCTGGGCGAGCTGGCTCCGGATGGAACCATGGTGGACGGCGAGCTGATCGTCAGCGATCAGGATGGCCGGCCCGACCGGCTGTCGATCGAGCGCCGGCAGCAGGCGACCAGCGCCGCGGCCGCCGCCACCAATCCGGTCACCTACGTCGTCTACGACCTGCTGTATTTACGTGGCCGCTCGGTGATGCGAGATTCGCTTGAAAAGCGCCGGCCGAGAATGTTCGAGTCGATCACGTCCTCGGGCAGGATCTATGTCGTCGAGCCGGTCGCGGAAGATGGCCTCGCCCTTTTCGAGGCCGCCCGTGTCAAAGGGCTCGAGGGCGTGGTGGCGAAGCGGTTCGATAGCCCCTACCGCGCCGGCCAGCGGCATCCCGATTGGCTGCAAATCGATGCCGTCCGCAAACAGGACTTTGCGGTGCTTGGCTTCATTCCCCAGGCCGGCGCTCGCCTGTTGGAGGCGCTGATCGTGGGGGTGCTGGAGGGGCACAGCTTCCGTCCGGCCGGGCGGGTGGTCGGTGGCTTCGATCGCGCCACCTCCATTCGATTGCGTCAGACGCTCGACGCCCTGCCCGCCGCACCCGCCCCGGCCGATTCGCGCTGGTCCGACGAGCGCATCTGCTGGGTCAAGCCACTGGTCGCGGTCAACGTCAAATTCAGCGAATGGGACCGCAATGCCCAGCTGCGCTTTCCGATTTTCAACGCGCTGCGTCCTGAAGTGGCCGCCCAGGAATGTGTACGGGCAGCGGTTGTCGAAGCGCCGCAGCCGGTCGCGCCTCGCCGAGTCGAGATCCAGCTGCCTCAGCTCCCGATCTGAGCGACGCACTCGTAAAGTTAGGGTCGTGCCGATCGCGGACCGGGTTGCCGTTCGCCTCCGCATCAATGGCGAGGAGGCGGCGCTCATGGTGCCGCCCTACAAGACCCTGCTCGAGGTGTTGCGCGAAGACCTTGGCCTGACCGGCACCAAGCATGGCTGCGAGTTAGGGGAGTGCTCGACCTGCGGTGTGCTGGTCGACGGCACGCCCTATCTGTCCTGCCTGGCGATGCCGCTCGACCTCGAAGGCCGTGCGATCACGACCATCGAGGGCCTCCAGGACGGCAGCCGGCCGCATGCGCTGCAGGTGGCCTTTGCCGAGCTGGGAGCGGCGCAGTGCGGCTATTGCACGCCGGCGATGCTGCTCACGGCCAAAGCCCTGCTCGACCGTGACCCGCGTCCCACCCGGCAGGCGATCATGGACGCGCTGTCCGGCGTGCTCTGTCGCTGCACCGGCTACCTGAAGATCTTCGAGGCGGTCGAGCTGGCTGCCTTGCGCGCCACCACCCCGCCCTCCCGCGCAGAGGGAGGCAGCCGTCATGACTGACGAGCTTGCTGTCGTCGGCAAATCGCTGGTCAAGCCCGACGCGTTTGCGAAAGTCAGCGGCCAGACGAAATTCGCCGACGACCTGGCGCTGCCGCGGATGCTGTTTGGTCGTCTGTTGCGCAGCCCGCACCCCCACGCACAGATCCTGAACATCGACGTGTCCAGAGCCAGGGTGCTGCCCGGGGTCCTGGCGGTGCTGACCGGGGACGACCTGCCCGTCAAGTTCGGCATCCTCCCGGTCAGCCAGGACGAGGAGGCACTGGCGCGCGAAAAGGTTCGCTATGTCGGCGATCCGATTGCCGCGGTGGCGGCCGTCGATGAATGGACCGCCGAGGAGGCGATCGAGCTGATCGATATCCAGTTCAAGGAACTGCCGGCCTCCATGTCGATCGAGGAGTCGATCGCGATGCGGGGCGAGCCGATCCACGGAAAGTCAAACGTCCATAAGGCCGTCGCGCTGGAGTTCGGCGACACCGACGCTGCCATGGACGCGGCCGAGCATCTTCGCGAGGATGTCGTCTTCTTCGAGGGGAATACCCACCTGCCGATGGAGCAGCACGCGGCGCTGGCGCAATACGGCGCCGATGGCAAGCTGACCCTCTGGACGTCGTCGCAGACGCCCCATTACGTGCATCGCGCGCTCGGGAAGGTGCTCGAAATGCCGATGAGCCGGATTCGCGTGATCGCCACGCCCAACGGCGGCGGCTTCGGCGGCAAGAGCGACATTTTTTCGCACGAGCTGGTCGCCGCCAGGCTGGCGATCGTGACCGGTCGGCCGGTGAAGATCACGCTGACGCGCGAGGAGGTGTTCTATGCGCATCGAGGCCGCCATCCGGTCCTGATGCAGGTCAAAACCGGCTTCAAAAAAGACGGCCGGATCACGGCGATGCAGTTCAAGAGCTTCCTCGACGGCGGGGGCTACGGCAGCTACGGCGTCGCGAGCACCTATTACACCGGCGCGCTCCAGGCGACCACCTACGCGATTCCCCGGTACCGGTTCGAAGGGGTTCGCCTGTTCACCAACAAGCCGCCCTGCGGCCCCAAGCGCGGCCACGGCACGCCTCAGCCTCGCTTCGCGCTCGAGACGCATCTCGATAAGGTTGCCGAGGAGCTCGGTCTCGACCCGGTCGAGATTCGCCGGCGCAATTTGCCCCGGCCCGATTCGCGAACGGTGAACTGGCTTCGCATCACGAGCTGCGGCCTGGAGCAATGCATCGACCGGGTCGTCGAGGAATCCCGGTTTCTCCGACGCTGGAAGTCGATGGCGCCGGGGCGCGGCCTCGGCTTTGCGGTCAGTTCCTACTTGAGCGGCGCGGGCACGGCGATCTACTGGAACGACATGCCGCACTCGGAGGTCCAGCTCAAGCTCGATCGGAACGGCGGCGTGGCCGTGTTGTGCGGCGCGATCGACATCGGCCAGGGGTCCGATCACATCCTCGCCGCGATCGTTGCCGAGGTCCTGGGCGTCCAGCTCGACGATATCCAGCTGACGACTGCCGATACCGACCTGACGCCGATCGACCTCGGCAGTTACTCGTCGCGCGTGACATTCATGGCGGGGAATGCCGCCAAGGCAGCCGCCGAACGGGTTCGGGACCGCCTTTTCGGAGTTGCCTCGAAGGCCTTGCATTGCGAAACAGATGAGCTCGTTGCTCGGGACCGACGGATCTACCGCCGAGGCCGTCCGGGCGATGGCATCTCATTTGCGCAGGCGGTCCAGCTGGCCGAGGCGGAAGGCGGTGTCGTGACCGGGACGGGCAGCTATACCCCGCCCAAGCTCGCCGGGCCATACAAGGGTTCGGGCGTCGGACCCAGTCCGGCGTACTCCTTCTCGGCGGCGGTTGTCGAGGTCGACATCGACACCAAAACGGGCGAGGTCCGCGTGCCGGAGGTCTGGATCGCCCATGACATCGGCCGCGCGATCAACCCGGTGCTGGTCGAGGGGCAGGTGGAAGGCAGCGTCTACATGGCGCTCGGCGAGGTGCTCATGGAGGAACAGGTTTTCCGGCTGGGACTACATAAGTTCCCATCGTTGCTCGAGTACAAGAGTCCGACCGCGTTGGAGACGCCCGTCATCCACACCTATCTGATCGAGACCATCGACCGGGAAGGGCCATTCGGCGCCAAGGAAGCCGGGCAGGGACCGCTGCTCCCCGTTATCCCGGCGGTTGCGAATGCGATCCACAACGCGATTGGGGTGCGGATCGATGAGATCCCGATCACCCCCGACAAAGTGCTGAAGGCGCTGAGCGATAAGAGCAAGCGCGTCGGTCCAAAGGCTATTCCCGCGTTCGACTTTCCCGCGCTGGTGAAGTCGGACGTCCCCGACGAATGGAAGGGCAAATAAGTGCTGCGCTTGCCTCGCCTGCAGTACCGACGCCCGCGATCCGTCGACGAGGCCGTCGAGATGGCTGCCGCCAGTCCAGGTTCGATGTTCATCGCCGGTGGTACCGACCTCGTGCCCAACCTGAAGCGGCGACAGTTCGATGTGACGACGCTGATCAGCCTCAACGGATTGCCCGATGGACACGGCGTTGAGGGCAATCCGTCCGATGGCCTCACCATTGGTCCGCGAATCACGCTCGACGAGCTGGCGATCCGGTTTGCGGATGGCCCCTATCGAGCGCTCGGCCAGGCGGCCGGCGCCGTCTCGACCCCGCAGGTCCGCTATATGGGGACGCTCGGCGGCAATCTTCTGGTGGATCCGCGCTGCAACTACTACAACCAGACCTTCGCCTGGCGGAAGGCGGTCGGCTTCTGCATGAAGAAGGATGGCGACATCTGCCTGGTGGCCCGCAGCTCGCCGCGTTGCTGGGCGGTCTCGTCCTCGGACACCGCTCCCGTGGCCGTGGCGCTCGACGCCCAGATCACACTGCGAAGCGTTCATGGGGGCCGACGAATCGCAGCCGCCGACATATATAAGGATGACGGCATCGACTACACGACCAAAGCGCCGGATGAGCTGATCACTGAGATCCATCTACCGGCCACGAAGGGCCGGATGACCAGCGCCTACTGGAAGCTGCGGCGGCGTCCGGCCTTTGACTTCCCGATTCTCGGGGTGGCGGTGGCGCTGACATGGGACGACGGCGCGATTTCCATGGCGCGCGGTGCCCTCGGCGCCGTCGGATCACATCCGGTGGACATCAGTTCATCCCTCGCTCCGATCATCGGCCAGCGACCCTCGGACGATCTCATTGCCGAGGTCGCGGCCGCTTCAGACAAGCGCTCCCGACCGCTCGACAACACCGACCTCGACCACTTCTGGCGAAAGCGGATGACGAAGGTCTACATCGAGCGCGCCTTGCGGGAGGCGTCCGGCCTTGCGCCACACGAGGGCAAACTCACGGCCGGCCTCAAGACCGTGACGGCATAGTCCGGCATATGGTGCTGGCTTCAGGGCTCGGCGCTCGCGTCCGTCGCCGAGAAGACCCCAGGCTCATTACCGGTTCGGGGACCTACCTCGACGATGTCCGAGTGGCAGGTGCCGGGCACCTGATCTTTGTTCGCAGCTACCTTGCGCACGCCGCGCTGCGATCGATTGACACGGCGGCGGCACGGGCGGCATCCGGCGTCATCGCGGTGCTCACCGCCGCCGATCTCGAGGGACTGCCCAGCTTTCCACAGGACGGCCCGAAAGGCAGTAAGTTGCCCCGTCGCCCCCTACTCAACGACCAGCGCGTCTGTTTCGCCGGCGACCTGATCGCCATCGTCGTTGGGGAAACGGCGGCCGCTGCCCGCGACGCCGCGGACCTGCTCACGCTCGAGCTGGACGCGTTGCCTTCAGCCCTGGACGTCGAAGAGGCGCTCCAGGATTCGGCCGTCCCGATCCACGACGAGCTCGGCACGAACCTTGCCGACCGATCTCGACGGATCTGGGGCGATGTCGATGCCGCGTTCAGCGGCGCCAGGCATGTCGTCAGAGCCAGGCTTCACAACCAGCGAGTCGCCGGGGTCCCGATCGAGCCGCGCGGGGTAGTCGCCCTGCCCAATCCGTGGGAACGGTCGCTCACGGTCTGGTCGGCCACCCAGATTCCGCATGGACTTCGCGACGCGGTTGCCGAGTTCCTCGGCCTGCCCCAATCTGGCGTGCGGGTGATCGCTCCCGAGGTCGGCGGTGGCTTTGGGGCAAAGCTCTCGATCTATCCGGAAGAGCTGTTGGTCCCCTGGGTGGCAATCAAGCTCGGGCGCCCGGTCAGGTGGGTGGAGGACCGCAGCGAGCACATGCAGGCGACGACGCATGGCCGCGATCAGCTGCAAGAGGCCGAGCTCGCGCTCAACCCCGACGGGACGATCCGTGGCATGAAGGTCCGCATCACCGCCGACCTTGGTGCCTACCCGATGGGCACCGCGCTGCCGCGGCTGACCCGCCGGCTGGTGAGCGGCTGCTATCACGTTCCCGCTCTGCAGTGCGACACCCAGAGCGTGTATACGACGAAGACCCCGATCGCGGCCTACCGCGGCGCCGGGCGTCCCGAAGCGATCTTCCTGATCGAGCGCCTCATGGATCTCGCCGCTCGACAGCTTGGCATCGACCCCGTCGAGATTCGCCGCCGCAACTTTCTCCCGGCCTTTGAGCAGCCGATCACATCGATTGCCGGAGAGCGCTATGACAGCGGGAATTACCGCGCGGCGCTGGATCGGGCGCTCGCGGTCGCCGGCTATGACCGGCTACGAGCGGGGCAGCGCGAGGCTCGTCAGGCCGGCAGGCTGACGGGGATCGGCATCGCTTCGTACGTTGAGATGGCCGGCTTTGGGCCGGACACCGACCTCTTCGAAAGCGCAACCGTGCGAGCCAACGGCGATGGCACCGTGACCGTCATCACCGGGACATCGCCGCACGGCCAGGGTCACGAAACCGCGTGGGCCCAGCTGGTTGCCGGCGAGCTCGGTGTGTCGATCGAGCAGATCCGTGTCCATCACGGCGACACGGCCTTAGTGCCGGTGGGCCTGGGCACTTTCGGCAGCCGTAGCGCTGCGGTCGGCGGTGCCGCGGTCCACCTGGCGGCGATGGAGGTCAGGGAAAAGGCCCAACGCCTCGCGGCCCATCTGCTGGAGGCGGCTCCTGCCGACATCGCCGTCGCGGACGGCCACTGGCAGGTGCGGGGCGTGCCGGGCCGCGGCGTGACCTTTGCCGAAATCGCGCGGCTGGCCTATGGCAAGGAGCGTCCCAGGGAGCTCGAAGCAGGGCTGGAGTCGACGCGCTACTTTCAGCCGCCCGGCCTGGTGTTTCCCTTCGGCGCTCATGTGGCGGTTGTCGACATCGATCGCGAAACCGGAAGCGTTACCCTCCGCCGCTATGTCTCGGTTGATGACTGCGGGCGGGTCCTCAATCCGCTGCTGGTCGAGGGCCAGGTTCATGGCGGCCTCGCTCAGGGGATCGCGCAGGCGCTCTACGAGGAAATCGCGTACGCGGACGATGGCACTCTGCTGACGGGCAACCTGACCACCTACATGGTTCCGACCGCGCCGGACCTGCCGAGCTTCACCCTCGATCGCACCATCACGCCAACCTCGATGAATCCGCTCGGCGTCAAAGGCATCGGCGAGGCGGCGACCATCGGATCCACGCCGGCCGTCGTCAATGCGGTGCTCGATGCGCTGGCGCCGCTGGGCATCACCGAGATGGATCCGCCCTGCACACCGGAAAAAATCTGGCGCGCCATCCAGAACGCTCCCAAGTAACCGTGGCGCGCCGCGCGATCGGCTGGTCTGTGGTTCTCGTCGCCTCGCTCACCGTGTTTGTCGCCATCCTGGTGCAGGTCGTCACGCACTGGGGCTTGACCATCTCGCTCGATCCCTGGCTGGCGAGGGCGATTGCGCAGCATCGGCTGGCGTGGCTGGCGCAGCTGTTCAGCCTGCTGACCTGGCTGGGGTCGTCGGTCGTTCTGATCCCGCTCGGCCTCGTGGTGGCTGGCGGCATCTGGCTACGGGAGCGCCGGATTCGGCCTGCGGTCTTGCTGGCGCTGGCCCTCGGCGGCGCCGCGGCGCTCTACGACATTCTCAAACCCCTCGTCGGCCGCATGCGTCCGCCGGCGGCGCTCCAGTACGGCGGCCCGGATACTGATTTTTCTTTTCCATCGGGCCATGCGACGCAGTCGGCCAGCTTCTACGCGATGCTCGTCGTGGTGCTGGTGCGTTACCTGTGGCCCAGGCGTCGCGCGCTCTTCATTAGCGGGGCCACGCTCCTGGTGCTGATCGTGGCGGCTTCGCGCCTGTACCTCGGCGTGCACTGGCTGAGCGATGTCCTGGGCGGGCTGGCGCTCGGGCTCGGCTGGTTCGCGCTTCTTCAGCTGTTAGAGCTCAGGTTTCCAGATGCCAATCCTTCAGGATCGGAATCGCGGAGTAGGCGGTCAGGTCGTACTGCACCGGGGTGATCGACACGTAACCGTTGGTCACGGCCGCGGCATCCGCATCCTGGTCGAGCTCCTGGAGGCGAAACTGCCCGGCGAGCCAGTAGTACGTCTGATTGCGCGGATCGGTTCGTTTCTCGAATCGTTCTTCGACCCGGGATTGCCCCTGATGGGTGATGAGCGCACCCTTGATCTCCTCTTCCGGGAGGTTGGGCACATTGACGTTGAGCAGGGTTTTGTCGGGCAAGCCGCGCGCCAGAACCTCGAGGGCAAGCTTGCGGGTGAATTTCGCCGCATAGGTAAACGTCGGGTTGGTAAAGGTCGCCAGTGAGACCGCGATCGATGGGATGCCGATGATGCGCGCCTCGGTTGCGGCGCTGACGGTTCCCGAATAGATGACGTTGGTTCCGGTGTTGGAGCCCAGGTTGATGCCGGAAACCACCAGGTCGGGCTGGCGTGGCAAGATCGCCCCGACGGCGATCTTCACACAGTCGGCGGGCATGCCGTTGACGGCGTAGCCGAAGCGCGCATTCCGCCGCACCACTTCCTTGGCGCGGAGCGGCAGCAAGAGCGTAATCGCGTGTCCGACCGCGCTGCGCTCGGCGTCCGGCGCCACCACCTCGACGTCACCGATCTTGCGCAGCTCCTGCCACGCGGCCAGGATTCCCTGGGCGTAAATCCCGTCGTCGTTGGTCAGCAGAATCAGGGGTCTGGTCACGATTGCCGGAATATACTTGAGACGCTAATGGACGATCCGATCATGGAGTTTTTGCGGTCGCAAGCGCGCAACTACCGCTGCCGTGTCTGCGGCAGCAACCACAAGGGCTCATCGCTGCGGAAGATCGGCAACCACAACAACAAGCTGATCGTCCAGGTCACCTGCGCCCGCTGCCGCGACTCCTTTTTCCTGCACGTGGAGTTTGCCGGGTCGGTGGTGAACGCCGTCGAGGAGGTCTCGCGGGTGACCGCCCCATCCCCGCGCGACGCCGAAGAAATCGAGGGTGACCCGTTGACCCACGATGAGGTGCTCGATGCCCACCAGCGGCTGGCCGTGTTCAAGGGCAAGCTGACCGATCTGCTCGGCTGACGCGCGTCAGCGAAGCTGCCGGTAGCCGCTTCGGTAGTAAATCAGGGGCGGTTCCTCGCTCGTAATCTGCAGCGCCACCACCTCGCCGACGATGATGGTGTGGTCTCCGGCCGGATGGGTTCCATGAATGGTGGCCTCCAGATAACCGGTCGCCTCCTTGAGGATCGGGGAGCCGGTCTGGCCCAGCCGGTAGGTGCCTTCCCGGAATTCCGGCGCCGACAGACGGGCGTTGTCGGCGAAGAAGCGGGCGGTGCTCTCGCTGCGCTCGTCCAGGATATTGACGGCGAAGGAACGACTCTCGAGGACCAGGCGGTGCATCACGGTGCTGCGCTCGACGCAAACCAGGATCAGTAACGGCTCCAGCGACACCGAGGAAAAGGCGCTGACCGTCATCCCGTGCAACCGGTCAGCGGCCGCCGTGGTCATGACCGTCACGCTGGTGGCGAAGTGGCCGACGGCGTAGCGGAAGCTCGCCTTGTCGACCACGCCGAAAGGTTACAGGGGCCGTCCACGATATACTGACGATGTCCGACTAGTCCAGTCGGAGATCTATGAGATTCTCAACTCGATCTGAATACGGAATCCGGGTCATGGTCCGTCTCGGACGCAGTTTCGGCTTGGGTCCGGTCGCCCTGGCCGAGCTGGCCGAGCAGGAGGGCCTGCCGCTCGCGTACCTCGAGCAGATCGCCGCCCAGCTGCGCCGGGCAGGCCTGGTCACGAGCCGCATGGGGGTCAAGGGCGGCTACACGCTATCTCGGACGCCGGAGCGGATCTCGATGGCGAACATCGTCCGCAGCCTCGAGGGGTCGCTGGCGCCGGTCAGCTGCCTGGCGGAGGGGGGCGGCCCGGGTGAGTGCAACCACGCCGACGTTCCCTGCTCGGCGCACGCCTTCTGGGAGCAGCTGCAGGGGACCATCATTGCCACGCTGGAGTCGGTCACGGTCGCTGATCTGATGAAGGAGGCGCAACCGGCATGATCCAGGCCAGGCCCCTGAATGCGCAAGCGGTGCGCTCGGATTTTCCCATCCTCTCGCGGCAGGTCAACGGCAAGCCGCTGGTCTACCTGGACAGCGCCGCTACCTCGCAGAAGCCCGCACTCGTGATTGACGCAATGGACGATTACTACCGCCGCTACAACGCCAACCCGCATCGGGGTGTGTACGTGCTGAGTGAGGAGGCGACTGCTGCCTACGAGTCGGCACGCCAGCGGGTGGCCGGCTTTATCAATGCCGCGTCCCCGAAAGAGGTCATCTTCACGAGGAACACGACTGAATCGATCAACCTGGTGCGCTACAGCTGGGGGCGAGCCAACATCAAGGCCGGCGACCGCATCCTTCTGACCGAGATGGAGCATCACAGCAACCTGGTCCCCTGGCAGCTTCTCGCCCAGGAAGTCGGCGCGCGACTTGAGTTCCTCTGCATCGACGACGAGGGGCTCCTCCTGCTGGATCAGCTCGAACGCAAGCTGGAGGGCGTCAAGCTGCTCGCGATCACACACCAGTCGAACACGCTGGGCACCATCAACCCGATCAAGGCGATCGCCGCCGCCGCGCGGCGCGCCGGCGCGATGGTGCTGGTCGACGGTGCCCAGGCGGTCCCCCACATGCCGGTGGACGTCCAGGACCTGGGTGCCGACTTCTATGCCTTCTCCGGCCACAAGATGTGCGGCCCCACCGGGATCGGCGTCCTCTGGGCGCGGCGGGCCTTGCTGGAAGCGATGCCGCCGTTTCTCGCGGGCGGCGACATGATCAAGCGGGTCCGGCTGACCGAAGCCAGCTGGAACGATCTTCCCTGGAAGTTCGAGGCCGGAACCCCCAGCGTGGCGGAGGGCATCGGCCTGGGGGCGGCGGTCGAGTACCTGAGCCAGTTCGGCATGGACAGCATCCGTGCGCACGAGCGGACGCTCGTCGACTACGCGATGGAGCGCCTCCAGGACGTCGACGGCATCACGCTCTACGGGCCCAAGGATCCGGAGCTGCACGGAGGCGCCATCTCCTTCACGGTGCCCAAGATTCACCCCCACGACCTGGCGACCTTGATCGATCGCGAAGGCATCGCCGTGCGCGCGGGTCACCACTGCACGCAGCCGCTGATGGACCGGCTGGGCGTCCCGGCGACGACTCGGGCCAGCTTCTATGTCTACAACCAGCCGGAGGAGGTCGACCAGCTGGTCAACGGAATCCAGAAAGCGGCAAAGGTGTTCGCATAGAGATGGCCGAGATGGGCGACGATCTCTACCGCGAGCAGATCCTCGAGCACTACAAGAACCCGCATCACTTCGGGGAGCTCGAGGACGCGGACATCACGCAGGAAGGCGACAACCCCCTGTGTGGCGACGTCATCACGCTCTACCTCAAACTGGACGACGGGCACGTTGGCGACGTACGCTTCCGCGGTCGTGGCTGTGCCATCAGCCAGGCGTCGGCGTCGATGCTGACCGACATGATCGTGGGCAAGCCGGTGGCGGAGCTCAAGACCTTTCCCACGCGGGAGCTGCTCGACGAGCTCGGCATCCAGATCAGCCCGGCGCGGATGAAGTGCGCCACGCTCTCCGTCAACACGCTACGCGTTGCCCTCAACGGGGAATCGCAGGAGGAGGACTGAAATCGATTTGAATACGAACGCCTCGGGTAAAACCAAGGGGATGGCCGATTTCGAGATCAAGGATCTCCGTGTCAGCGTCGAGGGCCGGGAAATCCTCAAAGGCGTCTCGCTGAGCGTCAACAAGGGCGAGGTGCACGCGGTGATGGGGCCCAACGGCTCGGGCAAGAGCACGCTCTCGCACACCCTCATGGGTCACCCCAATTACAAGGCGACCTCGGGCCAGGTCTTCTTCAAGGGAAAGGACATCCTCACGATGCCGACCGAGGAACGGGCCAAGCTGGGCATGTTCCTGGCGCTGCAGTACCCGGTGGTCGTTCCCGGGATCACGATGTCGAACTTCCTCCGCACCGCGATCAACGCCAAGCGTGGTTTCGACGGCAAAGACAAGTCCAAGGCGATCAACGTCAAGGAGTTCCGGCAGCTCCTGCGCGATGAGATGAGCGTCCTGCGGATGGACGACTCGTTTCTGTCGCGTTACGTCAACGAAGGCTTCTCGGGCGGCGAGAAGAAGCGCGCCGAGATCCTGCAAATGGCGGTGCTGAAGCCGGAGATCGCGATCCTCGACGAGACCGACTCGGGCCTCGACATCGACTCCATCAAGTTCGTCAGCGATGCCGTCAACCGCATGCGCGGTCCCGACCTGGGGGTCCTCATCATCACGCACTACACGCGGATTCTCAAGTTCATCAAACCCGACTTCGTTCACGTGCTGGTGCACGGAGAATTTGTTCGCTCCGGCGGGCCGGAGCTCGCCGATTGGCTGGAGGCAAAAGGCTACTCGGAATGGGTCAAGGAGCCGGCCAAGGAGCCGGCCGGGCTGGAGGCAAAATAATGGCAACCGTCATCCCTCGGATTGACGTTGGCGACAACTACAAGGAAAAGTACGGGTTCTTCGACCCGGAGAAGTACGTCTTCAAGGCCAAGCGCGGTCTCAACGCGGACGTCGTCAAAGAGATCTCCTGGATGAAGAACGAGCCGGAGTGGATGACGAAGTTCCGGCTGCGCTCGCTGCAGGTCTTCGAGAAGAAGGAGATGCCGACCTGGGGCGCCGACCTTTCGGTGATCGACTTCCAGAACATCTATTACTACTTGAAGGCTGCGGGAGAGCAGGGCAAGACCTGGGACGATGTCCCCGCCGATATCAAGAACACGTTCGACCGCCTTGGCGTGCCGCAGGCGGAACGGAAATTCCTCGCCGGCGTCGCTGCCCAGTACGAGTCCGAGGTCGTCTATCACTCGCTCCACAAGGAGCTCGAGTCGAAGGGCGTCATCTTCCTCGATACCGACAGCGCCCTCAAGCAGCATCCCGACCTGTTCAAGCAGTATTTCGGCACGGTCATCCCGCCGGCCGACAACAAGCTGGCGGCCCTCAACAGCGCCGTCTGGTCGGGGGGGTCGTTCATCTACATTCCCAAGGGCGTCAAGGTCGAGATCCCGCTGCAGGCGTACTTCCGCATCAATGCGGAGAACATGGGCCAGTTCGAGCGGACGCTGATCATCTGCGATGAGGACAGCTTCGTCCACTACATCGAGGGATGCACCGCCCCCATTTACACCACGGATTCGCTGCACTCGGCGGTGGTCTAGATCATCGTCAAGCGCGGCGCGCGCTGCCGCTACACGACCGTGCAGAACTGGTCGACCAACGTCTACAACCTGGTCACCAAGCGGGCGGTCGCGTACGGCGACGCCACCATGGAATGGGTCGACGGCAACCTGGGCTCCCAGATCACGATGAAGTACCCCTCCATCTACCTGATGGAGCCGGGTGCCAAAGGTGATGTGCTCAGCGTCGCGTTCGCCGGCAAGGGCCAGCACCAGGACGCCGGCGGCAAGGCGGTCCACGTTGCGCCCAATACCAGTTCGAACATCGTCTCCAAGTCGATCTCGAAGAACGGCGGCCGAACCTCGTACCGCGGTCTGGTCAAGGTCTACCCCGGAGCGAAGAACTCGAAGTCGTTCGTGCGCTGCGACGCGCTGCTGCTGGACGATCAGTCGCGGTCCGATACCTATCCCACGACGGAAGTCGATGAGGAGCAGGTCAGGATCGGCCACGAGGCGACCGTCAGCAAAGTCTCGGACGAGCAGCTCTTCTACCTTCAGAGCCGCGGCATCACCCGGGCCGAGGCCGAGACCATGATCGTCAACGGCTTCATCGAACCCTTCACCAAAGAACTTCCCATCGAGTATGCCGTCGAGCTGAATCGCCTGATCCAGCTCGAGATGACGGGCTCCGTCGGGTAGATGGCGTTCACGCGAGCCGCCGTCGAAGAGCTGAGCGCTCTTCACGGCGAACCGGAATGGCTGCGCGCCCGGAGGCTGGAATCCTTCGGGGTGTTCGAGCGCCTGCCAATGCCCGATACCAGGCGGCAGCAGGACTGGCGCCAGGTCGACCTGAAAGGCTTCGACCTCAACGCCTACGCACCCTTCCAGCAGCCGAATGGCGCAGCCCCGGCGCTGGCGCCTGCCTACGTGAGCGGCATGCTGCGCCAGCGTGGCACCTCGACGCCCGTCGTCGAGCTCGATCCGGTCCTGGCCGGCCAGGGGGTGCTGTTCATGCCGCTCTGGCAGGCGGCGCAGGAGCACCGGGAGCTCGTCGAGCGTCACCTGTTCAGCGCCCTCAAGGCGGATCGGGACAAGTTCGCCGCCCTGCATGCCGCGCTCTTCACCGGCGGCACCTTCCTCTATGTGCCGGACGGGGTCAGGGTGGAGCGGCCGTTGATCAGCCAGTTCTGGTCGTCCGGCGCCGATGCTGCCGTGCTGCCGCACTCACTGGTGATCGCTGGCAGTGGATCGCAGGTGCAGTATGTCGACGAGTTTCTGAGCGACGATCCGCAGGCGGCGCTGCTGGCCAGCGGCTCCGCAGAAGTCTTTCTCGAAGAAGCGGCCAACCTCGGTTACGTGGCGCTGCAGCGGTGGAGCGAACGAACCTGGCAGTTTGCCAACCAGCGCTTCCACCTGGGTCGCGACTCGCAGCTACGGATGGTCGACGTCGCGCTCGGCGGCCGCTTCGCGCGGCTCCGGGTCGAGGCGATGCTCGAAGGCCCGGGCTCCAGCGCCGATTTGCGAGGACTCTTCTTTGGTACGGGCGAGCAGGCCTTCGATTTTCGGACGTTGCAGGATCACATTGCGCCGAATACGACCTCCGACTTGCTCTTCAAAGGCGCGCTGACCGACCGCGCCAGGAGCACCTACGTGGCCGTCGTTCGGGTCGAGCCGGAAGCGCGCGGCAGCGCGTCGAACCAGGCGAACCGCAACCTGCTGCTCTCCGACAAGGCCAAGGCGAGCTCCGAACCGATCCTGGAGATTCTCAACAACGACATCCTCCGATGCAGCCACGGGGCGACCGTTGGCCCGGTCGACCCGGAGCATCTCTTCTACCTCGAGAGCCGAGGCATCCCGCACGCCATTGCCGAGCGGATGCTGGTCCAGGGATTCCTGGGCGAGGTGCTGGACAAGCTCCCGGTGCCTCAGGTCCGCGATGCGGTCGACCAGGAGCTCTCCGACCGGATTGACTAGCGTGACTCGCGAGCGGGTGGCCTCGACCAGCGAGCTTCCGATCGAGTCGATGAAGCGGGTGGAAGCCGGCGGCGAGCCGATCTGTCTGGTGCACGCGCCGGATGACAACTTCTACGCCATCGGCGATACCTGCACCCACGAGGAATACTCGCTGTGCGAGGGCGAGCTGTGGGACATGTCGATCGAGTGCCCGCGGCACGGCTCCCGCTTCGACGTGCGGACCGGCCAGGTGACCGGCCTGCCGGCCGTGATTCCGGCCAAGACCTATCCGGTAACGGTTGAGAACGGCGACATCTATGTCGAAGTCGGGGGATAGACTCAGGACTATGGCGGACACCTTGGAAACGACCCAGGCGCCGGCGTCCGACGAACTTCGTGGGAAGATCGACGCGCAGCTGGCGACCTGCCGCGATCCCGAGATCGGGCTCGACATCATGTCGCTTGGGCTGGTCTACGAGGTGAGCATCGAGGAGGGCGGCAACGTCCTGATCAAGATGACGCTGACGGCGATCGGCTGCCCCTGGGCGCAGGACCTCTTCGACGAGGTGAAGATGAAGGTCGAGGAAGTTCCCGGAGTGAGCTCGTGCACCGTGGAGCTGGTCTACTCGCCGCCCTGGAGCGCCGACATGATGAGCGAGGAAGCCAAGATGGAGCTTGGCTTCCTGTGATCGTCTAGCCCAGGCCCGGCGCCTCGCTTAGGGAAACAGAAACGCCGCCGTCAGGAACGCCAGGCCGGCCCCGAGTAGGCCGAACGGCGCTTTGAAACTCATTCGACTCCCGATTGCCTCGAGGATGAAACAGATGAGGGCGATCACCAGGAAGAGCTTGGATAACGACATGGGCACCTCCGTTTTTGATTTGGCGCCATCGTACCGTGAATTCGGCGTCTGAAACCGGCGGCCCTGGCAGTTACGAGTTCGCCCGCGTCTCGTGGCAGCGGTGCCATCGGGCTGTTACTCGCATGCAGTCTGGTTCGTAAGGGTGCCTGCGTAGCATTCGGCTCGGTTCGTAATACAAGCGAACTGGGGGTAGAAAACCGTTGTCGTTGCTCGAGCGCATTCAAAATCCCAGGGTG
>DATASI010000012.1:0-2714 GCA_036269255.1 Candidatus Dormiibacterota bacterium
CGAGGGCCACCATCTGATCTTCTGGGCCGACGGCGGCGAGACGAAGCTCGACAACCTTGGCCTGGTCTGCGGGCCGCACCATCGCAAAGTCCACGAAGAAGGCTGGACGCTCAAACGCCACGACGGCCGCTGGATCGCGACTCCGCCGGCGCTCAAGCTCGAAGCGCACGCCCGATCGGCCTGAGGCATGCAACGACGCCGAGGCGAGGGCCCGAGGCGAGTCGCGTTTGCAATAGCCGTGCCGAGGGGCCCGCTATGGCTCCAGGACGTGGACCGCGGTCAGGTTCCGATAGAGCTCGTCGTAATCGAGCCCGTAGCCAACGACGAAATGATTTGGGATGTCGAAGCCTTTGTAGCCGATCGGCACCGGTTTGACGCGCCGTTCTTCTTTGTTGAGCAGCACACACAGTTTCAGCGACGCCGGCCGGTGGCGCTGCACATGCTCGAAGAGAAACGAAGTGGTGAGACCGGTGTCGATGATGTCTTCGACCATCAGGACGTCGCGGCCGGTAATTTCCATGCTCAGGTCCTTGAGAAGCTGGACCACGCCGGATGACTCGGTTCCCGCGCCATAGCTGCTGACGGCGACGTAATCGAAGTTCACCGGGACGGTGATGTGCCGGCTGAGATCTGTGGCGAAACAGACGGAGCCCTTGAGCACCGAGAGCAGGATCAACGGACGCGGCGCAGCCGCGTAGTCGCGTGAGATGTCTTGCGCTAGCTCGCGGACGCGCTGCTGGATGGCGTCGGCGCTGAGGAGCTCGCGACCCAATTTCAAATCAGCGGCGATGGCAGAAATTCTATTCGGTGGGCGCGATCAGAAAAATCCAGATGTCCCAGCTGACGTGGCTGATGATGAGCGAGGCGATCCGCCGCTGCCGAGCAAAGATCCCACCCCAAAACAGGCCGGCGGTGGCCGCGGCGCCGGTCAGGGTCAGGTTCTCGGACACCAGGTGGATGGCGCCATAGATCCCCGAGGTGAGCAGCCAGGCGCGCACGGCGCCGTAGCGACGCTCGAAGTTGCGCTGGACGAAGCCGTGCCAGAACAGCTCCTCGCCAGGGCCGATGACGAGGGCGAGCGCGAGAGCGATCGCCGGCCGCGGGGCCGCCGTTCGCAACGCATAGATCGACGCAATGTCACGTCGACCCGAGGGCATCACCCGCCGCGCCAGCCGATCGCCGATCTGGAAGATGCCGTAAAGCGCCGCCGCCGACCCCAAGCCGGTCGCGACATCGCGCAGCCGAGGTCGCTCTCGCCGGAGGGTTGGCTCGCTGGCGATCGCGTAGGCAGCGAGGCCGCCAACGCTGAGGGTCATCCTCGCCCAGAACTGCGAGCGCGGGCCGCGAAAGACGGCGACCCAGGCAGCGGTGGCCAGGCCGATGCCGGCGATGACGCGCTTCAGCGCAGTGCCGATCCCGCGACCAGGCCGACCAGCAGCAGCACACCGAAGGCGCTGTGCAGGCGGGCGGTCATCAGGTCGATCATCGCGATGGCTCGCAGGTGGCCCTCGGCGCCGAGCTCCGCCGCCCGAAGGATCCAGGCCATCAGCGGCAGACTGAAGAGTGTCAGCAGCGCCAGCTTGGGTAAGGCGCCGAGCATCACGGCCAAGCCCACCGCGACGTAGGCGCCGAGCACCAGCATCACGTAGATCCAGTGGGCCGCGCTCCGCCCGAGCTGGGCGGAGAGGGTCGTAAATCCGTGGCGGGAGTCCTCGGCGACGTCACGCCATTCATTGCCGTGGAGGATCGCGGTGACCAACAAGCCCACCGGCAGCGATGCCAGGAGCAGGTTTGAGTCGAACGTCCCGGTGATGGCGAAATAGGAGCCGATCACCATCAGAGGCCCCATCAGGATAAAGACGAGGGGCAGGCCGAGTGCCCGGTACTTGTACTGGAACGGCGGAGCGGTATAGAAGTAGCCGCCGATGAAGCCGATCGCGCCCAGGACCAGGATCGGCCAGCCGCGGTTGAGCGTGAGATAGAGGCCCATCAAGGCGGCGATGACAAATGCTGACCAGGCGATCAGAAACGCGCCCCGTTCACTGATGCGGCCCTTGAGGATTGCCATCGACATCCGGGGCGACGTGATCGAATCGATTCCGTGGCGCACGTCGTAGATCTCATTGATGACGTTGGTGCCGATGTGCAGCCCGACCGCGCCCACCAGCGCAGCGAGAAACAATGACCAGTGCATCCGTCCCTGGCTGAGGGCGACCGCGCCACCGACGGATACCGGGAGCACCGATGCCGTGAAACTGAAGGGCCGGATCACCTCCCAGGCGCCGCGGGCTCGCCGTCCAATGCCTGCCGGTTCTCGTTTTTCCCCGTGGGTCGAGCCGCGATCATCCAGATCGTACGACCCTGCCGGGGTGATCACGCCCTGTCGGACCGATCCATACAGCACCGCGGCGTCAAGCACGGCATTGACCTGCGCCTCTTCTTGCAGGATCGGCTGAAGCAAGGGCACGTCCATTCCCGCGTCGTGATAGGCGGCGGCTCGCCTGGCGACCTCCAGTTCGTTTCCGCAAAGGATGAAGGCGTCGAGCAGCTCGTCAGGGATGAGCTCGCCGGCCCGGTGATAATCCTCGGCACGCCAGGCAGCAGCAATCGCCACGCGCAGCTGGGGGTCGAACCCGGCACGCTTGAGCGAGATGTCGCTGAGCACAGAAATCATGTAGATCACGAACGGATCGCGCTTGGCGCGATTCAATGCC
>DATASI010000013.1:0-6648 GCA_036269255.1 Candidatus Dormiibacterota bacterium
GGACCGATGCGGCCCCGGCCGGAACTGACACCAACGCCATGGCTCCAGCCATTCCCAATCCGGCGACCGCGCTGACGCCGGCGCGCAGCCTTACTCTCATGCTCCTCCTCCCGGTCAACAAACGCGCAACCGCGCGGGCAGTTAAGGGTTCGATGAGAGTTTGGGTGGTTGGATTTTTCGCGTCAAGTGCAATTTCTGCCCTTTCGGGCAGAGATTGCGACAGGCCGCGGCTTTGAGCTAGGGCCGGACGACTCCGGGCCGGTTGATTCCGGGCTGCGGGACCTCGACCGGGGCGGGCGGCGGCTCCTGGATTTCGGGCTGGGTCGGCTCGGGCGCCAGCTGCGGGCCCTGCGGATCCTGGACGCCGGGCTGACCCGGGTTCGGGATCACCGGATCGGGAGTCATCGGGGTGTTCGGCATGCCGGGATTGTTTTGCATGGTTAACAGCTTAGCCGACAGAAGCACTATAATGTTTACGTCCTAAGATTGGAAGGCAAGGAAGGAGGGCTGTGATGGATGCTTCGCCGCGGGCTTCGGCCACCGATTCGGTACGCGCCTCGTCGACCAATGGAACCGGCCACCGCGGCGTGATCGAGCTCGCCCGGGTTGCGGTTGAGGACACCGTCAAACTGGTCCAGCAAGAGATCCAGCTGGCAAAGATCGAGGTCCAGGAGATGCTGCGAAGCAACATCCGGGCAGCGGTCTTCCTTGGAATTGCGGCGACCTGTCTTCTTTTCTTTTTCGTTATGCTGCTGGTCTTCATCGCGCTGCTGATCCCAGCGCACGCGTTGGTTGCTGGAATCGAGGCGGTCATCTTCCTGGTGCTGGCGATCGTGCTCGGGCTGGCAGGAAAGAGTGCGCTGCGGATCGGGCCGCCACCCAAGACGATGACCACCCTGAAGGAGGATGCCGAGTGGGCCAAACAAGTGCTGAAGCGAAACGGGAAGTAGAGCAAACCCGCGCTCATCTCGGCGAAACGCTCGAGGCGCTGCAGCTGCGCGCCAAGCGCAACCTCGACGTCAAGACGCAACTGCAAGAAAACCGCACGGTGCAGATCGCGGTCGGCGCCGTGACCTTTGGCATCGTGGCGCTGGTCGCCATCGTGATTCGCTCGCGTCGCCGGCGTACCGCCGCGGAGCAGCTGGTGCGCAAATTGAAGCTCAATGACCTGCGCGATCGCCTGGAAGACTTCCGCGATGACGCCCGCGCCTGGGCAACGGCCCAACGGCGCATCGTGAAGTCCGACGGGAAGGGCAAGGGCACGGTCGAAGTCCAGACCAAGGAGGGACTTGCGCGGCGACTGATCTTCAGCGCCGCCGAGGCCGCGCTGACGGCACTGGCTGCCGGCTATGCACGCCGGCTGGTCAGCGGTGCCAGCACCCCGCACGAAAGCGGGCACGCGGTCGTCTCCAAGAAGCGATAGACACCATCGCGTCGTTTTCCACCGGGAGCCACAATGGCTGAGCCGCGCCCCCACCCCGGCCCTCCCCCGCAAGCGGGGGAGGGAAATTCCGCGCAAGCGGGGGAGGGAAATCGAAAAACACTCGAGCCCCGCAAGCGCGCCTCCGCTGCCAAGGGTGCGGGGTGGCGGCCGGGCAACTGGTGGCCGAAGAATCGGCGTGACTGGTTGCGCATCGCGGCGATCGCCGCCGCTGTCGTCCTGCTGCTGGTGCTCGGCACAGTGGCCTACGCGGCGGCCACCCGTCCCGATCCCAGCAAGCTCGATCTCGCCGCGGGCACGATTCGCATCCAGGATCGCAACGGCACCCTGATCGAAGACCGCAACGCGCAAGGGGTCGCGGTCACCCCGGTGAAGCTGGCACAGATCAGCCCGCTGTTGCAAAAGGCGACGATCGCGGTCGAGGACAAGAACTTCTACCAGCATCACGGCATCGACTGGGCGCGGGTGATCAAAGCCGGCATCATCGACACCATCGCGCGGCGGCCGCAGCAGGGCGCCAGCACGATCACGGAACAGCTCGCCAAGATCGCCGTCATCCAGTCACCCAAACGATCCATCTTCGTCAAGCTGCGCGAAGCGATGGTGGCGACGGCGCTCGAGTCTCGCTACAGCAAGCAGCAGATTCTCGAGATGTACCTCAACAGCATCTACTACGGGCACCGCGCCACCGGGATCGAGGCCGCCTCCCAGGTCTACTTTGGAAAACACGCCAGCGAGCTCAACCTGGCGGAGGCCTCCATGCTCGCCGGCCTCCCCAACGGGCCCAGCCTCTATGACCCAGCGCGCGATCCGCAGGCGGCGGCCAGTCGCCAGGCGATCGTCCTCGACGCCATGGTCAAACAGAACCTGATCAGCCAGACGCAGGCCGACGAAGCGCAAACGACCAAGCTCACCTTCATCTACAAGGAAAACCGGAGCAGCCAGGCGCCACACTTCGTCGACTACGTGATGGGCCAATTGGAGAAGGCGTACGGCCCCAGCGTCGTCAACCGTGGCAGCTTCGTCGTCACGACCACCCTCGACCTCAAGCTCCAGAAAGCCGCCGAGCACGCGGTGGCGGTGGGTCAGCAACGACTGGGCGGGCTTGGCGCCGACAACGGCGACTTCCTGGCCATCGATCCGAAGACCGGGCAGATCCTGGCCATGGTCGGCTCCGCCGACTACCTCAACAACGCCATCCACGGCCAGTTCAACGTCGTCACCGGACTCCGGCAGCCGGGGTCGTCGTTCAAGCCCTATGCCTACGAGCAGGCTTTCCGTTCGAAGAAGCTGACCATGGGGAACGTGCTGGACGACACCTCCCGGCACTTTGCCAACGGCCAGTTCCACGACTTCGACTTCCGTGACATGGGCCCGATCACGGCCCACAAGGCCCTGCTGCTCTCGCGCAACATCCCTGCGCTGGAAACGATGCAGACCGCCGGGGTCAGCCAGGTGACCCAGTTCGCCCACGACATGGGCATCACAACCCCGCTCAAGGATGAGGTCACCACCGCAATCGGCTCGAGCGAGGTGCGGCTGCTGGATCACGCGGTTGGCTACGGGGTCTTCGCCAACGGCGGCACCCGCCATGACCCGTTGTCGATTCTGGAAGTAAAAGACCTGCAGGGGACAACCCTTGACAAGCCGACGCCTTCGAGCGGCACCCAGGTAATCAGCGCGCAGGAGGCGTACCTGATCACCTTCATCCTCAAGGACTACGCGAGCCAGTGGAACCTCGGTTGGAACAAGCCGTTCGCGTCCAAGTCTGGAACCACCAACGACTACAAAGACGCCTGGATGATGGCCTACAGCCCCAACCTCGTAATCGGCGCCTGGGTCGGCCATACCGGACCGGGCAACCAGTACATGAACGGCGTCTTCGGCACGATGGTTGGCAGCTCGGTGCTGCGGGATTTCATCAACAACGGGCTCAGCCAGGCGAACTTCAAGGTCGATGCATTCCAGCAGCCGAGCGGGCTGGTGACCGGGCCGCCCTGCCAGAACAACGCGAACGTCAACCCCTCGGCGAGCGCCTCGCCGTCGGCGTCGTCGTCGGCCAAAGTGGGCGCTGAGAAAGAGCTTTATCTACCGGGGACCGAGTGCACGGCGGCGGCCACGCCGTCACCGTCGGCATCAGCCTCGGCCTCCACCGCGCCGTCGATCGTGGCCACCCCCAGCTTGCCGGTGTGTGCGACGCCGGCGCCGACGCCCACGCAAACGCCGGGGGCAACGCCGGCATCGACACCATCGAGCGGCCCGACGCCTTCTCCGACGCCGACCCCGACCTGTATCCCGCCGCTTCCGGGCGGCTAGCTGCTCCTGAGAAACGCCAGGAGCGAAACCAGGTCAGGAAAGACGCGCTTCGCGCCGCCCGCTTCGAGCTCCTCGCGCCGCCCCGCACCCGTCAGGACTCCATAAAAAACGACCCCCACTTTGACAGCCGCCTCGGCGTCCCAACGGGTATCCCCCACCGCGGCCGCCTGCTCGGGACTCGCGCCGGCTCGCTCGAGGGCGACGCCGAACACATCGGTGGCGGGCTTCGAGGTCTCGATGTCGTCCTTGTCGACGATCAAAAAATGATCGGGCGTTTCGCCGATGACCGCGAGGTTCGCCTCGACCTCGTCGGGGTTCGACGAGCTCGCCAGCACCGGCCGGACCTCGAGCTCCTGCAGTCCGCGTAGGAACTCGGTGACACCGGGCACCGGTCGGACTTCGGACATCCGTTGTTTGTAGGCCTTGCCGTGGAGGTCTCGCGCCGCGTCGCCATGCTGCCGATCCCACTCCTCGCCTGCCACCGCCTTGACGAAAAGATCGCCGCCCTTGCCGAGGTTGCGCCGAAGCGTTTCCTCATCGACGGGATGCCCCAGCGCTCGGAAGGCCTCCGCCCAGGCCGCGATGTGCTGCCGCGTGTTATCGACCAGGGTGCCGTCGATATCGAGCAGGAGGACCGACGGCGCCACAGACCAAGCATAGAATTGCGCCGTGCCCAAGAAGTCGAAGGCTCGCCAGCAGCCCGATGCGCAGGAGCCCAAGCACGAGAATCCGATCAAGCGGTTTGCCGAAGAAGTGGAATCGCACCTGCTCGAGGCCGGGGAGCTGGCCACCTCAACCACGTCAGCGGAAACCAACGTAGCCATGGCCGCACTCGGCGCCATCGAGGGACCAGGTGACCCAGAGCCGAAACCAAAGAAAAAACCGGGCGCAAAGCGCGGTAAAGCTCGACCCAAGGCACGATGACCCGTTCCCGGTTTACGACCGGGAGATCGAGCGCCTAACCCGCTTCCTCCGCCGGCTCGACGATCGCGGCTGGTCGCGCGCCAGCCACTGCCGCGGGTGGACCGTCAAAGACATCGTCGCCCACCTCTCCACCGACGAGGTCTACAACCAGGCTTGCCTCGATCATTCGCTCGGTCAGCTGCCCTGGACGGGCGGGCTCGACAGCTGGAATGCGCGAGGCGTCAAGATCCGCCGCGGATTCAGCCCGCTTGAAACGCTGCAGGAGTGGCAAGCGCGCCAGCAGCGCGTGCGGCAAGCCTGGGAAGCGCTGGGTCTCAACGCTCGGATTCAGACGAGTGTCGGCCGTTATCCGCTGATCCTCGAGGTCTGGCACCTGGCCCGTGAGTACGCGATCCATGCCGACGACATCGAGGTGCCGGTCCCGCCCCGCGAACGCCGCGAGCGGCTACGCTGGCGAGCCGCCTTCGGGATCTTCGCCGCCAGGGAGGAAGGCGAGCCGTTGGACGCGACGCTCCTCGAGGACGAGGTCGAGCTCCGCCTGGACGGTCGGAACTATCGACTTGACCTCGAGACCTTTGTCGCCTACCTGACCAACCGGCCGCAGCAGCTCAAGGACCCAAAGCAGCGGGCGCTGGTCCGCCGCCTTCTTCGCTAACCTTTACCTATCGCCAAGCAACAGTTCCTCTGCCGCCATTGCGGCCGCCGCGTCTTCGCGGAGCGCGGCCCGCTGACCGAAGTCCAGATGTGCCGCTCCTGCCTGGAGAAGGCTCGGACGGTGCAGCGTAGCAGCGAGCCGACGACCCCGCCGAAGAGCTGAGTCAAAGCCGCTCGACACGGACGACGCCCCAGAGGATCGATCGGTCTCTGATGACCCACTCCAGCGACTCGCCGGGCGACGGCTCGGCGAAGCTGCGGAGCACGACGACCGCTCCCGGCGCGGCCGCGCGCCGAACCGCGGCCATCAGCCGATCGCGATACGCCTGTCCAGTTCCGTCGAGGATGTTGGACAGCGTAAAGCCGGCGAACGATCCCGCCGGGCAGCGTTCGAGGTAGTCGGCGGCATCGGCGTGGATGAGCTCGATGGACCCGGGATCGGCGGCGATTGACGAGTGACCCGGCGGATCCGCGCCGAGCAGCAGGCGCCAGGCGTAGGGATTGGTGCGGTTGGGATGATGCGCGAAGCAGCGGAGCAGACGTCCCCGCATGGCGCGGTCGAAATGGCTGGGAACGACGCTGAGAAATGTCCGCAGGTAAACGAGCTGCAACGCGGCTCGATCCAAGCCGACTCTCAGGGCCAATCGAAAGCGGGCCGTGTCGAGATGCCGACGCCAGAATTCGACCTGTTTCGCTGGATCGTCGAGATCGAGGAAGGCCCGGATCGTTGCCCGATGCAGGCCGAGCAAGGGAAAGGCCCGGCGGCCCAGGCCGAACAATCGGTCGGCGGTTCCCTGCCGGGCCGGCGCGCCGGCGAGCCGCTCTCGAACGTAATCGATCTGCGCCGGATTGATATCGACGGCGGTCACCCGCAGGCCGCGCGCCGCAAGCGCCATGCTGGTGCTGCCGGCGGATGCGATGCTGAAGACTCGCCCCGACGATGGGAAGACGGCCAGCTCGATGCCGGCGTCCTCATACATCTGACCGAACAGCAGCGTCGGCCGGCCCGGCCAGGCGCCCAGCCTCCCGCGTTCCCACGGTGTGGTGGCGACGGTCAGCTCCTGGCGGAGTCCCACCAGATGGTGGCGAGCGCCCGGGGCTCGTCCGACAGTCGCCATCGGCCGTCGCGCACTACCGCCAATCGCGAGACGATCTCACGAACCTGGGCGTCACGAGACCGATCGAGGCAGACGGTTCGTCGCATCCAGGCGACCAGGTCATCGAGATCGTCGAAGCCGCCACGCTCCTCGGACTCCCAGAGCTCGATCTCGGGTTCGATGCCGCCTTCACGCATGACCGCCACCGCATCCTTC
>DATASI010000014.1:0-9820 GCA_036269255.1 Candidatus Dormiibacterota bacterium
GCTACATAAGCTGTAGGCGTTTCCGACAGCCAGGCTGTCATATTCGGACGCGTCGCATCGCAGCAATCGTCGCACTCATACGTCAAGGCAAGCGAACCGATGGATGCGGAAGACACCGAACAACGAGACAAGATCAGGGAACTGCAGGCGGTAATCGCCAGGGCCAAGAGCGGCGTCATGGATTGCCGTTACAAGACCGACTGCGAATTCGCGCGCGCCTGCCCCGGGACCTGCTGAAAGGGCTGCGCTAGCAACCCCCACCCTAACCCTCCCCCGCTTGCGGGGGAGGGAAATTGCGTGCGCCACGCAGGAAACACCCCGAATCTCCGGCTGTTATAATGCATAAAGTTTTCTTTATATGGCCTCTTCTCCCCTCCTGCACAATCCCTCGCTGCGTGAGTTCCGGGCACATTACCAGGCGCTCGCCAGCGTCACGCGGCTTCGCATCCTTCAATACCTGGCCGGCATCCCGCGGATCACCGTGCTGGAGCTGGCAGAGGCCATCGGTATCAGCCAGCCGCGGCTGAGCTGGCATCTGCGCATGCTGCGGCGCGGCCATCTGGTGCATGCCAACCGCGCCGGGCGCGCCGTCTTCTATTCCCTGAATCGCGATGGCATCAATACCTTTCATCGAGAGTTGACAACCCTGATTGCGCCACGGCCTCGGGTCCGGGCGCTGCAACACGAGTTGAGCGAGGTGTAAAAGGCTATGGCAGAAAAAAACGGTAGCCGGAACGGGCGGCACAACGGCAAGGTGTCGCGGGCGACAAGCGTGCGCTCGAACGGACGCTCCCGACGCAAGGTGCGCGTCGCCATTCTTGGCGTCGGCAACTGCGCGTCCTCGTTGGTCCAGGGGGTCGAGTATTACCGCGACGCGAAGCCCGGCGAAACGATTCCGGGGCTGATGCACGTCGAGCTGGGCGGCTATCACATCCGCGACATCGAGTTCTCGGCCGCGTTCGACATCGACAAGGACAAAGTTGGCAAGGACCTGTCCGAGGCCATCTTCGCCGGCCACAACAACACCGTCAAGTTCGCCGAGGTGCCCCATCTGGGCGTCAAGGTCGAGCGTGGGATGACGCACGACGGGCTCGGGAAATATCTATCCGAGATCATCACCAAGGCCCCCGGCCCAACGGCCGACATCGTCAGCATCCTCAAGTCGACCAAGACCGACGTCGTGGTCAATTACCTGCCGGTGGGCAGCGAGGAAGCCGTTAAGTGGTACGCGGAGCAGGTGCTCGAGGCTGGCTGCGCCTTCGTCAACTGCATGCCGGTCTTCCTCGCCCGCGAACCCTACTGGCGCGGCCGCTTCGAGAAGCGCGGCATCCCGATCATCGGCGACGACATCAAGTCACAGGTCGGCGCCACCATCGTCCATCGGATCCTGACGCGACTCTTCGAGGATCGCGGCGTCAAGCTGGAGCGCACCTACCAGCTGAACTTCGGAGGCAACACCGACTTCCTCAATATGCTCGAGCGGGAACGCCTGACCTCGAAGAAAATCTCCAAGACCAACAGCGTCAAGTCGCAGATGAAGGCCGACATCGGGGCGGAGAATATCCACATCGGGCCTTCCGATTACGTGCCCTGGCTGGCCGATCGCAAGTGGGCCTATATCCGGCTCGAGGGCCGCTCCTTTGGTGATGTGCCGCTCAACGTCGAGCTCAAGCTCGAGGTCTGGGACTCGCCCAACTCGGCTGGCGTCGTGATCGACGCCGTCCGCTGCTGCAAGCTGGGTCTCGACCGGAAATTGGGCGGGGGACTGGAAGGCCCATCGGCCTACTTCATGAAGTCGCCGCCGATCCAATACACTGACGGCGTCGCCCACGATCTGACGGAGGCCTTCATCGCCGGCTCGACGAGCGATGGCGCTGCCCGCGCCGATGGGGTCGCGCCCATCGAACAGGGGACTGCCCGCCGCCGATGATCCTTCCTCGGCTGTTCAAGCTGGGGAACCTGGTCATGCGGGTGCTGCCGCCCGGGATTCGCTATCCGCTGGCAGCGGTCACCGGCCGGGCAGTGTTCTACGCCATGCCCCGACGGCGACGGATCGCCTTTGAAAACTTTGCCCAGGTTCTCGCGCTGCCGACCACCGACCCGCTGGTCAGGCGGACGGCGCAGCACGCGTTCGGCAACTACTTCAAGATGTTCGCCGACTTCATGCTGATGGTCACCCTGACGCCGGAAGACATCAGGCGGATGGTCCGGCCGGAAGGCCGGGAGCGCCTTGACCGGGTGCTCGCCCAGGGAAAGGGCGCGATTGTCGTCACCGCGCATGTCTCCAACTGGGACATGCTGGCCGCCGCGTCGGCGGTTTACGGCTATCCCATCAGCGCCGTCACCAACGAGCTTCCCAGCGGCGGCTTGAACGAGCTGGTCGTTGCCTCACGGGAGCGGATCGGCATGAAAATGATCGGGCTGGGGCCGGGCAGCCTGCGCCAGATCCTCAAGGCGCTCGCCCGCAACGAGGTGGTTGCCCTGGCGAGCGACCTGTACAGTGGCGACCGTGGCGTTCGAGTGCCGTTTTTCAATCGTCCGGCCATCTTCCCTTCTGGCCCGGCGGCGATTGCCTTGAAGACCGGCGCCCCGATCCTCCCGGTGTGGATCCGGCGCCAGCCGAACAACCTCTACGTCGCGGAAGTCGAAGAGCCGATCGAGGTCAGCCGCACGGGCAACACCGACCAGGACATTCAGCTGACCACCGAGCGCATCGTGCAGTTCTTCGAGCGGATCATCCGCCGCGAGCCCGATCAATGGTTGGTTTTCCTTCCCGTCTGGCGGGTGCAGGAGCTCGCGCAGACACCAGGGTCGCCGATGCAGCCCGCCCTCGATCCCTCGTGATCACCTACCTGGGCTTTCGCGTGATCGAAGGCGCGATCGCGCGGCTGCCGCGCCGGCTCGCCTATGCGATTGGCGTGGTCGTCAGCACTCTTGCCTTTCCTTTGCTGGCGCGCCAGCGCAAGGCGCTGGAAGCGAACCTGCACCAGGTGCTGCCCGACCTGCCCGCGCCCGAGCTGCGCAAGCTGGCCTGGCGCAACTGGCTCAACTATTGCAAAGCCTGGATCGATTTCTTCAAGATCCCGCGCATGGAGAAGCGCCGGCTGAGCTCGCTGTTGACCCCAACCGGCCTCGAGCACCTCGACACGGCGATGGCGGCCGGGCGCGGCGTGATCGTGGTCGCGCCCCATATGGGGTCATGGGAGCTGGCCGCCGCCAGCTGGGCGGCCACCTTCGGCGAGATCGGCATCATGGTCGAGCAGATCGAGCCCCGCCGTCTTTTCGAACACGTGCGTGACCTCCGCTCGCGGCTCGGCATTCGCGTGATCCCGTTGAGCCGGACCGGCGCCCGCGACATCATGCGGCTGCTCAAAGACCACCGCATGGTGGTGCTCGCCATGGACCGCGACATCCTGAATACCGGCCAGCGATTCCGCTTCTTTGGACGGCTCACCCGATTTCCGACCGGCCCGGTCGAGATTGCGCTCAAGACGGGAGCCCCGATCCTGCCGGCGTTCTGCATTCGAGATCGAAACGACGCCTACATTGCGGTCGGCGAGGCGCCGATTTTCTTGACTCCGAGTGAAGACCACGAGGGGGACGTCCGGAGTGCCATGGAACAGATCCTGAGTACGTTTGAACGGTATATAAAGAGGTATCCCGACCAGTGGCATGTCCTCGAGCCCATCTGGCCGGCAAAGCCTATCGTCCCGGCCGTCACCATTCCGTCACCGCCGGCGCAAGCCGCTGTAGGCGATTAAGGAGGATTTCGTTGGGCAAAGCGGACTTTCACATGCATACGTCTCTCAACGACGGCACCGCCACGGTGCGCGAGGTGCTCGACTATGTGAGGGACCAGACCGATCTCGACGTGGTGGCGATCACCGACCACGACCGGCTGACCGGGAGCTATGAAGCGATGGAGCTGGCCAACGAGTACCGATTCCAGGTATTCATGGGCTGCGAAGTCACGACCCTGCAGGGCCACCTGCTGGGGCTGTTCCTCGAGAAGCCGATCCCGATGTGGCGGCCACTCGACTGGACGATCGGCAAGATCCACGAACAGGGTGGGTTGGCGATCGCCGTCCATCCCTTCTCGATGCTGACGCGAAGCATCGGCTTCCGATCCTTCGACGGCGTCATGAAAAACTCATCGCCGGAGATTTACTTCGATGCGGTCGAGACCTTCAATCCCTCGGTGGCGGGTCGGACCTGCGCCGCCAAGATCGACCGCTTGAACCGGACGCGTTTTCATCTGCCAGAGGTCGGCTGCTCCGACAGTCAT
This sequence comes from Candidatus Dormiibacterota bacterium, assembly GCA_036269255.1. Classification (GTDB taxonomy): domain Bacteria; phylum Chloroflexota; class Dormibacteria; order CF-121; family CF-121; genus CF-13. The sequence continues at coordinate 4,286 of DATASI010000014.1, forward strand.
CACCTCGAAGGGATTGGCACTGGCTACACGACGTTTGACGGCAAGACGACGGCGGACCTCAAGAAGTCCGTCCTCGCTGGCCAGACCCGCGCCCACGGGGAGTACTGGGACTTCATCACGCACCGACGGATCGCCCAGCTCAAATTCCGGCGGATCGGCCGGAACTGGGCGCGCGTCGGCCGCTCGGCCGTGCGAGCCGTCTGCGGGGGATAGTCAGTGGGGGGAAGCCGGCTGCGATCGAGGCGCAGATGAAGATCGGGCTGATCTCCGCCTACGACTTCGCCCATCCGGGCGGGGTCACAGAACACGTCCGTCACCTGGCCGCCGGCCTTCGCCGGCGGGGCCACGACGTTACGGTGCTGGCCCCCTGCTCCGACCGCGAGCTTTCGGACCGCGACCATGACTTCATTCGGGTCGGCCGTCCCTTCCCCATTCCGATGCACGGATCGGTCGCGCGCATTACCGTCAGCCTGCACCTGACCAACCGCATCAAGCACATCGTGCGCGACAGCGGCTTCGACGTGATCCACTACCACGAGCCGTTGATGCCGGTCTTACCGGTGACGGCGCTCCGCCTTTCCCGCAGCATCAACGTCGGCACCTTCCACGCGTTTGCCCGCTCGAACGTCGGCTACTACTACGGCAAGCCGCTGCTAAAGCGCTATGTCCGCAAGCTGCACGCGCGGATCGCCGTCTCCAACCCGGCGCGAGAGTTCGTCCGGCACTATTTCCCCGGCGACTACCGGGTGATCCCGAACGGGATCGACTTCCACCGCTTCCAGAATCAGCCTCCCTTTCCCGATCTTCGCGATGGAATGTGCAATATCCTGTTCGTCGGGCGCCTGGAATATCGCAAGGGACTCGGCTACCTGCTGCGCGCGTTTGAGCACCTGAAGCCACAGAACCCGAATCTTCGCCTGATCATCGTCGGCGATGGCCCGCTGCGCCGCTGGTATGGAAACTTCATCGCGCGCAAGCAACTCGAAGATGTCGTGATGGCCGGCTATGTCGACCCGACCGAGCTGCCCCGCTACTATGCGAGCTCCGACGTTTTCTGCTCCCCCGCGACCGGCGACGAGAGCTTCGGCATCGTGCTGCTGGAGGCGATGGCGTCGGGCAAGCCGATCGTGGCCACCAGCATCGACGGCTTCCGCGAGGTCGTCACGCACGGGCGCGAGGGCTTGCTGGTGGAACGCAAAAGCCGCCGGCAGCTGGCCTACGCATTGCAAACGCTGATCAGCAATGCCGAGCTGCGCCGCGAGCTTGGCCAGGCGGGCCAGCTCAAAGCGCGCCAGTTTGACTGGGAACGCGTGATCGACCAGGTCGCCGAGGTCTATCAGCAGGCGATTGACTCGGCCCAGCCGGCGCCCGCCGTCCGGTTTGAGCCGAGCCTGAGCCCGCGCTGATGTTCACCCAAAAATTCCAGGCCTGGGTCCGGCGTTGGGCCGAGCGCGCCGTCGGTGTCTTTCGAGATTCGCCCGTGACGCCCAACATGCTTACCCTGTTTGGCCTGCTAATCACCGGAGCCGGCGCGTTGCTGGTAGCCGTGGGACTGCTCCTTCCGGGTGGCATTGTGCTCGCATTTGCCGGATTCTTCGATGTCTTCGACGGCGCGCTGGCCCGCGCTGCCGGGAAGGTCTATCGCTACGGCGCGTTTCTCGACTCGACAGTCGACCGCTATTCGGAGGGGGTGGTCTATCTCGGAATCCTGATCTACTTCCTCGACCAACATGACGGCTGGCGGCCGATCATCGTCCTGGTCGCGCTTGCCGGTTCGTTTCTCGTGAGCTATGTCCGAGCCCGGGCCCAGAGCCTCGGGTTTACCTGTGATGTGGGCATCCTTGCCCGGCCCGAGCGCGTGGTCATCATCGTCGCCGGCCTGATCCTTCAGTCATTGCCGATCACCTCGCGGTTCGAGCCACTCACGGTGGCTCTCGTCATCCTCGCGATCGGCACCAACTTCACCGCCGTGCAACGCATCTGGGTGGTCTGGCAACAGAACCGGGAGGAGCTGCACCGCCTGCGCGGCCCAGCTGTGGCCACCCCTGAGGAACCGACGGTTGCCGCCCAGCCCGTCCGCACCGCGATGCGCCGCTTCTTCGAGAACCTCGGGAAGACCTAACCGGTATCATGGCGGCGTGCAGGTGGCGATCTACGCCGATCGCGATCCCGGCGGGAAAAAACTGATCAGCACGCTGCAACGCCGCCTCAAGAACGAAGAGATCCGCGCCTGGGAAGTCAAGAAGAAGGCGCCACTGACGCTGGTCCATGCCGGAGAGCGCTACACGAAGATCCGGGTCACCTTCGTCCCGTCCGGCACGCCGACCTTTAGCCGGGCGGCGCGGGCAGGCGCCCTGGGCGCTTTTCGCACCCCGGAGCCAACGCTGCTGGCCACCATCTCGGACGGGCCCTCGGCCGACCGGGTGCTGGGCTTCCTGGTGGGGATGTTGACCCGCCACGCCGGTCCGCTCGGGGTTGCCGGCGTCGGCATCCCACTGACCTCGCGCTGAGCTAATTCCCCGACGTGGCTGATTGGGTTTTGAGCAACCGTCCACGCCGTATGGCCAGCGCAAGCAAGCCTGCACCCACAAGAGCGACCGCACCGGCTGCGACGAGATACCACCAGGTGCTCGCGTCGTAATGACAGGACGGAGGCGTGCACCCAATCAGGGCACGGCTAATGATGACGGTCCCGAGCGCCCCCAAAGCCGGTGGGTGGCGCCCTCCAGGGTCACAAACCCGAGAGCGGCTCCTGCCATGAACCACAGAAGGGCGCTGGGTTCATTCCGCATGGAGCCAGACTAGTTCAACGAAGGTTGCGACGCGTTCATCCGGGTCGATTCTCCGTTAGAAACCGGTTGATGCCGGCGGCAATCCCTTCAGGATCCTCGAACAGTAGGCCGTGTCCACCCCTGCGAAACTCGACCCTGACCTTGTCGTCTTCCGACGCCACGCGTTCAAGGTCGCGCGTGAGGCCGCGTCGATAGGCCGCCATAAGTTCGGGATCGGCGCCGGGATCAGAGTCGGTGCCAGTAATTACCAGAACGGGGCCCTCCATTTCTGCGTAGAGCCGAAACATGTCGAAGCTCTCCGCAGAAGCCAGGATCTCGGCGCCCAATCCGACCGGCGACGGGCGCAGAAAGGCACCATTATCACCGCGGCTCAACATGCGCTCGACCGACTGTACGAACATCTCCTCGGGGGCACCGAACTTCGACGCAAGCATGCGTTGTTGCGCAAGGAGTCCTTCGATTACAGCTGGCGAGAGCGGCCCTGACAGCGCGGTCAGCGAAGCCTTTACCCGATCGTCGGCCTCGGCAATGCGACGACGTGCATCCCCTTCGTTGATGCCTTCATACTGAGCCAACCTCCTGCGGCCATGCCCATCGATGTTCACGACGGGTTTGCCTGGGTGCGATTTCCCCCACATAACCGCGAGCATCCCGCCCAATGAATGACCGACGAGCGATGGCGTCCTCAGCTTTAGCTCGGTAGCGACCGCCTCAACGTCAGCTAGCGCACCATCCCACGACCAGGGGCCGTTTCCCGACTGGCCATGACCACGGATGTCGAAAGCGACGGTCCGGAAGTGGGCCCTCAGCATGGGTGCAATCACCGACCAATCCACCAACGTGCGACCCAGCCCATGAAGGAGCACCACCGAATCACCGCTTCCACCGAAGTCCCTTACGGCGAGAGGGACGCCCAACGACTCAACAGTCATGTCGTGCCAGTCACGATCGAGACGGCGGGGAGCCACGTAAGAAAGACTATCGACGCCGGTGATCGTTTAGCTGGTTTCCGTCTCGGTCGCGACGCCGCCGCGCAAGCCGAAGAGGTGCTTCTGCCAGGCCAGGTAGAGCACGATCGCCACGTTGATCAGCAGAATGCTAATCCGAATCGGCGTCTGCCGCCGCATCACCTCGCTCACCTCGAAGGGAACCCCGATGCACCCGGCGATGACGGTGAGGTACTCCGCCCAGCGGCGGCGACGGGCAAGCCCGACCGCCTCGGTGAGCTCGAGCGCCCCGAAAAGCAGCGCTCCGATACCGATCAAGAGCACCGTGCGGCCGGAAAACTGTCCTACCGGCCGGAGCACGGTCGCCAATAAACGCGGAATCAGCCGACGCTCGGGGTTGACGTTCAGCTGCGCCACCCACCCTCGGACCAGGTTGACGACCGCATTGCTGCGCGTGAGCAAGGCGATCCCAAGGATGAACACCAGGCTGCCGCGAACGGCGCGTTCCAGAATGATCAGCCGGACGACGGTGTCGACCGGTTGGGTTTCTCGCCCAAGCTCCCGGCGCACGCGTTGCCAGAAACTCAGGCGGGTGGCGTTGGGTGACGGCCTGGTGCTGGAACGCGGTGGAATGATGCTGGGGTCAGAAGCCATGGTGGTGCAACGCTGGAACGGGCGCCGAAGTTTCAACCGGCGCGCCCCGTAAGGCACACTACACTAGGAGCGTTGGGCGAGGCTGCCTCTATCGACGTCGCGGACTTTCAGCGCGTCGAGATGCGTGTCGGTCGGGTGATCGAGGCCGAGCCCTTTCCTGAGGCGCGCAAACCCGCCTACAAGCTCCGCCTGGACTTCGGCCCCTACGGCGTCCGGCGCTCGAGCGCGCAGCTGACCGTCCACTATCGAGCCGACGAGCTGGTCGGCCGCCTGGTGGTCGCCGTCACCAACTTTCCCCCGCGCCAAATCGGACCGGTCCGTTCGGAGGTGCTCGTCCTGGGCGTCCCCGACGCCGAGGGCGCCGTCGTGCTGCTGGAGCCGACCCGCGAGGTTCCGCTGGGAGGCCGAGTCTTCTGAGCAGCAAGCCGCTCCCGCCATACCTGGTGAGCGAATGGCATGACCCGGTGAACAGCGCCCATGGGTGGTTCGTCATCGATCGCCTGGTCGGCGACATGTGCTCGGGCGGCATTCGGATGCGGGCGGGCGTCACCGTCGATGAAGTGACGGCCCTGGCGCGAACGATGTCGCACAAGATGGCCGTCCTGGATATCCCCTACGGCGGCGCCAAGTCCGGCATCGACTTCGACCCCGCGTCGCCGCAAGCCGGGAGCGTCCTGCGCGGCTTTATCGAGGCGATCCGGCCTTTCATCGCCGACCGCTACGCTACTGGTGCCGACCTCGGCACCCACGAGGACGAGATCATCGCCGCCTGTCAGCTGGTCGGCCTCACTCATCCGTTGCAGGCAGGCTTCAAGACGGAAGGTGGGGCGGGGCTGAAGCGCGTGCAGCAAGCCCTCGGCTTGCGCAGCGAGGGCATTCCGATCACCGAGCTGATGGCCGGTTATGGCGTGGCGGAGTGCACCGCCGAAGCGGCCGATTTCATCGGCCTGCCCCTTCGCGGCGCCCGACTGGCGCTCCAGGGTTTCGGCAACGTCGGCGGCGCCACCGCCCGCTACCTCGATCGCGCCGGCGTCAGGCTGGTGGCCGTCGCCGATATCGAGGGCGCGATCATCGACCCCCGTGGCCTCGATATTCCCGGGCTACTTGCGATTCGCGATCGATTGGGACATATCGACCGCAAG
>DATASI010000015.1:0-11199 GCA_036269255.1 Candidatus Dormiibacterota bacterium
CGGCGACCGATCCGTGCCTCAGCATCGAACCGCCGGACGGTCACTGCCAGGGCCTGGCCGCTCACCTGCGGCCGCATGCTCGCAATAGCTTTTTTCGAGTGGTCACCAGCGAGCTCAGCGAGCCGGCTGCCGCAGCCGACCTGATCTATCGATCCCTGGGCAAGCGGCGGGCCGCCGTCGTCCATGGCGCGTCCGCGCTCAGCCAGGGCCTGGCCACCGCCTTTGCTCTCCGCTTTACGCGCGATGGCGGCAAGATCGTCGATCAACTGACCGCCGATGTGCTCTACGACACGGAAACCGATGTCGCCGCGGCCGCCAAGCAGCGGCAGCAGCTGGTGACGACGACGCCGGGGGCGATCCTCGCGGGGACGGACGCGCTGGCGAGCGACCAGTTTGCCAAGGCGGCCGGGAGCGCGGCGCGCGGCTGCTACTACACGCTCGTCGGCCCATACCCCCAGCAGACGAAATCGGCGGCGGGATTCGTCCGCCAGTATCGCCAGCGGTTTGGGCGGGATGCGTCGAGCACCAGCCTGGCGGCGTTCGACGCCACCGGGGTCCTGATCGCCGCGATCGCAGGCGCCATCGACGATGCGGGCGGCGGCCTCCCCAGCCGAGCCCAGGTCCTCGATGCGCTGGCGCGCACCAGCGCCTATTCGGGAGCGATGGGGACGTTCGGATTCGATGCGAGGGGTGACGTCACCTTGAAATGGGTGTCGGCCTATCAGTGGCTCGCCCCAACCGACCCGGTGGGCCGATTTGCGGCCGAGGTCGCTGCGCCCTAGATCGGCCGGCCGGTCACGAGCGCGAGCGCGATCAGGTAGACACAGATCACCGCGAACAAGCCGTACTCGAAGATGATGCGCCGGCTGAGCGAGTCGTCGAGCGCGTGCACCGTCAGGCCCTGCCAGGCGTACCAGGCGAAGGCGAGGATCACCGCAACGTACTGACTGCCCTGGTTCAGATACGTCACCATGCCGAACGCGCCGAAGGTGACGGTGCCCGCCGTCAGGAACGCGGAAAGCAGCGCAAGGCCTTCGCGTTTGGTCGCGAATCGAAAACTGCGATAGCCGCTCAGCAGAGCGACCACGAAGATGGAGCTGAACTTGATGACATTGGGCAGGTCATTCGACTGCAGGATCAGGAAAAAGAGTGCGAGCAGGACGCAGAAGGTGGTTGCGTCGCGCAAGAACCGGTGGAGAGGTTTCTCGCGACCCATGCCACGCGAGATGTCGACGAAGCTGCTGGCAAAAATGAATGCGCCCATGGTTAGCATCGCCAGCGAATGAATCCGGTAGTCGGGGGCGAGGATGGAGAAGGCGGCCGCGGCGATCACACTCAGGACGGGCGTGATGTAGTGGTCGGGGCTCAGCCATCCAGGCGTGCGGTTGCGAACGTGGAGGAACAACAGGCCGGCGGTCACCAGTAGCGCCAGGCCGGCGCTGAGCTGCCAGACCTGGTTCGGCGTCAGCAGCTCGGACTTGAAGGTGAGCCCGATGGCGACCGACCAGGTCGCGACCAGTCCCAGATAGCGGGTGCCGAGCTGGATGGGGCGCGCGGCCGGCCGCGGCCTCGCTTGCGCTCGCTGCTGCCCTGGTCGGAGAGTGGCGGAAGAGCTCGCCAGGGCTTCCGACATGGCGGCTAGTCTAGCAGGGAAACGTCCGTTTGGGGCTGGGGAAAGACCTCAGAATGCAAGCCCGAATTTGTATTCGAAAACAAATGTTCGACCGACCCTCGCGTCGTTGTGGGAACTGTGGAAAACTCCCTCGCTCAAGCGGTGCTGGTTCCCTCGCGGCCGTACTTATCCTCCAGCCGGACGACGTCGTCAATTTCCGGCGACGAAACCTCGAAGAACTCGCACTCCTCGACGCCGATCATCCGGTGTTTTCGCCCGGGAATGATCCGGCGCGACATCCCTGGTGTCAGCCGCAGCGTCTGCATCGTTCCCCGGTCGTCCTCCAGCTCGAGGTCCATCGCCCCCTTGACGATGTAGATCGTCTCGTCTTTTTGTCGGTGAAATTGCAGGCTGAGCATCTCGCCGCGGTTGATGTGGATCACCTTGCCCAGGTACTTGTCGGTGATCGCGAAGCGGTTCTCCCAGCCCCAGGGCTTCTTAACGATGGCGTCAGACAAGCTGGCGCAAACCGAGCTTTTCTTCCAGGGCCGCCAGCAACTGCTCGACGCGCTCTTGCGAGCCTGCCTCGCTGTAGACCCGAATCAGCGGCTCGGTGCCACTGAAGCGGATCAACACCCAGCTGCCGTCCTCGAGGTAGAACTTGAAACCGTCGTCGGTGCGAGAGCGGACGATGCGGCTGCCGGCGATCTCGGTGGGGAGCTCCTGCTGCAGCTTGCCGTAGATCTCCTGACGGCGTGCCGGGTATTCCTGGCGATCCAGGTGGAGGTCGTGGCGCGCGTAGAAGTGCGGTCCAACCAACTCCACCAGGTGATCGAGGATCTTCGAGAGCGGCTTGCCGTAGTCGACGATCATATCGGCGAACATCACGCCTGAGAGCACGCCGTCTCGTTCGGGGATGTGGCCGCGGAAGGCAAAGCCGCCGCTCTCCTCGCCGGCGAGGATGCCGTTGACCTCCGTCAACTTGGGGCCCAGGTACTTGAAGCCGACCGGCATCTCGTGCACCGTTACGCCGAAGCGCTCGCCGAGCTTATCGGCCATCGAAGTCGAGGTCAGCGAGCGAACGACGTCCCCTTTCAGCCCGCGCTTCTCGACCAGGTACATCATGAGGAGCGCCATCACCTGGAGCTGGTTGACGAACTGGCCCTTCTCGTCGATGATGCCGACCCGATCGGCATCGCCATCGTTGGCAATCCCGAGGTCGAACGCTCCGCCGGCCATGCGCTGCATCGCCTCCGGCATGTACTGGGCGATCGGTTCCGGGTGCATGCCGCCAAACCCGGGATTGCGCTCCTGATGGATCTCTTCCACGGTCGTTTTGCCGCCGCTCAGCAGCGCGCGCACATACCCCTGGCTGGCACCGTACATCGGCTCGTGCAGAATCCGAAGGCCCGCGGCTTTGATACGGTCCAGCTTGACGAGCCGGTTGACCTGCGCGATATACGCAGGCTTGGGATCGAAGACCTGGATCCGACCGTCCCGCAGCGCATCGTCGAAGCGAAGCTGGCGAACGCGACCGCCGCGTTGCACTTTTTGAATTTCTTCCTCGAGGCGGTTGGTCACCTCGGGCGACGCCGAACCCGCGTATTCCGGTTTGTACTTCAGGCCGCTGAAGTAATAGGGATTGTGGCTCGCCGTGATCACCAGTCCGCCGCTGACCTTTCGATCGAGGATGGCATAGGTGGAGACCTGAGTGGGCGCCGGCGCGTCGATCAGGTGCACCTTGACGCCGTTGGCGGCGAGCACCTGGGACACCTCGCGAGCGAAGAGGTCCGAGGAAAAGCGCGTGTCGTAGCCGACGATCGCCGATGGGTTGGGACGGCTGGTCAGGTACTGGGCAATCCCCTGCGTCGCGATCCGCACCGACTCATAGGTGAAGTCGTCGGCGATGATGGCGCGCCAGCCGTCGGTTCCAAATTTGATCTCGACGGGCACGTCAGCTGGCCCTGGCGGATCGCTCCCGCAGGTGCTGTGCGGGGTTGAGGCCGGCGGCGCGGAGATCGGACTCGAGCATCTCCCTAATCATCTCTTGAAAGGAGATCTTTGGGCGCCAGCCGAGGCGAGTCCGCGCCTTCGAGGCATCGCCGCACAGATCAGGGACCTCGGCGGGTCGGAAGTATGCCTGGTCGACTTCAACGTAGTCTTGCGAATCCAGGCCGACCATGGCAAAGGCGATCTCGGCCAGCTGCCGGATGGTCCACTGTTCGCCGGTGGCGATGACGTAATCGTCGGGGACGTCCTGTTGCAGCATCAGCCACATCGCCTCGACGTAATCACGCGCATGTCCCCAATCGCGCTTGGACTCGAGGTTCCCGAGGCGGAGCTTCTCGCTCCGGCCGGCAAGGATGCTGGCGATGCCGCGCGTCACCTTGCGCGTGACGAAGTTTTCGCCACGGCGGGGTGACTCATGATTGAAGAGGATGCCGCTGCAGGCGTACAGCTGGTACGCCTCGCGGTAATTGACGGTGATCCAGTGCGCATAGAGTTTTGCTACGCCGTAGGGACTGCGCGGGTGAAACGGCGTCGATTCGTTCTGGGGCGGGGCCGTCGCGCCAAACATCTCGGAGGTCGAAGCCTGGTAGAAGCGGGTCGGCCGCCCGGTGGCGCGGATCGCCTCCAGCAAGCGAGTCGTCCCCAGCCCATCGGTGTTGCCCGTGTACTCGGGTTGGTCGAACGAGATGTGGACCTGGCTCTGGGCGGCGAGGTTGTAGATCTCGTCCGGTTCGACCGTGACCACCAGCCGGCTTAGTCCGCCCGAATCGGTCATGTCGCCGTAGTGCAGCGTGAAACGAGCGCCGGCCAGCTGCGAGGGATGCGCGTGCTCCAGGTGGTCGATGCGGCTTCGATTCAGGCTGGAGGACCGGCGGACCACGCCATGGACCTCGTAGCCCTTGTCCAGCAACAGCTCCGCGAGGTACGAACCATCCTGCCCAGTGATTCCGGTGATGAGCGCGCGCTTCGTCACCGCCACAGTGTAACGACGCTAGAGGTATTCGGTCTTGCCTATCTGCTTGAGCCGCTCGACGATCAATTTGACGTCCTGCGACCGGGCCTTGGGACAGATCAGGATGGCGTCGTCGGTCTCGATCACCACCATGTCGTCCAGCCCGACCGCGGCGACCAGCTTGCTGGGTGAATGGATCATGCAGATGTGGGAATCGATCAAGACCGACTCCCCCTCGACGAAGTTGCCCGCTTCGTCCTGCTGCAGGATGTCGTGCAGGTCCGCCCATGAACCCAGGTCATGCCACTCGAAGGCGGCGCCTACGACCAGCAAGTTGTGGGTCCGCTCCAGCACGGCATAATCGATCGCCTCTGTGGGAAGCGCGCGGTAGGCGCGGTCCGCCTCGAGCGTCTGCTTCGCCTGGCGCGCGCGTTTCACCTGTTCGAGCCCTTGGTGAAGCGCCGGCGCGTAGGTCGCGATCTCGCTGAAGAGGACATCGATCGACCAGCTGAACAATCCCAGGTTCCAGAAGTAATCACCGGACTCGACGTAAGCCTCGGCGGTCTCCAGCTCCGGCTTCTCGACGAATCGCTTGACCTGGAAGGTAGGGGTCGCCTCAGCGCCGTCGATGCGGGTGCCCACCTGGATGTAGCCGAAGGCGGTCGACGCGTAGGGGGGTTTGAGCCCGACGGTGACCAGCGCGCGCCTGGCTTCGGCGCATTTCGCTTCCGCCTCGAGGGTCTTGAGATAGGCGTCTTCGTCTTTTCCCAGGTAATGGTCGGCGTGCACCGACAGCATGGTCGCTTGCGGATCACGCTCCTGGATCACCAGCGCGGCCAGGCCGAGGGCGGACGCGGTGCCCCGCCGGGATGGCTCGATGATGTACCGATCGGTGGCAAGACCGGGCAGCTGCAGGCGGATGCTCTCCACCTGCGATCGCTCGGTGACGACGTAAACATTCTCGGTCAGGCGCCGCACGCGTTCGTAGGTCGACTGCAGCAGCGACTCCCGGCCGTGCAGCGCCAGCAGGTGCTTGGGCGAGCGCTCCCGAGAGCGCGGCCAGAGGCGGGTCCCGCTTCCGCCGGCGAGGATTACGACATGACGGGCCATCAGGCCGCGGTCGCCTCCACCCGGCGCCAGTAAGCCAGCGTGTCACGGAGTGTTCGCTCCAGCGGGATCCGCGGCCGCCAGCCCGTCAGGCGTCGGAAGCGGCGGGCATCACAGAGGTACACCGGGGCCTCGGCGGTGCGTTTGCGGCTGGCGTCAACCTCCAGCCGGACCCTGGCGCGAGTCATCTTCAATAAGAGGTCCAGCACGTCCCGGAGCCGGGCCGCGTTGCCCGAGCCGATGTTGTAGACCTCGCCCGCCTTGCCCTTCTGAATCGCCAGCAGGTAAGCACGGGCGATATCGCGCACGTCGGTAAAATCGCGGCGCGCCTCTAAGTTTCCGACCTTGATGGCTACTTGCTTGCCCAGCTCGACACGGGCAATCTGTTGGGCGAAGCTGGCGATCGCGAAGTCGGGCGACTGCCGTGGCCCGGCGTGGTTGAACGGTCGAAGGCGGACGGCCGGCAGGCCATGGCTGAGGAAATACTGCAGCGCCAGCAGGTCTTGAGTAACCTTGCTGACGCCGTACGGCGTGATCGGGCGAAGTGGCGTGTCCTCTACCAGGCGCCGGACTGGTCCGGAGGGACGGCCATACTCGTCGCCCGAGCCGATGACGACGACACGCGGCATCGGGTCGAGCGCCACCAGCGAGCTCAACAGGTGGCCTTGCATCGCGGCGTTGGTCGCGATCGTGCCACCGGGGTCATCCCAGGAGGCAGCCGGGCTGCTGAGCGCCGCGAGATGAAAGACCCAACCAGGCTTGACCTCCCGAGTCAGCGATTGCACCTGGGCTTGATCGAGAAGATCGACCTGATGCGTCACCACCTGGGCGGCGAGCTCGGCGCGCGGGTTCGGCTGCGCCAGTCGCGTCGTGCCATGCACCGCATAGCGGCCCTTGATCAGGAGGTCTGCGAGGTGACTGCCGGCAAAGCCATCGATGCCAGTGACGAGAACGGTCGGGCGGCTACCCGTCCTGTGACTCCAGCACCTGGAGACGCTGGATGCCCGCCTCATCGGCGAGGATATCGGCCTTGTCGGTCCGCTCCCAGGGAAGCTCGAGGTCGGAGCGCCCGAAGTGTCCGTAGGCGGCCGTTTGCTTGTAGATGGGCCGGCGCAGCTCCAGCTCTCGAATGATCTCCAGGGGACTCAGGTCAAAGTGCTTGTTCACGAGCAGCTCGATGGTGCTCACCGGCACCCGCTCGGTGCCGAAGGTCTCGACAAAGATCGACACCGGCTTGCGCACGCCGATCGCGTAGGCGACCTGGATCTCGCAGTGCCGCGCCAGGCCGGCGGCGACGACGTTCTTGGCCACGTAACGTGCCGCGTAGGCGCCCGACCGATCCACCTTCGAGGGATCCTTGCCCGAGAAGCAGCCGCCGCCATGGCGCGCGTAGCCGCCGTAGCTGTCGACGATGATCTTGCGCCCGGTCAGGCCGGCGTCGGCCCGCGGCCCGCCGAGCACGAAGCGGCCGGTCGGATTGATGTGGATGGTCGTGCGCTGGTCGATCATCTTGGCCGGCACCACCTGGTCGAGGACCAGCTCCCGGAGGTCGTCCCGGATTCGATCGAGGCTGACGTCCTCGGTGTGCTGCGCCGAAAGCACGACGGTGTCGACGCGGCGCGGCCGGCCGTCGGAGTACTCGATGCTGACCTGCGTCTTGCCGTCGGGGCCGAGGTAGGGCAGCGTCTTGTCCTTGCGAATCTTCGCCATCTGACGGGCGAGCTGATGGGCCAGCTGGATCGGCATCGGCATCAGCTCGGGCGTCTCGTCGCAAGCGAAGCCGAACATCATGCCCTGGTCGCCGGCGCCGCCGGTGTCGACGCCCTGGGCGATGTCCGGGGATTGCTTGTCGATCGACACGATGACGCCAACGGTGTCGGCGTCGAAGCCGAAGCCGGGATGGTCGTAGCCCGCCTTTTCGATCGTGTCGCGAATGATGTCGCGCATTTCGACGTAGGTCTCGGTCGTAATCTCACCGATCACAAAGGCGAGGCCCGTGGTCACCGCCGTTTCGCAGGCAACCCGTCCCAGCGGATCCCTGGCCATGATCGCGTCCAGGATCGCATCGGAGATCTGGTCGGCGATCTTGTCCGGGTGGCCTTCGGTGACCGACTCCGAGGTGAACAGGTGGTTGCCGCGGCTCATCGCGTTCCCGACTCCCAGCCGCTGAGATACTGCGCCTGTTCCGGGGTCAAGGTGTCGATGCTTACCCGCATGGCGGCCAATTTTAGCCGAGCGATTTCGCGGTCGATCGCATCGGGCACCGGGTAGACCTTCGGCTCCAACTCCCGGGCATGGCCGACCAGGTATTCAGCGGAGAGCGCCTGATTGGCAAAACTCATGTCCATCACGGCCGCGGGGTGGCCGTCGGCGGCCGCCAGGTTTACCAATCGTCCTTCGGCCAGCACGAACAGCTTGCGGCCGTCGCGCATCCGGTATTCCTCGACCGAGGTTCGAACCGAACGAACACTCTCGGCCATGTTGTCCAGCGCGGACAGGTTGATCTCGTCGTTGAAATGGCCGGAGTTGGCGAGGATCGCGCCGCTCTTCATGGTTTGCAGCGCCGGCTCGTCGATGACATTGATGTCGCCGGTCACGGTGACGAACAGATCGCCTTCTCTGGCGGCCTGCGCGATCGGCATCACGCGGTAGCCGTCCATCACCGCCTCCAGTGCCCGTACCGGATCGACCTCCGTCACGATCACGTGGGCGCCCATGCCGCGGGCCCGCATCGCCAGGCCCCGGCCGCACCAGCCGTAGCCGCAGACCACGAACACCTTGCCTGCCAGCAGGATGTTGGTGGCCCGGATGATGCCGTCGATCGTGCTCTGGCCGGTGCCATAGCGGTTGTCGAAGAAGTGCTTGGTCATCGCCTCATTGACGGCAACGATGGGATAGCGAAGAACCTTGTGCTCGGCCATGCTGCGTAGACGGATGACGCCGGTGGTCGTCTCCTCGGTGCCGCCGATGACACCATCGATCAGCTCGGTGCGGTCCTTGTGCAGGGCTGCCACCAGGTCGGCGCCATCGTCCATGGTCATCGTCGGGCGATGGTCGAGGGCAGCGCCGATATGCCGGTAATAGGTCTCGCGGTCCTCACCCTTGATGGCGAAGACGCTGATCCCGTGGTGGGCGACCAGGGAGGCTGCCGCCGCGTCGGTAGTGGACAGCGGATTGGAGGCGCACAGCACGACGTCGGCGCCGCCCGCTTTCAGCGTGATCGCGAGGTTGGCGGTCTCCGTGGTCACGTGCAGACAGGCGGAGACGCGCTGCCCCTTGAGCGGCTGCTCCCGCGCAAAGCGCTCGCGAATGATGGCCAGCACCGGCATCTCCGCCGCGGCCCACTCGATCCGGTTCCGCCCCTCGTCGGCGAGCTTGAGGTCCTTGACGTCGTATCGCTGCGCCGGAATGGTGGCCATGGTTATTTCGAGCGCCGTCCGTCGATGGAAATCATGTCGACAAGCGTACTCAACCGCGCCTCGACCTCGCCTTCGTCGGCTTGCATGATGCGCCGCACGCTGAAGTCCTCGACCGCGAGCGAGCCGAGCACGCTGCCATAGAGCATGCCCCGCCGGAGTACGTCGTCACCGTCGTCTCCGGCGCGCGCCACCGAGCCGAGCAACCCGCCGGCAAAGGCATCGCCGGCGCCGGTGGGGTCTCGCACGGTCTCCAGCGGGTGGGCGGGCGCGATGAAGACGCGGTCCTGGGTGAACAACAATGACCCATTTTCTCCGCGCTTGATGATCACCACGCGCGGTCCCATGGAGAGGATGACGTGCGCGGCAGCCGGCAGGAACCGCTGTCCCGAGAATTGGACCGCTTCTTCGTCGTTGATGATCACGCAGTCCACCCGGCGAAACACGCGCTCGAGCCCCGGCCGGGCCGTATCGAGCCACAGCTTGATGGTGTCGCAGGCAACGAAATCGGCCTTCTCAACCTGATCGAGGACGTCGAGCTGCAGCTCGGGCTGGATGTTGGACAGGAACACGATGCGAGTCTTGCGGTAGGCGGGCGGCAGCACCGGGTGGAAGCCGGCAAAGACGTTTAGCTGGGTGTCGAGCGTTTCGCGCTGCTCGAGGCGGATGCCGCTGTACCGGGCTGCCCAGCGAAAGGTCTTTCCTGGGCGCACCTCGAGGCCGGCGAGGTCGATCCCGCGCGTTTCGAGCATGGCGCGGTGGGCGGCCGGAAAGTCGTCCCCAACCACCGCCACCAAGTGAATCGGTGCGAACATCGCCCCGGCGAGGCAGAAATAGGAGGCGCCCCCACCGAGCACGTCGCTAGCGCTCTCGGTCGGCGTATGGACGGTGTCGAGCGCCACGGACCCGACGACGAGGATCGGTTGCTGGACCTGGCTCATCTAAAACTGCAAATGCGAGACGACGTTGTATTCCGCCAGGCTCTCCGCCCCCTTCAGGAATTTCAGTTCGATCAAGAAGGAGATGCCCACCACTCGCCCGCCCAGCTGCTGGACCAGCCGCGCCGTGGCGCGAGCCGTGCCGCCGGTGGCCAGCAGGTCATCGACGATCACCACCGATTGTCCCGCCTTGATGGCGTCGCGATGGATTTCCAGCACGGCCGAGCCGTATTCCAGGGCGTACGACTCGGAGACCTTCTGTCCGGGCAGTTTGCCCTCTTTACGCACCGGGATGAATCCGGCGTTCAGGATGTACGCGAGCGCGCCGCCGAAGATGAATCCCCGCGACTCGACACCGACGACCAGCTCCACCGCCTTGCCCTGGTAGGTGGCGGCCATCATGTCGACCGCCGGCTTGAACGCCCGGGCGTCCTGGAGCAGCGTGGTGATGTCTTTGAACAGGATGCCCTCGCGTGGAAAGTTCGGCACGTCGCGGATCTTGTCGGCGAGCGCGCGCACGACGGCGCCGTCCCCTGGCACGCGAGTAGTTTAGGGTGAGGCTAGCGCGCCATCAGCCCGCTGCGAACAATCGCCCACTCTTCCGCGCTCAAGGCTCGGAAGGCGAAGAGTGCGAGCGCATAGACGGCGACGCCAACCAGCGCGACCAGGATCAGCGCCCAGGACCGCACCAGGTAGACGACCGCGCCCATGGCGGCGGCGCTCAGCGCGACCCGGCCGATGCTGCTCAACACCCCAAGCCGCAGCTGCTGCTGCCGCAAGAGCCACCAGCCACCAGCGAAGAGAGCCAGCTCGGTGAGTGTCGAGGCGATGGCGGCGCCGATCAAACCATAGGCCGGGATCAGCACCAGGTTCAGCCCGACGTTGACGGCCAGCGTCACCAGGGCCAACCGGGTGAAGTCGGCCTGGCGGTCGATCGCGGTCAGGGTGTAGATGAAGGCGTTGTTGACAAAGAGCAGCACCACGGAGGGCGCCAGGACCTGGAGCGCCGGGATCGACGGATCCAGGTGGCCGTCGGGGCCGAGCAGCCGCATCAACGGGAACGCCATGACACCGATCCCGACCGCCAGCGGCAGGCCGATCAGCGCCAGCATCTTGTACGACTTCTCGAACGCAAACGCCAGCTGGGGCTTCTGTCCGATGGCG
>DATASI010000016.1:0-4384 GCA_036269255.1 Candidatus Dormiibacterota bacterium
AGATCTATGCAGCCGTCGCGGCCGGCCATCCAGTAATGGCGTGGGTCGAAACGGGATGGGCTCACCCATACGTCGGTTACTGGACGACGTTCGATGAAAAGGTCCAGATTCGTTACTCGCTCATCGAGCATGTCGTGACGCTGAGCGGCGTGTCAGCGACGCAGGTCCGCGTCAACGATCCCTGGAAGAGTGGCAGCCAGTACTGGTTCAGCAAGGCGTCCTTCGAGGCGTCCTGGGCCGACTTCAACAACATGGCGATCATCCTGCAGTAGCGGTTCGATCTGCGCCGTTCCCTGCACCTCGGCCTGCGTCCGGATCGGCAGGCCAACCAGCTTGATGAACCCGACCGCCGCCTGGTGATCGAACTGATCGCCGGCTGAGTAGGTCGCCAGGCGCGGCCGGTAGAGGGAAAAGGGCGACGATCGGCCGACAACCTGGGCGCTGCCCTTGTGCAGCTTGACGACCACCTTGCCGGTGACCGGCGCCTGGGTGCTTTCGACATAGGCGTCGAGATCACGACGATGGTGGCTGAACCACTTTCCCTGGTAGACGAGCCGCGCATATTCATCTGCCACCGATGTCTTGAATCTCGCGGCCTCGCCGTCGAGCACGAGCTCCTCCAGCGCGCGATGGCCCTGGTGAAGGATCACCGCGGCCGGCGCCTCATAGACCTCGCGCGATTTGATGCCCACGAAGCGATCCTCGATCATGTCGATCCGGCCGACGCCGTGCGCACCACCGATGCGGTTGAGCTCGCTGACCAGGGACACCCCGTCGAGCTGGCCCCCACCCTGCCCTCCCCCGGTGGGGGAGGGAAATATCCGAAGCGCGGTTGGTATACCAGCCTCAAACTCGAGTTCGATCAGCTGGGCACTGGCGGGGGCGTTATCCACCGAGGCGGTCCAGAGAAACGCATCCTCGGGGGGCTTGAGGAGTGCATCTTCCAGGACGCCGGCCTCGATGGAGCGCCCCCACAGATTCTCGTCCACACTGTACGGCGACTCGGGCTTGACTTCAATTGGCAACTGGTATTGGCTGGCATAGGCGATCTCCTGCTCGCGCGTCATCGTCATGCCATCGCGGAGGGGGGCCAGGACGCTCAACTGCGGCGCCAGGGCGCCGGTGGCAATGTCAAAGCGCACCTGATCATTGCCTTTTCCGGTCGATCCGTGCGCGATCCAGCTTGCTTGTTCCCGAGCGGCGACTTCGACCAGCAGCTGGGCGATCAACGGACGACCCAACGCGGTGGCGAGCGGGTACTGGCCCTGGTAGAGCGCGCCGGCTTTGAGCGCCGGCCAGCAAAAGCGATCGATGAACGGGGCGCGGGCATCGAAGACATAGGCCTTGGCCGCCCCGGCCGCGAGGGCGCGCGCCCGAATCGCGGCGAGCTTCGGCTGGCTGCCAAGGTCGACCGTCAGCGCGATCACCTGGAAGCCTCGTTCTTCCGTCAGCCACTTGACCGCGACCGTGGTGTCGAGGCCGCCGGAGTAGGCGAGAACGATCTTTTCGGCCATCAGTCCTCCGGCTGAACGTAGGCGCCCAGGCGGGCGAGCCGCTGGGCAAAGCTGCTGTATGCGCGCGGCTGCAGCGACATCGCGACGAAGATGGTGTCGTCGCCCGCGACCGTGCCGAGCACCTCAGGCCACCCCGCGCCGTCGATTGCCGAGGCGAGCGGGTTGGCGGAGCCCGGCGTCGTGGACAGCACGGCCATGCCCTGACCGCGCCGAACCGTCATCGGTAGATCACGCAGCAGCCGCCGCAGCCGCTCCTCGCGACCGGCGGGCGACGCAGCGCCCAGGCCTTCCTCCGGTTTGACGTAATGACTCTCCGCGCCCGCGACGCGGACCAATCCCAGCTCGGCGATGTCGCGCGACACGGTTGCCTGCGTGGTCGGAATTCCGGCCCGCTCCAATCGATCGACCAGCTCTTCCTGCGTCGAGATCGGATGCCGGGCGATGATCGAAAGGATCGCCTCCTGGCGCTTACGTTTGGACACTGGCGAGCGCCTCCTTGACGCGCCGCGGCGCCGTGCCGCCCAGCACGTCGCGAGACTTTAGCGCCCCTTCGAGCGTTTGATGCTCGGTAACGTCGGCTTCGAACAACGGCGAAAATGCTTGCAACTCGGGGAGCGCATAGGACTCGAGTCCGCGCTTCGACGCGATCGCGGACGCAACGATCTGGCCGACCAGCCGGTGGGCTTCGCGGAACGGCATGCCCTTGTTGGAAAGATAGTCGGCGAGCTCGGTCGCGAGCGTGTAGCCGCTGATCGCAGCGGTTCGCATGCGGTCGACGTCGAATCCCATGCCTTCGACGAGCTTGGTCGAGACCTGCAGGCAGTCGATCGTCGTATCGACCGCGTCGAAGAGCGCCTCTTTGTCTTCCTGGAGATCGCGGTTGTAGGCGAGGGGCAGTCCCTTGAGCACCATCAGAATGGTGACCAGGTCGCCGGTCACCCGGCCAGTCTTGGCGCGGACGAGTTCGGCGGCGCACGGGTTCTTCTTGTTCGGCATCATCGAGCTGCCGCTGGCGAGCGCATCGGGGAGCGTCGCGAATCCGAACTCGGCGCTGGTCCAGAGCACGATTTCACCGCACAGGCGAGACAGGTGCACCATCGCGATGCTGCAGGCGCTGATCAGCTCGACGACGAAGTCGCGGTCGCCGACGGTATCGAGCGAGTTGGCGGAGGCCGACGCAAAGCCGAGCGCATCGGCAAGCGCCTGACGATCGATCGGAAAGCCGCTGCCGGCCAGCGCCCCCGCACCCAGCGGAGAGACATCGGCGCGTCGGATCGCGTCGGCCAGGCGCCCTCGGTCACGCCGCAGCATCTCGACGTAGGCGAGGAGGTGATGGGCCAGCAGCACGGGCTGAGCTCGCTGCGTGTGGGTGTACCCGGGCATGACGGTGGCGGCGTGTTCTTTGGCCCGCTTGATCAGCGCTGCCTCAAGCTGAGGAACGGCCTCGATGAGCTCGGCGCCGGCGTGCTTCACGTAGAGCCTGACATCGAGCGCGACCTGGTCGTTGCGGCTGCGGCCCGTGTGCAGCTTGCCGCCGAGGGGACCGAGCTTGTCGCGGAGACGCTGCTCGATCAGCATGTGAATGTCTTCGCATTGCGAAACCCCCACCCAACCCTCCCCCAGAGGGGGAGGGCTTAATTCGCTTTCGAGTTCAGTGCGGATTTCTTGCAGCGCCTGATCGATCGTCGATTGTTCGTCAGGCGTGAGGACGCCGGCGCCGACCAGGGCTTTCGCATAAGCACGGCTGCCGGCGATGTCCTCGTGGAAGAGCCGGCTATCGACCGCCAGCGATCGGGTGAACCGATCGATCAGCGGGTCCGGCTCTTCCGAAAACCGCCCACCCCAGGGCTGTTGGCTCAGTGGCTCACCTTTGCCATCCGCTTGGCCAGCACTTCCCAGGGCAGCCCCGCGATCTGCGCCGCCGGGCCGCACAGCTGCTGGTTGAAGCTCCGGCTCTGAAGGCCGCGGATCTCGGGGAAGAACAGCGAATGGCTGCTCTGCCGCGAATCGATGTCGATCGCGCCGTGGAAGAGTGTCGCCGTTTCCGTGCCGCTTACGTGCGCCTGTGTCGTCGTGATGAACGAATCGAGGGCGTCCTTCAGCGGGCTGAACCACGAGCCGTGATAGACGAGGGAGCCCCACTTCTGGTCCACAAGCCCCTTGAAGTCGAGCTCCTCCTTGGTCAGGCAGAACTGCTCCAGGTCGTGATGCAGCTTGAGCAGCACAGTCGCGGCCGGCGCCTCGTAGAGCTCCCGCGACTTCAGGCCCATGATGCCGTCCTCGAAGATGTCGATCTTGCCGATGCCGTGGCTGCCGGCGATGGTATTCAGCTTGGAGACGATCTCAGGCAAGGGCAATTCCTTGCCATCGAGCGCGACCGGGACGCCCTGCTCGAAGCTGACCGAGACCTGGGTCGGCGTCGGGTTCGTCTTGGCCGGTGGCTTCCACCAGAGCCAGGCATTCTCCGGAATCGGTTGGTTCAGACCGATCGCCCCGGAAGCGAGGCTGCGGCACCACATCGTCTTGTCGTCACCGCCCTGCATGACTTCGGTGATCGGAATCCCAAGTTCTTTGGAGAGCTCCTCTTCTTCGCCCCGGGTCAGGTCGAAATCACGCACGGGGACCAGGACGTCGAGCTGCGGCGCAAACAGCTTGAAGACGTTGTGCATACGGTACTGGTCATTGCCCTTGCCGCTGCTGCCCTCCATGATGGCGTCGCAGCCCAGCTTGAGCGCCAGCGCGGCGATCTTGGAGGCGATCAGCTGGCGGGTCATCGAGGTCGAGACCGGATAGCCCTCGTAATTCGAATTCGCCTGGATGGCTTTCGCCAGCCAGATGTTGGCGAACTCCTCTTTGACGTCGATGACGAT
>DATASI010000017.1:0-3280 GCA_036269255.1 Candidatus Dormiibacterota bacterium
GGGCTCGTCGTTCGGACCAGCGATGTAGCCGTCGAGGGACATCGACATGTAGAGCACGGATGCAGACACTCCAACCTCCTGTTATCGGCCCGAAGAGCGAAAGCGTTCGAACTTCGGGAGTAGGCGCCGGGGCAGCATCCCCCGCATCGCGACCCCGTCGCCGCGGTAGTCGATCGCGTCGACATTGCCCTGGGCGTGGAACTCGGCCTGGCGCGCATTTTCCGTGTAGGGCAGCAGCACCTCGATCGCCACCAGGTCCCCCGGCAGGGTCTGCGCGATGGCGTTTCCGAGCGCCTCGAGGCCGGTCTTCTTCAGCGCCGAGATGGCGACGACCGCAGGGTAGGGGGACCAATCCTGGTCCAACAGGAGCCGGACCGCGTCGGGCGTCAGCTCGTCCACCTTGTTGAGGGCCAGCACCTTCGGCTTCTCCATGACGCCGAGGTCCTGCAGCGTTTCGTGCACGGCTTCCATCTGATCGCGGCCGTTGTAGCGCGTGGCGTCCAGCACGTGCAGCAGCAGGTCGGCCTCCTGGACCTCCTCGAGGGTGGCCTTGAAGGCCGCCACCAGGTCGGTCGGGAGCTTCTGGATGAAGCCGACGGTGTCCGTGAACAGCACCTCGCGTCGGTTCGGCAGGCGCACCAGGCGCGTCGTGGGATCGAGGGTGACAAAGAGCGCATCCTCCGTCTGCACCCGCGCCTGAGTCAGCGTGTGCAGCAGCGTCGACTTGCCGCTGTTGGTGTAGCCCACGATCGCCACCACCGGAAACTCCATCCGACGCCGGCCCGAACGCCGGAGCGCGCGCTGTTTGCGGATCTCCTTGATGTCCTTGTCCAGGTCACGAATGCGGTGGCGAATCCGTTGCCGATCGGTTTCCAGTTTCTGCTCGCCCGGCCCGCGGGTTCCGATGCCGCCCCCGAGACGGGACAGGTCGCGACCGCCCTGCAGACGCGGCAGCAGATGATGCAGCTGCGCCGCCTCCACCTGGAGCCGCCCTTCCTTGCTGCGCGCGCGCTGGGCGAAGATATCCAGGATCAGCTCGGTGCGATCGATGACTTTGACTTCGAGCTTGCGTTCCAGGTTGCGTTGCTGGCGAGGCGACAATTCCTCATTGAAGATCAGCAGGTCGAAGTCCGCCTCGTGCTTCAGCGAGTGCAGCGCGTCCGCTTTGCCGCGCCCGATGAAGAGCGCGGGATCGGGTTTGTCTCGCCGCTGAATGTCGGTGCCGACCACGACCACGCCGGCGGTTCGTGCCAGCTCACTCAACTCGAGCATCTGCTCTTCGACGGCAGCCAGCCCCTGGTCCTCGTAATCCAGGGACATGAGGTAGGCGCGTTCGCGCCTTCCATTGGAATTCCGGATCAACTCGCCTCTGTCCCCATCATACCCATGCGCAGGCGGGCCAACACCGCCTCGCGATCGGCTTCCACCCACTGCACCCGGCGGTCCGCCCGAAACCAGGTGTACTGGCGCCGCGCGTACTGCCGGACCTGGCGCACGGTTGACGTCCGCACCTCGTCGAGCGAGCGCAGGCCATCCAGATAGGTGGCGATTTCCGGGTAGCCGTGCCCCAGCCGTCGCCAGTCCACCTCCGGAAAATCCTGACGGACGCGCAGAACCTCCGCGACCCAACCGGCCTCCAGCATCTGGTCCACACGCAGCGCAATCCGCCGGTCCAGCTCGGCGAGTGGGACCTCGAGGCCCAGCAGCTGAACCGACCACGGCGGAGGATGGGACTGCCGCGCATGGCTGGGCGGCCGGCCGGTCAGCTGATGAATTTCGAGCGATCGAATCAGGCGGCGCGGATTCTTCTGGGCCCGTGCCGCCGCCGCAGGGTCGATCGCGCGCAGCTCCGCCTCCAACCGGTCCGGCCCTTCCTCCTGGAGCTGCCGCTCCAGCGCCGCACGCAGCTCCGGGTTGGGTGGGGCATCGGCCAGGTTCCAGCCATCGAGCAGCGACCGCAGGTAGAGGCCGGTGCCACCCTGCAGCACCGGCAGCTTGCCCCGCGCTGCGACCTCCGCAATCGCCGGTAGCGCCAACCGCTGATAGTCGGCGACGGTAAAGGGGGTCCCCGGATCGACGACGTCGATCAGGTGGCAGGGGATGCCGGCGAGCTCCTCGGCGGTTGGCTTGTTGGTGCCGATATCGCAATGGCGGTAGACCTGTCGAGAATCGACCGAAATCACTTCGCCGTTGAGCCGTTGGGCAACCGCGATCGCCAGCGCCGTTTTGCCGCTGGCGGTCGGTCCGACAATGCCGACGATCGGCTGGCCGGCTATGGGCGCTGGAACAGCCGCCGCAAGTGCTGGTCGGCCAGGATCAGCGTCGTGGGCCGGCCGTGTGGACAGCTGATCGGTTCGGCGGTTGCCGCCAGCGAGCTCAGCAACTCGCGGGCGGCCTCGGGCGCCATCGCATCCCCAAAGCGGACGGCACTGTGGCAGGCAATCAGGGCCGCCGTCTCGCGGAGCCGCCGGTCGGGGCGGCGCTCACCGGCCAGGTCGCCCAGCAGGAGCTCGAGCACGCGTGTCGCTCGCGCCTCGGGCATGTCGCTGGGAACGGCGAGCAGCCGGACGGTGTGCGGCCCGAAGCGCTCGGCCTCGAAGCCGAGGTCGCGAATCCAGTGGTCGTGCTCCTCCCAGGCGCTGAGCTGCTGGGGCAGCAGATCGACCAGCTTGGGGATCAAGAGCAGCTGGCTGGTGGGCCGGCGTTCCTCGAGGCGTTGCAGCAGACGGTCGAAGAGCACGCGCTCGTGGGCGGCATGCTGGTCGACCAGCACCACGGCCTGCGTCGCCTCAGCGAGCAAGTAACCCTTGAGCAGCTGACCGACGTAGTGCAGCGGCGGCAGCCGGCTGGCCTGAGCTGCATCCGCCGGTGGCGTGCCCACTCCCTCTTCCCCTTGCGCGGGAGGGTCGGGGTGTGGGCGAACGACGCTCGTCATTGCGGTTTCGTGAAGCTCGAGTCCCGCCCCCTCGTCGTTTGTCCGGAGCGCATAGATGGGGCTCGCTCGAAGGGTCCGAAAGCAGGCGCGCTCCAGCGCGGCAAACACCGCGCCCTCGTTGCGGAAGCGAACTTCGCGCTTGGTCGGATGCACGTTGATGTCGACCTCAACTGGATCCAGCGTCAGGTTGAGGACCGCCAGCGGATACCGGTCCGGGTCTCGCAGTCCGCGGTACGCCTGCTCGACGGCAAACACCAGGTTGCGATGCTGGATGCGCCGCTGGTTGATCAGGATGACGACATGGTCCCTGGTGCCACGATGGAGCGCCGGCGGGCTGATCAGCCC
>DATASI010000018.1:0-6418 GCA_036269255.1 Candidatus Dormiibacterota bacterium
GCCTCAACCGACAACCCATCAGCGGTTGCCTCGACGCGGCTGGCTTTCAGGTCCGCGTCGAGCTGGACGCCGTAGGTGATGCGCCGGTCGATCGGCCGGTTGCTCAGATACGCATAGCTCGGGTCGTCCCGGTTGAGGACCGCCGTCTTGATGATGCCCTTGGGCGCGCTGTTTGCCGTCAGGTCGATCAAGGAGGCCTTGGCTTCGCGATAGGCCTCGATCGTCTTGTGAAAATCGAGGTGCTCGTGCGCGATGTTGGTGAAGACGGCGATGTCGTAGTCGATCCCGAGCACCCGCTGCAGCGCCAGCCCGTGCGAGCTCGTCTCGATCACCGCCGTCTGGATGCCGGCATCGCGCATCTGCGCCAGCTGTTCCTGGATCTCGAGGGCCTCGAGCGTGGTCTGGCGGGAGGTGTTGAGATCGACCCGATCGCCGACGCGAATGTCGACCGTGCTCATCGAGCCCGTGCTCCTTCCGGCCGACTGCAGCATCTGATGGATCATGGTGGTGGTCGTCGTCTTGCCGTCGGTGCCCGTCACCCCGATCACGGTCATGGCCCGGCTCGGGTGCCCGAAGAATGCGCTGGACATCAGCGCCAGCGCGCGGCGCGTGTCCTCGACGACGATTTGCGGCCAGGCCGTCCCCACCCGCCGCTGCACCACGGCGGCGACGGCGCCGTCCCGTAGGGCCGTTTCGACATAGCGATGTCCGTCGGTATGCGTGCCCGGAATCGCCACGAAACAATCACCGGCCTTGAGCCGACGTGAGTCGTAGGCAATGCCACTCACATTGGGGTCGGCGGGGGGTGCCTCCACGACGCGCACACCCTCGAGCAGCTGGGTCAGCTTGACGGCGTTCACCAAAAGGACATGATGCTACGCTCAGGCCGATGGCCGCCACGATGCCGGCGCTGCGCATCGGTGAGCGTGAATTTCGCTGGGGCTCGCGGACGTACGTGATGGGCATCGTCAACGTCACGCCCGACTCGTTTTCCAGAGACGGGCTGACGGATGTCACGGCCGCCGTGGCTCAGGCGCGGCAGATGGAGCAGGAGGGGGCGGACCTGATCGACGTGGGTGGCGAATCGACCCGGCCGGAGACCTGGAGCGGCAGTGGCCTTCCCATCGAGACGGAGATGGCGCGGGTCCTGCCGGCGGTGGAAGGCATCGTCGCCGCGGTTCGCATCCCGGTCTCGATCGACACCTACAAGGCTGCCGTCGCCGACCGCGCCCTCAACGCCGGCGCCTCGCTCGTCAATGATGTCTGGGCTCTGCGCCGTGACCCGGCCATGGGACAGACCGTTGCGAAACACGACGTGCCCGTCGTCCTGATGCACAACAAGCCCGACGGCATCTACGACGACCCGGTCCTCGATATCGCCGGCTGGTTTGGCGACGCCATCCGGAGGGCCTATGAAGCATCCATCCCGGACGCGCACATCATTCTTGACCCTGGTCTCGGCTTTGGCAAAACACGCGAGGAAAATCTCGAGATCATCCGGCGCCTGCCCGAGTTGCGCGGGCTTGGCTATCCGATGCTGATCGGGCCGTCGCGGAAGTCGTTCATCGGCAAAACGCTCGACCTGCCGGTCGAGGAACGGCTCGAGGGGACCGCCGCCGCGGTGGCGCTGAGTATCGCCGGTGGTGCCGACATCGTGCGCGTGCATGACGTGAAAGCCATGGTTCGACTCGCGCGGATGACCGATGCCATCGTCCGAGCATGACCCGGGTGTGGCTGGCGCTCGGCAGTAATCTCGGCGACCGTGAAGGCTACCTGGCGGCTGCCCGCTCGGCGCTGCCGACGGCGGGGGTCCACCTGATCCGCGAGTCCCGGGTGGCCGAAACCGCGCCGGTCGGCGTCACCGATCAGCCGCGATTCCTCAACCAGGTGCTGGAGGGCGAAACCAGCCTCGAACCGATGGCGCTGCTGAAAACCGTCAAAGGCATCGAGGACCAGCTGGGGCGCCAGGCGCGGCAACGCTGGGGCCCGCGCGAGATCGACATCGACATCCTTCGCTACAACCAGCACCAGGTCGACGAGCCCGGCCTGCACATTCCGCACCCGGAGCTCGAGCACCGGCCCTTCCTGCTCGATCTGCTGAAGGAGATCGAGGCGCCATGAGCGAGCCCCTACGGGTCGCCTGGCTCGGCCATCAGAGCGGCCGCGCGGGCGACGGCCTGCTCACCTACTCGAGGGAAATGGTCGCGGGCCTGCGGGCTCGCGGCGTCAAGGTCTTCTTTGTCCATCACGGCAGCCTGCCGGCGGTGACCGACGACACGCTCACGCTGCGGTCGTTGACGGGGAGCCATCGCTACACCATCTCGTCACCACGGACCAAGCGCCTGATCACCGATCTGCTGCGGCGGGAACAGATCGATCTGGTTCACGTCTCGCTGAGCTTTTCCACCCTGATCGACTTCGGCCTTCCCGATCTCTGCCACGAGCTGGGCCTGCCCGCGGTCGCGACCTTTCATGTGCCCTATGACTCGCGCTTCTCCCTCTGGCAGGGGATCAGCAGCGCGCTCTATCGCCTCTATGCCCAGTCACTGGCAAGCTTTGACCGCGTCATCATTTTTTCCGAGCAGCAAAAGACCCTGCTGGAAAACTACGGCGTGCCGCCGATCAATGTGACCGTGATCCCCAACGGCGTCGACCTCGACAAGTACTCGCCGGCGCCCTCGGTCTACAAGGACACGCTCGAAGCGAGCGCGCTGGTCGGATATCTCGGACGCGTCGACCCGGAAAAGAACGTGGACATTTTGATCCGCGCCTTCCAGGAGATCGATGCCGCCGACGAAGTCAAGCTGGTCGTGATCGGCGGTGGAAGCGAGCGTCGCCGGCTGGAACGGCGCTACCGCAGCGCACGCGTCATCTTCACCGGCCAGGTGATGGACGAGGCGGATCGCATCAGCATGCTGCGGGCGATGGACATCTTCGTCTTGCCGTCGCTGGTCGAAGGCCTGTCGCTGTCATTGCTGGAGGCGATGGCCTGCGGGGTCGCCACTGTCGCCACCGACGTCGGGTCGGATGGCGAGGCGTTGCGGGGCGCTGGCCTGCTGGTCGACCCCAAAGATCTCGACGGCCAGCTGCGCCTGGCGCTGCGCACCCTGCTCGACTTCAGCGAGTTTCGTGCCGAGCTCGGACGCCGCGCCCGCGCCCGAGCGGTCGAGCGCTACAGTCTCGGCGGCAACCTCGACCGCCTCCTCGGCGTTTATCGAGAGCTTCGACCGGCCGCCGGCGCCGCGGCTTCCTGAAGCCGGTCGGCCATCCCGGCTTTCTCCAGGCGGGGCCGCAGCTCGTCAGTCCAGAACTTGATGAACCCCTCCTGCTCGTCGCCGGCCTGCAACACTGCGATGTGCTCGAAGCCCGCGTCGACGTATTTCTTGATCGCCTGAAGGTGCTTTTCGGGATCGGGCCCGCAGGGAATCGCCTGCGCGACGTCCTCTTCGCGAACCGTCTTTGAGGCCGCGTTGAAATTGACTGGGTTGGGCAGCTCCGACATCACCTTCCAGGCGGGTAGGGTGAATCGGAAGTAGCGATGCGCCGTCTTGACCGCCTGCCGCTCGTCGCGTCCCCACGACAGCGCAATCTGCGCGTAGGTCGGACCCTGGCCGCCGGACTCGCGGTAATCACTGACCAGCGCCGCTTTTGGCTCGGTCGCGATCAAGCCATCGGCGGATGTCGCGGCAAGGTCGCACGATTCGCGGCCGCTGGCAGCGACCAGGATCAGCGGCGCCTCCGCCGGGCGGCTGAAGATCTTGGCGTCGTGCACGCTGTAAAACTCGCCCTGGTAAAAAACGTAGTCGCCTTTCCAGAGCTCCTGGATGACTTCGATCGCTTCTTCCAGCATTTGATGCCGGATGTGCGCCGGGGGCCAGCCTTTGCCGACGACGTGCACGTTCAGATTTTCGCCGGCACCCAGGCCGAGCATGAAGCGCCCGTCGCTCATCAGGGCAATGGTGGCTGCCATCTGCGCAACCACTGCTGGGTGATAGCGAATGATGGGGCAGGTCACCATCGTCATCAACTGCATCCGCGTGGTTCGGTCGGCAACCGCACCGAGCACGCTCCACGCGAACGGGCTCTCGCCCTGTTCCTCGAGCCAGGGATGGAAGTGATCGGAGATCACGGCGAAGTCGAAAGCGGCTTTCTCGGCCAGCTCCGCGTAACGAACCAGCTCCTTCGGACCGGTCTGCTCGCACATCAGCGTGTAACCAAAGGTTGTCATGCCATTACCTCAGTGGTTGCGTTGTCCTCGACTCCACGCTAGCAGCCACGGTCAAGGCGACGCCGCCCTGCGCCCACATAACTGAGCGCGAATCCGACTGAACAATGCGTTATTGACAGGCAGCTGTCAAAACAGCGGTTCATGATGCGAGCATGGCTGCGACTGCCGATCGGCTCGAGGCGGCTCGAACCCGAGCCGTTGGGGCGATCGGCGATTTCGCCGCAGTCCTTCGAACTGCCGAGGGCGCCGCACTCGGCGAAGGCCTGGTTCAGGCGCGGGAGATGAAGGACCAGCTCGAGGCGGTCTTCGTCGAGGGTCTCGGTCGGTTCGATCGATCAGGCGAGTATGCCGCCGATGGCGCCATCGACCTGGTTTCCTGGCTTCGGTCGAAATGCCGCGTCTCAGGCGGCGACGCGGCTCAACGGGTTGGAATGGCGCGCCAGCTGCCACATCTGCCGGAGACGCAGAAGGCGTTCGCCACCGGCGAATTGGGCTTTCAGCATGTCGCAGCGCTCGCTCGGGCCGCCGAGCACGTGGGTACAGCCGCCGTCCAGCACGCCGAGGGGAGCCTGCTCAGGCTGGCACAACAGATGGATCCTGGCGAGTTCACCGGCGCCGTGAAGAGCTTCGAGCACCAGGTGGACGCGGCCGCCGTGTTGGCCGAAGCCAATCGGGCGCACGAACGTCGCTACCTGCGGCTCAGCGACCGGAGCGACGGCATGATCAGGCTGGATGGCCTGCTCGACGCTGAAGGCGGCGCCATCGTGCGCACCACGCTGAACGCCGCGATGCTGCCGGGCAAGAACGATGAGCGGACGCCCGACAGACGGCGAGCCGATGCCCTCGTGGAGGCGTGCCGTGGAACCGGCGCGACGCGGACCCGCACTGACGGATCGGGGCCACGGCCACAGTTGATCATCCGGACGAGCGTCGATACGCTCGCCGGCCTCGACCATGCGCCAGCCGGCGAAGTCGACAGCGGCGGGATGATTGCGGCGGAAACCGTGCGGCGCATCGCCTGTGATTCAGCCGTTATCCGGATTACCGGCAAGGGCGAGCTTGAGGGTGAGCGTGGCCGGGCAGCACGCACGATTCCTCCCGCGACCCGGCGGGTGCTCGCCTTGCGCGATCGCGGTTGCGTGGCCGAGCACTGCAACCGGCCACCATCATGGACCGACGCGCATCACATCAAGCACTGGGCGCAGGGCGGTCCGACGACGTTGAGCAACTTGATCCTCCTCTGCCGGCCTCACCACCGAATGGTTCACGAGGCAGGCTGGACGCTACAAAAACTTGCGAATGGACGATGGGCCCTGATGCGGCCGCTGCCACGATCGCGGTCGGCATAAGCGCAGCACGGTTGGTGGGTCCGTTTTGCTTCAGGCTTCCCAGCGGACCATGATCCGTCCGCTGACACCAGCGAGCGGCAAGCTCCTGGCTTCTCCCTCGACGGCTTCGATCGCCTGCCGTGACAGGCGCCTCCAGGGCGTGACTGTCAGGGTCGCATCGGCGCGTCGCCAGGTCCCGGCGAGCTCGCCCTCGACGAGGACGCCACCCGGCCAGACGCGCGGAGTCCAGAGATCGCGCCGGTGCACAGCATCAGGAACGAGCAGCTCCCGATCGACGCCTTGCAAGAGGAGAAAGGGATCGCCGCTCGGCAGCAGGCGCGCGGGTGCCGCCGGCCCTGACAGAGACCGAACGGTTGGCTCGTCCTCGGCAAGAATCCAGGCGTCGCCGATCGGGGTTCGCACTCGGGTCAGCGAGGTGCGTAGCGCGTCGAATGCCGCGACGGCATACCTCGGGCCGATGCCCGACCAGCGAGCGAACCCGTCCGGCGTCGCAGGTCCGAAGATATGCAAATAGCGACGCGCCAGCTCGCGGCGGGCCTCGGCCGGCGAGACCTCTGGAGCGGGAACCGTCCAGACGAGTGGCCGCCGGGCGCCTTCCCACCGAATCAGGACAGTGCCTGTTGGCGATGCGTAGCGAAGGCTGTTGGGGTGGACGCCGAGCGCGTGTCCCGCCTCCTGGTAGGACATGCGCGCGCCACGAAGGAACGCGTGCAACCGGCCGGCTAGCTCCTCGGCGCGCCGCCGGCCTTTGGCATCGTCAGGCAGAACGCCCAACGAGAAAATGGCGCGGTCGCGGGCGGCGACGACGAAAACGCTGTATCGAGGTCCCCAGAGCTGGACG
>DATASI010000019.1:0-3708 GCA_036269255.1 Candidatus Dormiibacterota bacterium
CCGCGTCGGCGCGGAGACCTGAATCACGTTCCAAGCGGCAGCTGCATCGCGGGATTGCAGAGCGCTCAGGAACTGACGGACGGCGCCCTCGGGCGTGTACTGCCGAGCGATCAGGTTGTTGCCGACGATCCCTATGAGCAGGAGGGCGACAACTGCGGCGGCACCCAATTGAACGCGACGCTGATGCCACAACCGCGGCTTGTTCATGGTCGGGGACGCGGCCCGTTCGGGCGCCTCGAGTTCGGCGGGGGGCGCAGCCGGCGCTTGCGGTATCGACGTTTCAGGGGCCTTGATCTCAGTGCTCATTCGCTTACTCCTGCTTGAGAGCAAATTGGCGTCGCACCTCGCTGGCGCGAGCGTTCTGACCCGTTTTCAGGTAAGCCACGACCAACAGGCGCGCCAGGTCCTGCCGCGTCGGTAGCACCTCCAGCATTGCCT
This sequence comes from Candidatus Dormiibacterota bacterium, assembly GCA_036269255.1. GTDB lineage: Bacteria > Chloroflexota > Dormibacteria > CF-121 > CF-121 > CF-13. Next base: position 439 of record DATASI010000019.1, read on the forward strand.
GCAGGTGCTGAATCGCCGCCTCCGGACGGCCGATCGCGTCCTGGTACTCGGCGAGCGCTCGTACCAGATCCGCGAGCTGGTTGGCGATCGCTTCCCTGGCCTGAGTCACGACTTGGCTGGCAGTGCCGCGGCCCTCATTGACGTCGTTTTCCAACTCCTCAAAGCCAGCGAGGAATTCACGCGACGCGGCGTCACTCAGCGTCTTGCCGATCTCGGCGGCGAGTTGAGTATTGATAAGGAAGCCGTGCTGGCGAACTCGGCCACAGAGCGCGCTCAGGGCTGCCACATCAGATTCCACGCCGTCGAGTTCCAGCCACACGTGGGTGCGATTGCTATGAATCAACGCCGCCACCTCAGGAGCAACGCCCTTTTGGAGCGCGTAGAGCTGCTTGCGCAGGCGCTCTTTCTGGCTGGTTTCGGTGACGCCTGGCGTGAGCTCATCGCCGAGCGCACTTCTGGCGGGTCGGTCGCCCAAGACGGCTCGTGCCAATAAGTACATGAAGAGGAAAGCCAGGACCGGGTGATCTTCAAGATCGCCAGTTAGGTCCTGGTTGCCCGCGGTCAACCGCAGCGACCCGATGCTGCGGATACTCAACCGCCGCAGGGAAGGAACCGCGCCAGCTGCTTGGGTTGCTATCGGCGCCTCAGATTCCTCAAGTTTTCCTGAGGTTCGAGTTGGTGGATCCTCAAGAAAGGCTGAGGTATGCCCGTTTGCACTCAACTGGGCGGCCACCACTGCCGACGCGGATCGTTGGTGTTGGGGTGGCATGCGGTAGGCCGGCGCCAGGGGTGTAATCGCTACCAGCGCAAGCCCAAGTCCAAGTGCCAGCTCCACCCAACCAGAAGGATTGCCTGCCAGCGCGACGGCAGCTCCGCCAGCCGCGACTAGCAACCAAAGGAACGTGGTCAGCCCGCGCGTCTGGATAAAGAAGTAACCGATGACCGCGACGACTATGTACACCCAGCCGATTGGATCGCCCGGCGGGTTTAGCAGAGCCATAGCGCCAAATGCAGCGGCGACGACGAAGCCGCACAGGAGGACGATCCCCCGCGGATCCGTGGGGATGAGCAGCGTATCGAGCACTCGGAGGGTTCCTGCCCGCGAACCGAGCCCCCCCTCCTCCCTGGGGCCCTCCCGCATTGCCATAGGTGTAGCCCTAAGTTCGCTCATTGCCTATCCCCGATTTCCAGCTTTCCTTCTAATGACTTTCCATTGCCCTGGTCATGGGTTTCCGGCCGTTGGCCGGACGCGGAAGCGATGGCGGTCTCTGCATGAGCCTCAAAGGAGTGCTGGCGCGACTGACGCCGTCGCTCGCGTTGCAGCCAGCGCCGAACCGCCTGATTGGTACGCGCCATCAACCGGCTCCGCAAATAGCTGGGCTGGTCCGGCAGCGGCATCCCGGCGGCCGCCCGGAGGAGCTCCATCACCAGCTGCTGCCGGATGTCCTCGTCGTCCATCACTGGCGGCTCGCTTCGAAGGCGTCGCAGGCGAGCGAGTAGCGCGGGGGCCAAGAGGTCGAGAAGGATCGGGCCCCAGAGTTCGCGCGGACCTTCTCTGTAGGCGAGGACGATCGCCATAAGAGCCCGGCCCCGCTCCACTGACCTGCGTTTGCGGGCTGCGGCCACCAGGGTCTGGGCCTGCACGTCGAGAGAACCGGCCACCTGCTCGTAGCCCTGTCTGACACCGACGGTAAGACTTGTGAACATGGGGCACCTCCTTGGATTTGGTGCCTGCAGGCTCTCAACCGAGCGTCGTCTGACCGTCCACTGACCGTCGTCTAGCGTCGTCTGAGGGGGAGCCGGCTGATCTTGAATCGGCCGGCCCGGGAGACCGATCGTCGTCTGGCTGTCCTTTCTTCAAGAAAGGACGCTTTGTGGACGGTTTTCGGCCGCTGCCAATGAACAGTAGGGAATGCGTGAGGACATCACGCCGCTTTCAGGTCCGCCTGCCGGCTCCACTGGCATCTGAGCTCGAAAGCTTTGGCTGGCAGCATGGCCTCGGGATCTCGTCGGCGATTCGGGTGCTGGTCGGTCGCGGCCTACAAGCAGAAGCCGACGGTCTGAGACGTGCTTACACGGCGCAGGATTCACCAGCGGCACTGGCAGGGCTGGCCGCGGCCGAACACGCAGTCCTGATGGTCGCCTCGATCCTGCCCGATGGGGATCGCCGGATGCACTCGCTCGCCGAGCGCGCGACCGAGGCGGCCGCGGAGCGACTGGCCCTGTTCCAACCGCCAAGCGGTAGCCCCGAGGAGCGGTCATGAGCGAGCGCTGCATCGTGCGCGTGAAGTTCACTCCGGCGGGGAGCTCGAGCGATGTGCGCCGGGCGGTCGGCGGTTTCCTGCGCTACGTGCAGCACCGAGACCTCCATCCTGATTCCAAGGCCGCCGGGCCGACGCCCGAGGTGTCGGGCCTTCTCAAGTACGTGGCCTACCGCGATCGCGCGAACACGCGGGCCGAGCTGTTTGGCCCCGAAGGTCCGCTCGGGAGCCAGGGGCGCAAGGACTTCGCCGAGTTCGTCGCCCGATCCATCGCCGACTCCAGGCCACAGCCTTACCAGACCCGGGACGGCCAAACACTGGATTGCCGGCGCGCGGTCTACCGGTTTGTCATCTCGCCCGAGCGCGCCCAGGGCCTGGACCTGGGCGGCCTCACCAAGGCTGCGGTTGGCAGCCTGGAATCGGAGCTGGCTGTCGGCGGCCTGCCCTGGATCGCGGCCATCCACCGCAACACCCGCCACCACCACGTGCACCTGGTCGTTGCCGGCATGGCCGTCGATGGGACTGGCGGCTACCGGCGGCTCGACATCACCAAGTCGCGGCTCGCAGTCATGAAGACAGCCGTGGCGCTGGAAATCGAGCGCCAGCGTGGCGAGCGGGCGCCCGCGCAGGCCCGCAAGCCTATGGCGAGCGGAGTCCGCGGCAGATATCGATCCTCATCTCCGGCGCTGAAGCTGCCCGCGTCGCAACCAGCACGCATCCGGGCTCTGCCCCTGCGGGCGCGGTTCCGGGTGGTATCCAGCGGTGGCCGTCGACAGCCGTGGCTGCGAACCAGCGCTTCGAGTTCGCTATTGGTGCTGCAGACGGTTGCCCGTCGCTACTCGCACCAAATGCAGCGTGAGCTCGAGGACGAGGCGCGACGTGTCAGCTGGGAGCGCGCAGCATGAAGTTGCTTTCACTGGCTGCGGAACTTACCGCCGACATACTTGCCACGGCGGCCCGGCTGTGCCTCCCCGGCTGGCTGATTGGCGCCGCTTCTCCCCAAAGCCAC
>DATASI010000020.1:0-15313 GCA_036269255.1 Candidatus Dormiibacterota bacterium
CTTTTCGCGCCTGGATCGGCAGGCTATCCATCAGGTAGAGCGGCAGGTGGCGCGCATAGGCCAGGCCGGCAGCAATCGAGAGACCGATCCGCAAGCCGGTAAAGGAGCCAGGCCCGCGTGCGGCGCCGATCGCGCTGCGGGATGCTGGACGCGGTGAGGCCTTCGCCTGGCGGGTTGGCGCCCCGGCGATCCGCATCGCTGCGGCTGAGCTTGCTGACTGGCTACCGGCGTCCGGTCGGGTCATCGTCGAACCGGCAGGTCGGCTCGCCGAGTGGCTGCCGGCGGCGGCGGCGCGCGAGATTCCTCCCCCTGACCGCCGGCCCCTGAGCGAGGCGTTACTGGATTCCGCCATTTGGACCTTCGAATCTCAAAAACCGCTGCGATATGATGAGGTGCAAGCGCTCTACGTCCAGCCTGCCGCCGCCGAGGAGCGCCGAAGGAAGGCCCCATGATGCAGCTGAAGTCCCGAGTCCTTGTCGATGCCATGCGCGAGGAAGACATCCCCGAGGTGCAGGCGATCGAGCGTGAGATCTTTCCCACTCCCTGGCCGCGCAATGCGTATTATCGCGAGCTGCATCACAATCGCTCGGCCCACTACCTCGTCCTCCGGCGCGACGAGGAGATCGTCGGCTATGCCGGCCTCTGGAAGATGAGCGACGAGGCGCACATCACCACAGTCGGCGTCCGCGCCGGCCAGCAGGGAAAGGGCTACGGCCACGCGTTGATGGCGGCGCTGATCCAGCGGGCCTACCAGCTCGGGTCGCGCTGGCTCACGCTCGAGGTCCGGCCGTCGAATGATGTCGCGGTCCGCCTTTACGAGAAGTTCGGCTTCAAGGTGATCGGCCGCCGCCGCGGCTACTACACCGACAACAACGAGGACGCGATCGTGATGTGGTCCGACTCGATCCAGGCGCCGAGTTTCAAGAAGCGCTTCCGCGAGATCCTCGACACGCTCGAAATCGAAGGACTCGACCACAGCACCCCCCAGTAGTCAGCAACAGCCGCCGCGTCCTGGCGATCGAGACGTCCTGTGATGAAACGGCCGCCGCCGTCGTGGCCAGTGGGCCGGCGCTGCTCTCGAATGTGATCCGTTCGCAGGATGCCCTGCACGCGCCGTATGGCGGCGTGGTTCCCGAGCTGGCGGCGCGCGCCCACTTACAGACCCTGGTGCCGGTCATCGAGCGGGCGCTGGACAGCGCGGGCAGTCGCTGGGAACAAATCGACGGGATCGCCGTCACTCGCGGACCCGGACTGATCGGTTGCCTTCTGGTTGGCGTCAATCTCGGGCAGTCGATCGCCTGGGCGCGTGGGTTACCGGTGATCGGCGTGAGCCATCTCGCGGCGCATATCTTTGCCGGCCAGTTCGAGGATCCCAACTTGCGGCCGCCGGTCCTTGGCCTGGTCGTCTCCGGCGGTCACAGCGACCTCATCCGTTGGCAGTCCGACGGTTCAATCGAGGTCGTCGGTCGGACCCGCGATGATGCGGCGGGCGAGGCGTTCGACAAAGGCGCGCGCATCCTCGGCCTGCCGTTTCCGGGCGGACCCGCCATCGATCGGCTGGCACAGCAGGGCGATCCCCGCGCGTTCAGGTTTCCGCGGCCCCGAGCGCCAGGTCTCGACTTCAGCTTCAGCGGCGTGAAGACGGCGTTGCTCTATGAAGTGCGCAAGCACGGGGATCTTCCTGACCAGATGCGCGCCGACCTCGCCGCGAGCTACCAGGAGGCGATCGTCGACGCCCTGCTCCACCGGGTCGAGGCCGCCCAGGCATCCGATCCTGCGCCGGTGATCGTGTTGGGCGGTGGGGTCGCGCGCAATCGCCGACTTCGCGAGGCCGCGGCCGAACGACTGGGGAGGTTGGCTCGCCTGATTATCCCGGCCCCAGAGCTATGCACCGACAATGCCGCCATGATTGGCGCGGCTGCGCTGGTCGAATGGGACCGCCGTGGCCCGGATCCGGCTCCTTTCGACGCCGACCCGAGCCTCGGTTTCGGCTAGTCTTCCAGCTCGCCCCGCGGCACGACGCCGAGGATCGCCCCTGCGTACACGTGGTGTCCGGCGATCGACGGATGGATGTCGCAGCTTGGAGGCGGCCCCGACGCGAGCACCACCTGCAGCCCGGCAAAACAGGGGATTCCGGTCGGCGCTGATGCGGTCGCGAAGGAGCCAAGGACATTGGCGACCCGCGCGTGGTAGCGCATCGCGACCGCCGCTTCGACCGCGTCGAGCGAGCTCACGATCGCGATATTGCTCGGGTCGTTGTAGTTGAAGGCGAAATACGACACCTCAACGATCGCGTGGCGGTAATGGGCCTGATTGCGCAGCGCCTGATAGATCGTGTTTAGGTTCGCCGCCATCTGTGCCTCGACGCCGGGCAGCGCGCTGCTGATGCAGGCGCTATTGCCGGCGCATTCGGCCTCCAGCCGGAGGATATCGTTGCCGCCGATCTGAAGGGTCACCAGCTTGACGTCCTTGTTCGTGCGCAGGAAATTCACCGCGAAGGCGAGTTGCGAACCGGCGTAGGCGACGTGGCGCGGCAGCGGCGATGGGTAGAACTCGTGGCATCCGTTGTCGGGCGGCGTGCCCGAGATCATGCTGCCGCTGGTTTCCCCGGGACAGGCCGCGTTGGTGAGCGACATGTCCAGGGCCTGGGCGACGAAGTCGGGGTAGCCCACAAAATTTGCGGCGTTGGTCGGATTCAAGGTCGGGTTGTAAGCAAAGGCGTACGAGTCGCCGAGCGCCAGGTAGGTTTGCTGCTGGCCGGTGTCGGCTGCCGCTGGTATGGCGGTTAATGCGAGCGCCGCGGCGGCGATGAGGACGACGAAGCGAATGCCCCTCTTCATGAGTTCCTCCCTCCTGCGATGGATGTGGCCTGAGCCTAGACCGGAACGCCCAGCCTGGCAAGGCGGTTACGGCCGTTGAAACCGCCCGCCGCATGGGGTATCATTAGCACTCGGACTGGCTGAGTGCTAAAAACCAAGGAAGCAAGGAGGATTCTATGAAGCTACGCCCACTGGGAGATCGGGTCGTGATCAAGCCCGTCGAGCGTGAGGAGCGGACCAAGAGCGGCATCGTCCTGCCGGACACCGCCAAGGAGAAGCCGCAGGAAGGTATGGTCGAGGCCGTCGGCAATGGCCGCTTCATCGAGACAACCGGCAAACGGGAGCCCCTCGATGTCAAGGTCGGCGACCGCGTGGTCTATGCCAAGTACGCCGGCAGCGAGATCAAGCTTGATGAGACCGAGTACTTGATCCTGTCGGAGAAGGACATCCTGGCCGTCGTCGCCAACGGTAAGGCCTAACTCGAGCTCGGAGCGCAATCAAAAGCCAGCCTCGGGCTGGCTTTTTTCATTCCCCGACGGTGCGGGGGATCATCGGCAGGGCGAGCATCGCCTCGACCATGGCGGCGTACTGCTCTTCACTGCGCCAGTCGTAGCGCAGATTCCGCCAGCGCAGGCGCCCGAGGTAGTCCACGAGAAACAATGACCGCCGAGCCGCGCCGATTTCTTCGTTCAGGACGCCCCACTGCCGCGATACGGATTTGTCCCAATCTGCGAGCAGGGGGAAGGGGAGGTCGCCGAGGCTTTTGGCATAGGCCTTGTGCGCCCAGATGTGGTCGACGCTGATGGCGAGGACCTGGGTGTCCGCTTTGACGAACTGCTGGTGATCACCTCGCAAGGAGGTGAGCTCATTGGTTCAGCCGGGACTGAAATCGAAGACGTAGAAGCAGAGCAGCACGTGCTTCTTGCCGCGGTATGACGAGAGTGAAAACCGATCGCCCTCCGGCGTTCCCGGCAGGCTGAAGTCGGGGGCCTCGTCGCCAACGCCTGGCGTGTTGGCCGGCTGGCTCGACATCGACCTATTGTAGGTCCGTGGTTTTTCGGGATCGGCTGGACGCGGGTCAGCGGCTGGCCGATGCCCTGCAACGGTATCGCGACCTGCCGAAAACCATCGTTCTCGGCATCCCTCGTGGCGGCGTGGTGGTCGCCGCCGCGATCGCCCGGGCGCTGCGGTTGCCGCTTGGAATCTGCCCCGTCCGAAAGGTCGGCGCTCCCGGAAACCCTGAGCTTGCGCTCGGCGCGGTCGACGACAACGATGTCCTCGTTTTTGACCGCAGGCTGACGCGGCACCTCGGGATCGGCGACGACGAGCTCCGGCTCGCCGCCGAGCACACTCGCGAGGAACTCCGCGCCTGGCTCGAAGCGATGGGCCCGGGAGCGGTTCCGGCGGTCGCGGAGAAAACGGTGATTCTTACCGATGACGGCATCGCGACCGGGTATACGGCCCAGGCGGGCATTCAGAGCGTCCGCCGGCGTGGCGCGATGGAGGTTATCCTCGCCGCCCCAGTCGCGCCGGCCGAGACGGCCGAGTGGCTCGCCTCGCAGGTCGACGAGCTGGTGTGCCTCGAGACGCCGGAGCCCTTTTACGCCGTCGGCAACTTCTTCGAGGAATGGCCACAGGTCACCGACGACGAGGTTCGGGCCCTGCTGCTGGCCCGTAACACGTTGTCGCGGCCTGCTTCAGACGGCAAGGACGACCCGCCTGCGCCGGTTACAGCGGTGTGAAGCTTTTCGCCAAAGGCAAAGGTGACGCCGCGCCCGCTCGGGGCCCGGTCTTCAGTCCAATCGAGCGGATCGGTTTGCTTGGCCTTCTGGATCAGGTGGTCAACGGCGGCCAGTCCGGCGTCCTCGAATTACACGAGCCGCGGGGCAACTGGGTGTACGCGTTCCAGGGAGGCGCCCTGACCCACGCGAGCGGCGGCCGGGTCCGTGGTGCCCGCCAGGCGTTCGACCTCCTGTGGGAGTTCCAGGCCGGCGAGTGCATGTTCACGCCCGGCGTCAACCCGGCACTGGCCGGCAACCTCTATATCGACAAGGGCCGGCTCCTCGATCTCCTTCGGCGGAGCCAGTCTGCCCTACAGGGCCCTTCGGCCCCCTACATCCCTCCAGACCAGCAGCGGCCGATCGCGCCGGTGCAGCGGCCCTACGCGCCGCCGTCGCCCGCGCAGATGCCGCCGGCGTGGCAGCCCGGGATGCAGCAGCCGCCTCAGGCCCCCGGCTGGCCACCCGTCGGGCAGCCCCAGGTGCCTGGCTGGCCGCCGGCCTACCCGCAGGCTGGGCCGCAGCCGCCCCAGGGCTACCCGGGTGCACCCGGCCAGCAGCCGTACGCACCATTCCCGGGCGTAGCGCCAGCCCCCCAGCCGGCTCAACCCCAGACGTACCCCCCCGTGCGAGGGAACGTGCTCCCTATGAGCCCAGCCACGCCCCAGGCGCCCAGTTATCCTGGCTACCAGGCTCAGCCGCCGATGCCCCCGCCGGCGCCTCAGCAACCCATGCCCGCTCAGCAGGGGCCGTACCAGGCGGTGCCCGGGCCGCCGATGCCTCAAGCTCAGCCGTACGTGGTCCCGCCACAGGCGCCTCAGGCGCCTCCTGCTCGGCCAGTCACACCCCAGAGCTTCTCGGTTCCGCCGATGGCCATCCCTCGAAAGACGCAGCCCGCACCGAGCTATCAAGCGCCCGCCGCGGTACCGGCGGTGCCGCCCACTCCTGAGCCGGCGAAGGCTGTTCCCCCGAAGGACGACCTCGCCGCCCTGCGGGCAAGCCTGGTTGCGCAGGTACCCGCGGTCAAGTCGGCGCCCTCTGCGAGCTGGAACGTCCGCAGCGCGGAAGGCGCGGCCGCCCCGGCGCCGGCCGCCGGCACCAAGGCAAAAGCCAAGGGAAAGGGCACGGCGAAGGCGGGCAAGAAGGGCGATTCGAAGCTGATGGCCGCCCTCAAGGTGCAGCTCATCAAGTTCTTGTTGTGGGCCTGCGAGCGCCGTTACTCGCCGGATGATCACTGGACCCTGAAAGACGCGTTCGAGGTCTCGACCATGGAGTTGCGCGACCAGTTCTTCGGCGCGTTCTCGCAAACATTCGCGGCGTCCAAGAAGTCGCGGTCGGTGGAGGACGACGAGGACAACATGGCTGCCGGTCGGATGCGCGGCCGCGGGCGGAGACACTAGACCTGAGTCCCAACCCTGCCTGCCGGGCAGGGGTAAGGGTCACGATCGACGGGTAGACTCTCATGTGACTTTGGCATCCACCTCGGCCGCGACCGATCGCGGCGTCGATCTCCTAGCCGGCCTCAATCCGCCGCAGCGCGCTGCCGTCAGCGCGTCCGACGGTCCCCTCCTGATCTTTGCGGGCGCGGGGAGCGGCAAGACGCGCGTCTTGACGCATCGCATCGCCTGGCTGATCCAGCAGGGCCGTGCGGAGCCGAGCGAAATCCTGGCGGTGACCTTTACCAACAAGGCCGCGCGCGAGATGCGCGGCCGGGTCGAGCAACTGTTGAACCTCACCGCGGGCGGGATCTGGATGGGCACCTTCCACGCGATCGGGGTGCGGCTTCTCCGTCGGGATGGGGGCGCCGACGGCATCGACCGGCACTTTCTGATCTATGACGAAGCCGACCGGCTCGCCGTCATCAAGCGGGTCATGAATGAGATGCGGCTCGACGAGAAGCGCTATCCACCAGGCGGCATGGTGGCGCTGATTTCGCGCGCGAAGGACGAGGTGATGACCGTCGAACAGCAGGCGTCGGCCGCAGGGACCCATAACGAGGAGCTGGCGGCGCGGATCCGTGTCCAGTACGACCGCTTTCTCGAGCAGAACAAGGCTCTCGACTTTGACGATCTTCTGCTGCGGACGGTCTGGCTCTTCGATCGCCATCCTGAGGTGCTCGAGAAATATCAGAAGCGTTTTCGTTACGTCATGGTCGACGAGTACCAGGACACCAATCGGGCGCAGTACCTGATGGTGCGACAGCTGGCGGGGAAGCATCGCAACCTGACCGTGGTTGGCGACGATGATCAATCGATCTACCGGTTCCGCGGCGCCGACGTGCGCAACATCCTGTCGTTCGAGCAGGACTATCCCGACGCCCAGATTGTCAAGCTGGAACAGAACTATCGGTCCACCCAGGTGATCCTCGACGCCGCTTACCACGTGATCAAGGCGAATCCCAAGCGGGCCGACAAGCGGCTCTGGACGGAGCGGCCCGGAGGCCCAAAGCTCGTCATCGCCCAGACCTACGACGAGCAGGAAGAAGCACAGGCGGTCGCTCGGGAGGCGCTTCGGCTGGTCGCCGAGGGCGACCACCGGCTCGGCGACCTGGCGGTCCTCTATCGGACGAATGCCCAGTCGCGTGCCCTTGAAGAAGTCTTGCTCCGGCGGGGCGTTCCCTACCGGCTGATTGGCGGGCTGCGCTTCTACGAGCGGCGCGAGGTCAAGGACGTGATGGCCTACCTCCGGCTGATCGCAAACCCGCAGGACACCTTGAGCTTTTCGCGCGTGGTCAACGTGCCCCGGCGCAAGCTGGGGGAGAAGTCGCTGGCCCAGCTCGGCTACTGGGCAGACGCCCACGGCATGTCGGCATGGGATGCGCTGACGCGCCTCGACGAACTCAGCGAGCTCTCCAGTTCGGCTCGGCAGGCGCTGGCCGATTTCCGCGATCTCATCAATGAGGTCCGCGCAGCCAGCCAGGAGCGCCGGCTGGTCGAGGTCATCGACCTGTTGCTGCTCCGCAGCGCCTACGAGCGCTATGTCAAAGAAGGCGCCTCGGACGGCGACGAGCGCTGGGGCAACGTGCTGGAGCTTCGCGGCCTGGCGTCGGAATACGACGGCCTGGCGCCGGGCGAAGGGCTGCAAGCCTTCCTCGAGGAGACGGCGCTGATGAGCGACGTGGACACGATGCGGGACGAAGCCAAGGGCATCACCCTGATCACGCTGCACATGGTCAAAGGCCTTGAATTTCCGGTGGTCTTCATGCTCGGCATGGAGGAGGGCCTCTTTCCCCACAGCCGTAGCCTCGATTCGGCGGAGGACCTCGAGGAAGAGCGCCGGCTTGCCTATGTGGGGATGACGCGGGCCAAAGACCGGCTTTACCTGTTCCACGCATTCCGTCGCCATTTGTGGGGTAGCGCCAACCTGAATGTGCCCTCACGCTTCCTCAAGGACCTCCCCCCGCAGCTGGTCGATCGCCCCGAAGGCATTCCGTCCGGCGTCGACGAGCCCGGTATGGCGCCGGCGCGGGTGATCGAGGCGGCCCGGCCGTCGGCGCCGCTGGACCTGAAGCAGCGTTACCACCCGGGTGACAATGTCGAGCACCGATCCTGGGGCCGCGGTCGCGTCCTGAAGAGCACCATGACGCGGACCGATGAGGAGCTGATCGTCAAGTTCGACAAGGTTGGCGTGAAGATCCTCGCCGTCAGCCTGGCGCCGATCGTCAAGTTGTGAATCGGGAGGAGGCGCAGCCGCGCATCCTCAAGCTGCGCACGCAGATCGACCGCGCGAACCGGCAGTACTACGTGCTCGACAACCCGGAGATCACCGATGCCGAGTACGATGCGCTGTTCCGGGAGCTGGTCGATCTCGAGACGCAGTATCCTGCGCTGGTCACGCCGGACTCCCCAACACAGCGCGTGGGCGGGCCGCCCTCGGATGCCTTCGCCAAGGTGACGCATCGGACGCCGATGCTGAGCCTCGCGAACGCCTTCGAGCTCGATGAAGTTCGCGAGTTCGATAGGCGCGTGCATCGTGGGCTCGGCGATGTCCGCGTCGAGTACGTGACCGAGCTGAAAATCGACGGCCTCGCGATGAGCCTGCTCTACGAGAACGGCCAGTACCGCGTGGGCGCGACACGAGGCGACGGCTACGCCGGCGAAGACGTGACGCCGAACGTCAAGACGATTCCGAGCGTCCCGCTCACCGTGGCGGTTCCGAAGGAGTTCCCGCCCACGTTCGAGGTTCGGGGCGAGGTCTACATGCCCAAGCGAAGCTTCGAACGACTCAATGCCGAGCTCGCCGCCGAGGGAAAGCCGCCGTTCGCCAATCCGCGGAATGCGGCGGCCGGGGCCGTTCGACAGCTCGATCCACGGATCACGGCACGCCGGCGACTGGATACGTTCATCTACGCGCTCGATCCGGCGGGCGGCCTAACCAGCCAGGAACAGACCCTCGAGCGGCTGAGTGAGATGGGCTTCCACGTCAACGAGCACGGGCACACGCACGGCGACATCGACGCCGTCATCGAGTTTCTGCGGGACTGGGAGGAAAAGCGACACGCGCTCGACTACGAGATCGACGGCATCGTCATCAAGGTCAACCAGCTGGGGCAGCAAGCCGAGCTCGGCTTCGTTTCGCGGAGCCCACGTTGGGCGCTCGCCTTCAAGTTTCCGCCCGCGCAAGCCGAAACCGTGGTGGAGGACATCAAGGTCTACATCGGGCGGACGGGTGCGGCCACGCCGGTGGCCTGGCTAACGCCGGTTCCGATCACGGGCGTCACCGTGAGCCGGGCGACCCTGCATAACGAGGATGAGGTGGCACGCAAGGACGTGCGTCCGCGCGACCACGTGATCATCCAGCGCGCGGGCGATGTCATCCCCGAGGTGGTCCGCGTCATCACCGAGAAGCGACCGCCCGACAGCCAGCCGTGGCACATGCCCAGGCGATGCCCGGAATGTGGCACCGAGCTGGTGCGCGAACCGGGCGAGGCGGCGACCCGCTGCATCAATCCCAGCTGCCCGGCGCAGGTGCTCGAGCATCTCCGCCACTTCGTCGCGGCGCTGGATATCGAGGGTTTTGGCTATGCCACGCTCGCCCAGTTGATCGACAAGCACATGGTCCGGGATCCATCGGACCTCTTCCATCTGACCAAAAAGCAGCTCCTTTCGCTGGATGGGTTCGCCGACAAGTCGGCGCAGAACTTGCTCGATCGCATCCAGGCAAGCAAGGCCACAACCATGATGCGCTTCCTCGTCGCGCTGGGAATCCCCCACGTCGGCTGGACGATGGCGCAGACGCTGGCCGAGGGCTTCGACTCGATCGAGCGGCTGCAAGGGGCCACGGTGGATGAGCTGCGAGCGATCGGCGGGGTCGGACCGATCGTCGCCGATGAAGTCCATGAATACTTCCGGCGCGCGGAGTCCCAGGGGTTGATTCAGCGGCTGCTCGAGGCCGGGGTGGCGATCAAGGCCGCGGAGCGCCGCGATGGGCCGCTCACCGGCAAGACATTCGTGCTCACGGGAACGCTGGCTTCGATGACCAGGGGCCAGGCGGAGGAGGGCATCAAGGTGCTCGGCGGGACGATCGGGACCGGCGTTTCCAAGAGGACGGACTACGTCGTCGTCGGCGCCGATCCCGGATCGAAGCTCGACAAGGCCCAGAAGCTGAAGCTGCCAATTCTCGATGAAGCAGGCTTCCTGAAGCTGATCGGTCAGACGTCAGATAACGCTCAGTAGTCGGTATCACAACCTGTAACGGATCGGCGACAGCTCCTTAACTTCTCTTTGCTGGGTCGCCAAGCATATTGCGCCCATAGGAATCCTGGCGTTTTTGCCGACTCGTGAACGAGAACGCGACCGGCTCGCCGGCGCGGGCCGGCGACTGCTGCTTGGCCTGCTGGGGGCGGCGACCCTCAGCATCGTCAGCGTGATCGGTGCTGTCCTGCCGGGATCGAGCCCTCCGCTCACCTGGTACGTGCCGGTGGTCGACAGCGCCCTGCTGGTGATGCTGGTCACGGTCCTGGTGCTGGCGTCCACCGACGTGGTCTTGCGGCGCCACGGTCGATTGCTTCCCGTGGCCGCGGCCAGCCTCGTGCTCGCCCTGATCTGGCTCGCCCACGGGCTCACCTTCCCCGGCGTCCTCCCAGTGACGGTGCCATGGACGTCGACCCAGACCGCGGTAGAACTCTTTCACCTCGGCCACATCGTCACCCCGGCGCTGCTCCTCTGGGTCCTGATCCAGCCAACGCAGGGCATCGCCCATCCTCGGCAGCTTCTTGCCAGAGTGCTGGGCATTGCGGCCGGCGTGACGGTACTGGGTATTGCCGTCGTGACGGTGCTGGGCCTGCTGCTGCCGCCAATGGTCGTGGCCGGGAACTTCACCCAGCTCAACACCCTGCTGCAAACCGGCCCATTCTTCGTAGTCGGCCTGGCAGCCGTCGTCTACCGGCAAGGCCGCCATCCGGAGCGGCGGATCGAGACGGCGATGATCACGGCGCTCGTCCTGGTCGCCATCGAGGCGCTCGCCTTCATGTTCATGCACCGCCGGTACGACGGCTACTGGTACGTCGGACACGGATTGATGGTGCTCCCCTATGTGGCGGTATTTGCCGGCACGGTCGGGATCTTCGCCGCGGCTCGCCGTGAGGCCGAGGTGCAACTGCGGATCGTTCACACGCTGCAGGAATCGCGGCAGCGGCTGCAGGTCATCATCGATACCTCGCCGAGCGCCGTGATCACGGCCGATGAGCGGGGCATGATCACGGGGTGGAATCAAAAAGCGGAAGCCATGTTCGGTTGGTCGCATGATGAGGCCGTGGGCCGGACGCTCGCCGGTACCATCATTCCCCGCTCCTATCAGGACGCGCACCGGCGTGGCCTGGCCCGATTTATCGCTACCGGCCAGGGCCGGATCATCGGTCGCACCGTCGAGCTGACGGCAGTCCGTCGTGATGGAAAGGAGTTTCCCATCGAGCTCTCCGTCTCGGCGACGTCGCGGGCCGGCTCGCGGATGTCATTCGTTGCGTTTGTAAACGACATCAGCCAGCGCCGGGTTGCCGAGCGCATTCGGACCTTGCAGTTCGCGGTGACCCGGCCGCTGGCGAGCGCCACCAGCTGGGAGGAGGCAGCTCCCGAAGTCCTGCAGGGCCTGAGCGAAACGCTCGGTTGGGTGGCCGCCGAGTTCTGGGCCGTCGATGGCGACGCGCAGGTGCTGCGCTGGCAGTATGGCTGGCACAAGCCGGCGAAGGAGCTCGCGGCGTTCGAGGCCGCCAGCCGAGACGTGACCTTCGGCCGCGGCGTCGGCTTACCGGGCCGCGTCTGGAGCACCGGGCGGCCGGCAACCATCGAAGAGGTTGCGCACGAGAAGTCACCACGGGCGACCCGGGCGGCGAAGGCCGGCCTGCATGGCAAGTTCGCCTTTCCGGTGATGAACGGGCGCACGGTGACCGGCGTTATCGTGCTGTTCAGCGAGCAGCGTAAGGCGCTCGATCGCCCGACGCTTCGCGTGATGGCCGACATCGGGAGTCAGGTCGGTCATTTCATCGAGCGCCGCGGGGCGGAAGACGAGCTGCGGCGGAGCGGGGATCGGATCCGCGCCATCCTGGACAACGTCGCTGACGGCATCATCACCGTCGATGAGCGACTCCTGGTTCGTTCGTACAACCCGGCGGCGGTGCGGCTGTTTGGCCACGGCCCTGAGGAGGTGATCGGCAAGGACTTCACCCGCTTGATCGCCGAACCATACCGATCCGAGATCAAGCCGCAGCTGCGAGCCTACCTGCGGCCCCATAAGACGGAAGTGGAAGTTGGCAGCTACGAGACCTGCGGATTGCGCAAGGACGGGACCGAGTTTCCGCTCGAGTTCAACGTCGGCCGGGTCGGGCTCCAACGACTGGTCATCGGGAGCTTGCGCGATGTTTCGGAACGCAAAGCCGAAACCGAGGCCCTGCAATATCGGGCCTTGCACGATTCACTGACCGGGCTCCCGAACCGGACGTTTCTTCGCGAGCGGCTGGAGGAGACCCTTCGCGCCGGCGAACGCGAGATGAAGCCCTGCGCCGTGCTGTTGCTGGACCTTGACGGCTTCAAGCGCGTGAATGACTCACTTGGCCATGAGGCCGGCGACCAGCTGCTGCGCGAGGTTGGCCAGCGGACGAAAGCGGTCCTGCGCAAGGCGGACACGGTCGCGCGTTACGGCGGGGACGAATTCGCAATTGTGCCCTGGGGCGCAACCGACGTGCCGCGGGCGGTCCTGATCGCGGAGAAGATTCTCCAGGCCATCGACAAACCGTTCACCATCGATGACCAAGCCGTAACCGTCCAGCTCAGCATCGGGATCGCGGTCTTTCCACAGCACGCCGAGGACGCCGACGCGCTGATACGGCGCGCCGACGTCGCCATGTATGCGGCCAAGCGCGCACAGAGCGGATTCAGCGTCTACTCGACCGATCAGGAAGGTGGTGATACCGTCGGAAAAGTCCCGCTGATCGGCAAGCTGCGTTACGCGATCGACCAGTTCGAGCTCTTGCTCCATTACCAGCCGATCGTGTCGGCCACCAGCGGTCGGCCGGCCAAGGTCGAGGCGCTGGTCCGCTGGGGCCATCCAAGCCACGGCCTCCTGCCGCCGGATGATTTCATCCCGGCAGCGGAGCAGAGCAACCTGATCAAGCCGCTCACGGCATGGGTCTTGAACGAGGCGCTCGGCCAGGTCCATGCCTGGGCGAAAGCCGGCATCGACATCGGCATCTCGGTCAATCTCTCGGCGCGCAACCTGCTCGACAACGAGCTCCCGGACGCCGTCGGGCAGCTGCTCCGCACCTGGCAAGTCCCGCCGGACAAGCTGAGCCTGGAAATTACGGAGAGCACGCTGATCGCCACTGAAGCTGAGGCGACGCTGGCACAGCTGCATGCGATCGGCGTGCAGATCTCGGTCGATGACTTTGGAACCGGGTATTCGTCGCTGGCCTATCTCAAGCGATTGCCGGTGGGCGAAATCAAGATTGACCGCTCATTCGTTCAGGACATGGCGACCAACTGGGATGGCGCCGCCATCGTTCGCTCGACCATCGACCTCGGCCACAACCTGGGACTGAAGGTGGTCGCGGAAGGCGTTGAAAACGAGGCCACCGCCAGGATGCTCCGGGAGTACGGCTGCGACTACATTCAGGGCTTTCACATCAGCCGGCCGGCTGCTCCCGGGCCGCTGGGCCCGTGGCTGCGGGCGCAACTGGGCCTAAGCGGCGTGGTTCACGGGTCGTTGAGCGCCTGACTTCGGTACTCTGATCGTCGGATAGGGAGGCTCATGGGCCTGGTTCGGCGAGTCAACCGATACGGCATCGACCACCCGTGGCGGTTCGCCGCCGCAAGCTTCCTCGTTTTCGTTGCTCTTTCTGCCCTCATCCTTCTGATCGTTCACCAGAGCCGCTTCGTCGGTTTGTTTGCGCTGTCGGGGGCGCTGCTTGGATCCGCGATCGGGACCCTGAGTAGGCGGATGCAGAGCTCAACGTCCGTGTATTTGCGATTTTCGGGCGCGGTCCTGGTCGTCGTTGCAGTGATCGCCCTTGGCTCACTGCTGGCGCTCCTCGGCGTATTGCCGCGATAAGCTATAGACCTTGCCGGAACCCAACGCTGAGCTTTCGTCCAGGGATGTCGAGCATGTGGCGCGCCTGGCGCGCCTGGGGATCACTGCAGAGGAAGTCGACCGGTATCGTGACCAGCTCAGGAAGATCCTGCATCACATCGAGGCGCTGAACCGCGCGGACACGTCGAAGGTCCCAGCGACCGCCCATCCGCTCGAAGAGCGCAACGTCATGCGCGATGACATTCGCCAACCCTCGCTGCCGGCCGAGGAGGCGCTGAAAAATGCGCCCAGCCGCGAGGGGCCGTACTTCAAAGTCAAGGCGATCCAGGAATGACGCTCTTTCAGCAGACGATCCACGATCTCCACCAGATGCTGATCGATCGCAAAATCTCATCGATGGAGCTGACCGAGGCGGTCCTCACACAGATCGACGCGGTTGGCGAGCAAACGAAGGCGTATCTGCTGGTGACGCGCGAGCAGGCTCTGCGCCAGGCGAAGGCCGCCGACGAGCGTCTGAAGGCAAAGCGGGATGTCACCCCGCTGACCGGAATCCCGATTGCGCTCAAAGACGTCCTCTGTGTCAAAGACGTCGTCTCGACGGCCGGCTCAAAAATCCTGACCGGGTTTGTCCCGCCATATAGCGCCACTGTCGTGGAGCGCCTCGATCAGGCCGGTGCCGTGTTCCTTGGCAAGACCAACTGCGACGAGTTCGCCATGGGATCGTCCAACGAAAACTCCGGCTACTGGCCGGTCCACAATCCTTGGGCGCTCGACCGCGTACCGGGCGGTTCCAGTGGCGGATCAGCGGCCGCGGTGGCTTCCGGCGAGGCGATCGCCGCCCTGGGAAGCGATACCGGTGGTTCGATCCGCCAACCGGCGGCGCTGACGGGAATCGTCGGCATGAAGCCGACCTATGGCCGCGTCAGCCGATACGGCCTGATTGCCTTTGCGTCATCGCTCGATCAGATCGGGCCGATGACCCGCGACGTGACCGATGCGGCCATCCTGCTCCAGGCGATCGCCGGCCATGACTCGCGCGATTCGACGAGCTCGTCGCACCAGGTCCCGGACTATCGCGCGACCTTGCACGATGGCGTCAAAGGGATGCGGCTCGGCGTCCCAAAGGAATATTTCGTCGCGGGAATGGAACCGGCGGTCGAACAGGCGGTCCGCGATGCGATGCGGCTGTTCGAACAG
>DATASI010000021.1:0-5695 GCA_036269255.1 Candidatus Dormiibacterota bacterium
CGACGGCCGATCGGGCGGCGCGCACGGCCGCGTCGACATCGACCGTATCGCCGAGCGCGACCGAAGCGAACGGGCGGGCCGTCGAGGGATCGATGGCTTCGATCGTCGCCCCCGAGGCGGCGGCGATTCGGCTGCCGTCGATGAACATGCGGCCGTCGGCGGTCGTCATCGGCACGCACATAGGCTACGCAAAGACGCGTGGCACAATCAGGATGGAGGTCAAGCGGAAGCGCGATGGCTGAGCGGCTTAGCACGTTTCTGACCAGCCGTCGACACGTCGCCGGCTGCGGACTGGCGCTGCTTGGGGCGGTGCTGGCGCTGCTCGATCCGGTCGGCCCAGCAGGCCTGCTTCTGGTGGGCGGCTTCTACCTGGTCGGCGTTGCCGCCGGCGGGCCCAACTCGCGGGTGGAGCGCTATTGGTTCGACCCGCAGCAGCTGGCAAAGGCGCTGCAGCGGCAGGCGGCCGACGTCAGCGGCCGGCTGCCTGCGGACGTCATGGTGCAGCTGCAGGGGATCGAGCTGCTGATGCGGACCCAGGTTTTCCCCCGCCTCGATAGCTTGCCGCCTGGGTCGCTGGACCTCTACCTGGTCGAGCGGACGGTGAGCGAGTACCTGCCGGTGGCGCTCGAGAACTACCTCCGGCTGCCCGCGGGCTACGTGTCGACCCAGCCCAGCAGCTACGGATCGACGCCCCGCCGGGTGTTAGGCGATCAGTTGCGGCTGCTGGAGGGGGAGATGCGGCGGATCGCGGCGGTCATCCAGCGAGCCGACATGGACCGGGTGCTGGCCCATCGACGCTTTCTCAACGATCGCTTCGGGCGGCTCGACCACTCAGCCTGACGGCCTCCGGCGGATCGTGGGCCGTAGCGGTTGCGGCAGCAACCGCCAGATGCCAAGCCCGACCAGAGCCAGCAGGAGAAAAGGCAACAGGAAGCCTCCCACGATCAGCATTGCGCCGGCAACCGAGAGGGCCACACCACCGGCTGCCGAGAGTGCAGTGCCGAGGCCGCTGCGATCCCACAGGCTGGGCTGTGATGCCGTCGGGGCGACGGTATATAGTCGCACGGTGATCGTGGAGTAAACGGTCTGCTGATCAAGGAGTCGGATACGCGCCTCGATCTCTTCGATTTGACCGGTCACGCTGGAAAGCTGGTTTTGCACCGAAATGCTGTCCTGGATCGTTAGCGCCCGCTGCATCAGCCCAAGGAGCAGGACCTGCTGCGCTTGCTGGTTCTTCAAGCGAGCCTGCAGATCGACGTAGTCGCCGGTGACATCCTGGGTCGTGATCTGAAGCTCAGTCGGTTTGCCCAACTGCCGAAGGGCGGCCAGCGCATCCGAATAGCTGGCGGCGGGCACACTGACCACGATCGTTCCGGCATCGATCTCCTGACTCGTTGCATCACCGACCTGCGAACTGGTCAGGAAACCGTTGTAGCGCGTCGCGATCGCAACAGCCCGGTTGTATGCGTCCCAGAATGTGCCGGTTTTGATCCGGACGCCGAGGCTGGCGTTCTGCACGATTTTGCGGTCACCCTGGGCCTGCTGGATCACGCTGGCACTGTTCGATGAACCCGCTGGGCTTGGCAGCCCGAGGGCCTTGTCGGTGGACGAGCCCTGGCCCGACGTGGCCTGGCCCGACGACCCCTGTCCAAGACCACCGCTGATCTGACTGAAGGAGGCGGCGTTTGAGCCGCCGTTCCCGCTCCCGCAGCTCGCCAGGAACCCGGCCGACAGCAGAATGAGAACGAGCGCTGAGGGGCGGGCGGTCAGGCGCATGGGCATCACCTTGTCCCCTATGACGCAGCTCCGGGCGGAAAGTTCCACGAATTCGGGCTAAGCTTGGGTCGAATGAGCCGGTCCGTCGACCTGTCCCCGCTGCAGCGTGAGCTGGACAACTTGCGACTTCAGCTCTGCATCTGCAACAGCGCCGGCACCTGCCTCGGATGCCAGGGCGTCGACATGCTGCGGCAGCAGGCCCAGATGGTGGTCTCGGCGGCCAGCCAGCCGGTTCTGCTCCAGGTCGCCCAGGAAGCGCAGGCGAAGGAACTGCTCAAGCAAGTCCAGGAGATGCAGGAGCGGCTCCTCCGCGACCCGGATGCAGCCAAAGCGATCGAGGAGCTGCTCAGGTACTTCCAGGCGCCGCCCGACGACACCACCAACCACTGACGGACGGCGCCCGGGAGAAAACGGGCGCGAACCCGATTAGGTGCTCGTACTCGGGACAGCCGTGACGACGACGCGCTGGGTGTCGACCCAGTTGGGCCAGCAGGTGAAAAGGGTCAGCCTGACGTCGCTGGTCGGCTGCAGGATCTGGACTGCCGTGGGCGCCACGATGCTTCGCGCGGTCACGTGATAGACGACTGGAGCGCCGCTGGCCGTCTGGACGTCGACCTCGTCGCCTGCCTGGAGGTCCTTGAGGCGGCCGAAGACGCTGCCTTCGATGTCGTCGTGGCCATAGAGCACCGCGTTGCCGCTGCCGATGGGGGAGGAGAGGGCGTAGTGCGTGACCGAATAGCCCTTGGCGATCAGCATGTTGCCGCTTCCATCGACGCCGCGATCGTAGATGGGGGCGTTCTTGAGGCCAAGCCTGGGGATCGAGAGATAGGCGACGATCTGGCTGGGGCCGGCCGAGCTGCTATTCGTTCCCGGCAGGATGCGCGCATGTTGATGCGGCGGTGAGAGGGGCTCGCCGAGCGAGGGAATCCGTTGAATCGCCGCCTGGCTGGGGGCCGGATGGAACAGTCCGAGCCCGGGCAGCGTCGCGCCCATCAGGCCCAGGCCAGCGGCGATCAGCACCCCCGCGATCAGGTTTCGCCGCATCGTTTTCATCATAGTCAGGCCCCCGCGCAAGCCTGTCAAGGAAGACGCTTGGAAAACAAAAACCGGGGCGCCCAGCGGCGCCCCGGTTTGGCTTAATTGCGCCCTTTAGGCGGCTTTGCGAGCGGAGCGCGCGTAGACGTCTTTGACGGCCTTGGGGAATGACCAGCGCGGCTTCCGGGAAGCCGGCCGAGCCTTCAGCATGATCTCCTCACCGGTGAATGGGTTGCGGCCCTTGCCCGCCTTGCGAGCCTTGACCTCGCGCCAGGCCATCGCGCCGATCGAGGGAAACCGGACCCGCTGGCCCCTGGCTCCGGCGCTGACAGCGGCTTCGAAGGCCTGCTGAATGGCGGCATTGAGCTCGGATTTCTTGACTTTGGTCCCTTTCTTGGTCAGCTGCTCATACACCATGGTCGTAAAGGTCGACGCGGTCCACTTCTGCTGCGGTTTCGCCATGTTTCCTCCGGTGAACTAAGAATTTTTGGAGCGGGCGAACCGCTCTTCGCACCGTCCCAACGGCGCCGGTGCGAAAAACGTGCGGTTTTCCCCGCAAATCGCGGGGAATCATGCCATAACTCGACGCAGAGAGCAAGTGGTTTTCCCGAATTTCTGCATCAGGCCGCGTCGCGACGGCGCAGCGCGAAGGCGATCCGGTCGTCGAGCAGCCACTCATCCTC
Source organism: Candidatus Dormiibacterota bacterium (assembly GCA_036269255.1). GTDB lineage: Bacteria > Chloroflexota > Dormibacteria > CF-121 > CF-121 > CF-13. The sequence goes on from DATASI010000021.1 coordinate 3,495, forward strand.
GAGCTCGAGGATGGTCAGCAACAGCTCCTCGTGCAGGTCCTCCAGCTGCTGCCGCCGCCCGGTTTCTGCCGCATCAGGCGGCTGCGGAACGAGCGCGGAACCGGGATCGGAGGCGTCCACTGAAGGTCACATCCCTGGCTCCAGTTGTAGCGCGGGTGCATTAAGGCCGCGTTAGAGGCGGCGCTCGCCCAAGGCGTCGCGGCCGGACTGTACCCGGGGCGTGACGCGCTCGTTGCCGTTACTCGGAGGGCGTTCCGACGGCCGAGCCGCTCGCGGCCTGGGCGCGAATCACCTTCTTGTCGAACTTGCCGACGCTGGTCTTGGGGATCTCGTCGACGAAACGCACCTCATCGGGCAGCCACCACTTGGCCACCAGCGGCGTCAGATAGTCGATGATCTCCTGCTGGGTGAGCTGGCCTTTGAATTCGGGCTTGGGGACGACATAAGCGACCGGCCGCTCCTGCCACTTGGGGTGCGGAATGCCGATCACGGCGGCCTCCAGGACCTTGGGATGGCCCATCACCGCCGACTCGAGCTCAACCGAAGAGATCCACTCGCCGCCGGACTTGATCAGGTCCTTGGTCCGGTCGACGATCTGGGCATATCCCTCGGCGTCCACGTTGGCGACGTCGCCGGTGCGCAACCAGCCGTCCGGCGTGAACCGATCGGGATCGACGCCGCGGTAGTAGCTGCCGGTGACCCACGGCCCACGGACCTGGATCTCGCCGACGCTCTTTCCGTCCCAGGCCACCGGCTCTCCGGTCTCGACGCTGACGATTCGCAGTTCGACGCCGGCCAGTGGATAACCGGCTTTGAGGCGGGTCCTGCGCTTGGTCTCGGGGCCGACCATGTAGCTCTTCAGGGTCGCGACGGTGGCGACCGGCGAGGTCTCCGTCATGCCCCAGCCCTGGTTGGTGTCGATCTCGTGGCGGGTGAGGCCGTCATAGAGCGCCGCCGGCAGCGCCGAGCCGCCGACGAACATGCGGACGCCCGTCAGGTTGGTTCCGGTCTTTTCCAGGTGCTGCAGCAGCGGAATCCAGACACTGGGAACACCCGAGCTAAAGGTGACGCCCTCCTCACGGATGAGCTCGGTGAGGCTGACCGGATCGAGAAATCGATCGGGAAAGACTTGCTTGGCGCCCAGCATGGTGGCCGCGTAGGGAAGGCCCCAGGCGTTGGCGTGAAACATCGGCACCACCGGCAGGATCGCATCGGCTTCCTGAAGCCCGATGCCGCCGCCGATCGAAATTCCGTAGGAGTGTAGGAAGGTCGAGCGGTGGCTGTAGACGACGCCCTTCGGCTTGCCGGTGGTCCCAGACGTGTAGCACATCGATGAGGCTTCCTGTTCATCGAGTACCGGCCACGGGTATTCTGTCGGCCGGCCGGCGATCAGCTCTTCATAGGAGGAGCTGGGTCTCAGCTGACCGTCGGGCGATGGCCCATCCGTCATCACCACGAAATGGCGGACGCCGGTGATGCTGTTCGCGACCCGCTGCAGCACCGGGAGGAGGGAGGCGTCGACGACGATGACCTTGTCCTCGGCATCGTTGATGACGAATTGCAGGTGTTCAGCGGGCAGCCGCGGGTTGAGCGTGTGCAGGACCGCCCCCGCGCAGGAGACCCCGAAATAGAGCTCCAGGTGGCGGTAGTTATTCCACGCCAGCGTGCCAACGCGGTCGCCGCGCTCGACGCCAAGCTCCTTGAGCGCGTGCGCCAGCTGGGCGACGCGGCGGCCGAAGTCGGCGTAGGTGTAGCGATGGCGGCCGCCCTCGCGCCGGGTCACGATCTCCTTGCGGGGGAAGAGCGTCGTCGACCGCCAGAGAAAGTGCTGGAGCGTGAGCGGAAAGTCCGCCATCGTGCTTCGCATCGCGGTCAACCCCTCCTCCCGCCATCCGGCGGGCGCCTGATTTTTTGGCCCTCGCAATACTCCCCATGATATGCTTGCGGCGGGTGGACCAGCCCGGTCATGGCACGCCCAGGCAACGCAAGCGGGCCGGGGATAACTTTGCGAAGGAGCTAGCGACTGACGTGGCGCAGAACGGGACGATCAAGCGACTCGTGATGGATCGCGGATTCGGATTCTTGAGCGGCGAGGACGGCAAGGAGTATTTTTTCCACCGGTCGTCCGTCGAAGGCTCGTTCGAGGGGTTGCAGGAGGGGCAGAAGGTGAGCTTCGACATCGAATCGTCGGCTCCCAAGGG
>DATASI010000022.1:0-12232 GCA_036269255.1 Candidatus Dormiibacterota bacterium
ACCGGCCGGTTGCCGTCCGCTGAAGAAGGCGCGCACGCGCTCGCCGAAGCTGGGCCGCGGGCGGAACGCCGGCGCCGTACGGCTGCGGTCACCGTTCGCGCCAGCGCCGACCGGCTCCCGACTCATGTCGCCGTTGTCGACCGGCGTGTTGCGGTTGGGATCGCTCACGCGATCGGCGGACGCGCGGTCCACGTTAGGATTGATCCCTCGGCGATCGGCCACGGGGGTGCCAGCCGCTACCGCGCCGCGCTCGTTCCCGCGCTGGTCGGCCCGAAGGCGGGCATTCTCTTCCCGCAGGCGCTGGTTCTCGGTGCGCATCTCGTTGATTGCGTTCTCGCGCGTGCTGACGCGCCGCCGCATCGAACCAAGCCGGACGCCGTGCACGAGCCCGGAGTAGATCATGTACAGCAAGAACAGCCCACCGACCACTGCGGCGGCGATGACCACGGGCACCCAGTCGGCCACGGCCGCCCAGTGCCATTGCAGAAATGTCACCTGGTGCGTCGACTGGTTCTCGCTTGCGTAGATGCCGACGCCAACCGCGGCCAGAATCAAGAGCAGCAGGAACAGGATCATGGCATGCCTCCTCAGATATTGAACAGTCCTGCTATCAAGTTACTTGACAACCGTGACCCCGGTCAAGCAGCGGTATTCGGGAGGGACAGTTAGCGAAGGGGGTCGCGCAGCTCGCGGACCACCGCCGTCGCCACGAAGCCAAGCGCCAGCAGGACCGCCAGAGCGCCGGCCCAGCCGAACTCCGCGTTCGGCCCCATGGCAACCGCCAGGGTGAGTGCGGCAGAGGTCGAACCGAAGGTGCCGGCAATCAGCCAGATCGGCCAACGCCGTTGTCCAGGCCAGGCCAGCAGCATGCACAATAGAAAGGCGACCAGGATGAAACCCCCCACCATCCTGGTCGCCATCGTCGCACCCCCCGCGTCGATCGGGACCCCCACTGGCAACAGCCTAGCGGCATCCGGGGCTCGGGCGGTATCCCCCGTGCGGGTGAAAATTGGGTGCGCGGCGGTTCCAACCGGAGGTCGCCGAACGGGGGAGAGGCCGGTCGCTTAGATCAGATTCTGGCGAGAGGCGGCGGCGACGGCCTCGGCCCGGTTCCGGGCATTGAGGCGGCCGAGCAGATTTTCGACATAGGTCTTGATGGTGTTCTCGCTGAGGTGGAGCCGGCCGGCGATCATCGAGTTGGAGTAGCCCTCCGCCACCAGACGAAGGACCTCCTGCTCTCTCCGTGAAAGCCGCACCGCCGGAACCGCACTGGTGAGCGGAATGGTTCGCGCCGGCTCGGTCGCGCTCTGACCAGACTCTGCTCCGGCCAGCACCGCGGTGCCGTTCGCCTCAACCGGCGGCAGGACACCGCCGACCACGATTCGGTCGTAGGCGGCGAGGATCGCGCCCGCCACCACCATGATCAGGCTCCAGAGCAGCACGTCCCGGGTCGCGAACTCCTGGTTGAAGGCGAGCTTGAGGGCCGCGTGCAGCGCAATCATCCCGACAACGAAGATCGCGACGGCGAGCATCGCGCCCTCGGCGCCGTCGTAGGCGACCAGCCAGACAATCAGCAAGATGTAGGCCGCGTAGATGCTGGTACTGCCACCCACCCCGCCGAAGACGAAGAGAACCAGGAAGTAGCTGAGGGTGTCGATCAGGGTCAGCGCGCGCCCGATGCGGAGGATCTGCCTGTCGTCGGCGCGGCTGATCGCGATCATGCCCCAGCCGTTGTAGATGGCGACCCAGACGAGGACCGCACCGAGACCCACGGGGCTCTTGGGGAGGACGGCCAACGACAGGACCGCGGCGAAGATCAGCCCAGGCCAGCGGACCACCGTCCCCAGTCGGGCAAGCTGCCGAATCGAAGTGGCGCTCAATGACGGGCGTCGCGCCGCTTCGAGTCCAAGCAACGACAGCGTCCGCATCCCCGACCTCCGCCCTGCCCCCACAGGGTGGCCCCATTCTAGCCATGCGTCCCGAGCCTGTCGATATCTATTCGCGTCCCTCTGAGGTGGGCCGCGCAATGCCAGCTGCAGCGGCCCTCTTAAGTTACAATGCTACTAACACAATGCCTGCTATTGATGCTGCGCAAAGACACCGGATCCTAGCGCTGGTGCGCAGCGGCTGGACCCGCCGGCGGGGGATCGTCCTCGCCGTCGCCGCCGCGGCCATCGCCGTCAGCAGCCAGACCGCGGGCGCGATCGCCCGCGGCCCGATGTCCACGGCCGGCTCCGCTGCGGTGTCGCTGGCGGCACCGGCCGATGAGCAGCAACTGCTCGAACCACAGGCGAACGCCCTGCTGGGGAGCTTCGCCGGAAACGTCGCCGGCCTGCGCGCGGCCGGGCAGACGGCGCTCGCGACCGGGCGTAATCAGGCCACCGTCGGCGCCTTCCTCAGGCTCCGGTGGGTCAGTCGTCTCGACGCGGCCCTCGAACACTATGGCCAGCTGCTGCAGTCGGCGAGTTCCACCCAGCTTGCCCTCGGCGCTGCCGGCGTCCGGCGGTACAGCGAGCTCATCGACAACGGGCTGCGCCTTGACGGGCCCACCAAGCTGGTCGTCGTCTCGCTCCAGGGCCAGCGCTTGATTGCTTACGATCGCGGCAAGCCGGTCCTCGACACCCTGATCACCACCGGGCGCGCCACGCTCCCCACCGACGTCGGGACGATGTTCGTGTGGCGCAAAGATTCGCCGTGGACGATGCAATCACCCTGGCCGAAGGGATCTCCCTACTGGTATCCCGATACCCAGGTTCAGATGGTGGCGTGGTTTACCAAGACGGGAGAAGGCCTTCACGACGCCGCCTGGGAACCGGCCTCCGCTTACGGCCCCGGCTCGCCGGATGGCCCCTTCGCCAGCCACGGCTGTATCCACGTCCCGCCGGCGGCTGAAGCGCTTCTCTATCCGTGGGTCACGATTGGCACGCCCGTCGTCGTGTATCCCGGCGACGGCACCCCGCTCGCGAGCCAGGCCCGCCGGCAATCCGTGGATGCCGTCGGCAACCCGGTGACCGGCGCGCGAGGGGCCTGAAGCTCGCCGGAACTTTTCGGCTCGGTTCGCGTCCTATCAAGGAGTCGCCATGATGCGAGGGATTGCCGCGATCGTCTTCGGGGTGCTGCTGACGGCCTGCGGGGCCGCCTCTCCGGCGGCGGCGCCGGGCACAGGCCTTCAAGGCCTGGTCGAGGTCGGTCCAACCTGCCCGGTCGAGCGGATCAACTCGCCATGTCCGCCGCATCCGCTCGCCGCCACGATCGTGATTCGCAACCCGCAGGGGGCGGAAGTCACGCGGGTTCAGTCGGGCGCTGACGGCCGGTTCAAGGTCGACCTCGCGGCCGGAACCTACACGCTGGTCGGGCTCAATGTCGGCAACAGCATGCTGCCGCGGCCGATTCCGACGGCGGCAACGGTCGTGCAGGGACGCTACAGTGCCATCACGGTCGAGTACGACAGCGGCATTCGCTGAGCAGCCAGCCTCGACCGGGCGGGCAATCCGCTAGCCGCCGATTGTCGACGCCGGGATGACGCCCATCCGCCCGCGGCGGAAATCATCGAACGCCTGGGCCAGCTCCGCGTGGGTGTTCATGACGAACGGCCCGTACCATGCGACCGATTCGCCGATCGGCTCGCCACCCAGCAGCAGCACTTCGAGGTTCGGCGACCGTCCTTCTTGCTCGAGGCCGGCGGCCAGGGTGATGGCGTCGCCTTCCCCGAAGGCGGCCAGCTGGCCGGTGCGGATCGGAGCCCGCTTGTCGCCAACCGTGCCCTGCCCGGCAAGGACGTAGACCAGCGCGTTGAAGGAGCGCCGCCAGGGAAGCCGAAGCTCGGCTCCGGGATTGACGGTCGCGTGCACGAACGTGATCGGCGTGTGGGTCACCCCCGGCCCCTCAAGACCCGCCAGATCTCCCGCGATCAGGCGCACCAGGGCGCCGCCGTCGTGCGAGGAGAGCAACCCAACCTGGCCCCTTCGGATGTCCTGGTATCGCGGGGGCGTCCATTTCTTGGCAGCCGGCAGATTGACCCAGAGCTGAATGCCGTGGAAGAGGCCGCCGCTTGCGATCAGGGCCTCCGGTGGTCGCTCGATGTGGAGGATGCCGGCTCCGGCGGTCATCCACTGGGTGTCACCGTTCGTAATCAACCCGCCGCCGCCGGTCGAGTCCTGGTGCTGAAAGGTTCCGTCGATCATGTAGGTGACGGTCTCGAAGCCGCGATGGGGGTGCCAGGGCGTGCCCTTTGGCTCGCCCGGCGCGTACTCCACCTCACCCATCTGGTCCATGTGGATGAACGGGTCGAGCAAGCGCTGCTCCAGGCCGTAAAAGGCCCGTCGAACCGGGAACCCCTCGCCCTCGAGGCCTTTGGGCGCGGTGGTGACCGCGAGCAGCGGACGGATCACCGCGGTGTCGGGATCCAGCGGCGGAATCCTCGGCAACGCCAGGATGTTGTCAACGGTGACGGCCGGCATCTCAGTAGACAAAACCAGCCAGAACCGGCGGCTATTCCGCTGCCCCGTCCGCTAAGGTGATCGCTGATGCGCATCGGCATCATGATCGAGGGCCAGGAAGGGCTCACCTGGGAGCGCTGGTTTCGGATCGCTGACGCCGTCGAGTCGCTGGGCTTGGAGGGACTCTGGCGATCTGACCACTTCTTCAGCCTGATGGGCGAACCCGAGCGTCCCGCGCTCGAATGCTGGAGCTCGCTGACCGCCCTGGCACAGCGCACCACGCGCATCCCCTTTGGCCCGCTGGTCAGTCCGATGACGTTTCGGCACCCGGCGCTGCTGGCCCGCATGGCGGCTGCCGTCGATGGGCTCTCCAACGGCCGGCTCGTGCTCGGCGTGGGGGCGGGATGGAACGACCAGGAACACGCGGCGTTCGGGATCCCGCTGCCGCCGTTGGCCGAGCGGTTCGACCGGCTGGAAGAAGGCATCGCGGTCATCAAGGCGCTGTGGCAGGGCGGTCCGGTCGACCTCGACGGACGCTATTACCGGCTCAGAGGAGCCAGCGCCTACCCGCGTCCGGTGCAGCAGCCCGGCCCGGCGCTGCTGGTTGGCGGGGACGGGGAGGTGCGCCTGCTCCGAGTCGTCGCGCGTGAAGCCGATGAGTGGAACAGCCACGCGCCAGGGCCGGAGGCCTATCGCGCCAAACGGGCCAAGCTCGAAGAGCATTGTCGAGCCGTCGGTCGAAATCCGGAGGCGATTCGCCGATCCTGGATGGGCGGCGTGCTGATCGGGCGGGATGCCCGGGATCTCGCCACCAAGGGCCGCTGGATGCAATCGTTCCTGGCGGCGCTCAGCAACGTGGACGAGAACGCGGTCCCCGAGGCGCTTCGACAGCGGCACTGGCTCGTCGGAACGCCGGAACAGGTCGCGACCCAACTGGAGGCCTGGTCGGCGGTCGGCGTCCAGCGCGTGATGTTGCAGTGGTATAACCTCGACGATCTCGACGGCCTCTCGCTGGTCGCGGAGGCGCAGCGCCGCTAAGGCCCGGCCGGTGTCGGCGTCGTGCTGGACGAGGGCGTGGGTGTCGCCGTTGGCGTGGCGGTGGAGGCGGGCGTCGGGCTTGGCGTTGGCGCCGGGGGAGGGCCGGTGCTGGGGAGCCGGTGCTGGGTGATGCTGCCGATGGTGGGAAGCTGCGCCGTCGGCGCCGGATTTTCTGCGGGCGCGTTTAGCAACCCGTACGCGAACACGATCAGCAGCAACCCCGCCAGGGCCATCGGGATGAGCTCGATGCCACGCCCGCGCTGCGGACGTTCGCCAGTGTTTTGCGCCGACTCGCGGTAGATGCGGCGGAATGGCGTGAGGTGGATGCCTTCGGCCGCAAAGCTTGCCCACGGTGCGCTGGCGAAGACCCAGCCTTCGAAGAGCAGCATGACCGCCAGGATCACGGTGGCGATCGCGGGCGCCGTGATCAGCATGATGATGGCGCCAAGGATGGCGAGGGCCGCGAGCAGGGTCTCGAACGCCGACGACCGGATCGCGGGCCAGAGCCGGTTTCCGCCTTCCTTTTGCTTGGGGGTGCGCAGGAACGCGGCGCGCTTGCTCCGCAATCCGCGAACCACCGCGAGGGCATCGACCCAGCTGAGCGCGAACCAGATTCCCAGGGCCCGCACGGCGTCGCCCCACGAGCAGTGCTCCGCACGGCGCAGCGCCCAGAGCCCGCGCAGCACGCCGGTGACCAGGAAGGCGAGCGGCACGATCAAGACCGGGCCGGTGATTTCGCGGATGGGCAGCCGGTGATGAAGCGCCGCGGCCGTGGCGGTGAGGAGCAAGAGCACGGTAAAGCCGGCGGTCAAGAGATCACCGAACCAGTGCGCGCTGCCGAAGAGGTAATGCAAACGCTGCGCCCAACTCAGGCGAAGGCGATGGCGGGTGAACGGAACCAGCTCACGCCAGTGGCGCCTGAGGATCTGAATCCCGCCCAGCGCCCAGCGAAAGCGCTGCTTCTTCAAGCCATCGAACGTCAGTGGCATCAGCCCCTCGCCGAACGGCCGCGGCTCGTAGACGCCGGTCATTCCGGCGCCGAGCATGCGGAGACTGGCGTCGGCGTCTTCCGTGATGATCTGCTCATCCCAGCCGCCGATCCCGACGAGAGCCGAACGCCGGATCAAGCCCATCGTCCCCGCGAAAATGATGGCGTTGCGGTTGGCGCGGGCCGGCATGGTGACGTCGAAGAAATAGCGATAGCTGTAGTAGAGCCCACGCAAGTAGCCGCTGTCCTTCCAGTCGCGATAGTTCTGCGGCGTCTGCGCGAACGCGACCCGTTCGTCGGCGAAGTGGCCGATCATCGCCGTGAGGAAATCCGGCTTGACAATGTAATCGGCGTCGACGATGCCAAGCACAGCGACCTCGTCAGGAAGGCGGCGGGTCGCTTCGTTGAGCGCTCCAGCTTTGTAGCCCGGCCAGGGTTCGAGGTGGATGAACTCGAAGCGCGGACCGAGGTCGTTGCAGAGCTGCTCCAGCGCCCGCCAGAGCTTTGGATCCTTCGTATTGTTGTCGACGACCTGGACGATCACGTCGGGATAGTCGAGGCGGGCCAGCGCGTCCAGCGTTTCCCGCATGACCTCGATGGGCTCGTTGTAGCAGGGCACCTGGAGCGCGACCCGTGGCCGAAATGATGCATCGGCGACGTGCTCGATACGGGTGCGGCGGCTGAACACGTCGAGGATTTCGAACAGGTAATAGAGGCTGAGCGTGAGCGCAAACGCCTCCATCACCAGCAACCCGAGCGACACGGCGATCCCCAGTGCTGCGAGCCGGTCGAGAAACGGCAGGGTGGCGGCGTAGAGCAGGTAGCTGAGCGAAGCCAGGCTCACCATGGCAAACGCGACGGCGGCGAGGATGCTCCAGCGCGACAACACGATTCGCGCGAGCAGGATGGCAAAGGCGGCGACGATCGGGAGCGCGGTTCCCGCCGCCGGATCGCCGGTGATCCTTGCGGTCAGCCATCCGGTCGCGATGAGCATGATGAGGGCGACCGGTGCGCCGATCCAGATACGGGCGCGGGTCAGCGCTGGCATCATCACCGCCAGCGTGCTGAGCACAGAGGCGATCGTGAAGAAGAGGGCGAGCTCGACAAACATCCCGAAACTACGCTGCCATAACGGCGCTGGTTCGCGCTAGCTCGCGCTTCGAATCAGCCGGCTCACCAGCTGAGCCTGCTGCATCAGCAGCCGCGGCGCCAGAAACTGCTTGCGCACGCGAACTCGAGCCGCCTCGCCCAGCCGATCGGCACGAGCTGGGTCGTCGAGCAGCTGCGCGACGGCGCCGCCGAAGGCCCGCAGGTCGTGGGGGTCATCGATGAGGAGCCCACTCTTGGCGTCCTCGATCTGGTCCTGGATGCCGCCGACGCGGCTGGCGACGACGGGACGCGCCTTCCACATCGCTTCGGCCACCGTCAGGCCGAAGCCTTCGCGCAGGCTCTTCTGCACGACGACGGCGGCTCGCCGCTGAAGGGCGTTGACGATGGCCGCGTTTTCATCGCCATCGGCCATGGGCAGTCGGGCCAGATGGATGCGGTGCCGCGTGGCCGGCGGCAGCTCGCGCCATCGATCCTGCACATCGCGGAGGATGCCGGCCTCCTCCGGGTCGTCGGCCACGGCGCTCGTGCCTGGGCCGGCCAGCACCAGGTGGCTCTCCGAGCGGGGGGCAACGAATTCGGCGAAGCCGTTCAGCACGCCAACCGGATCCTTGAGCCGATCCCAGCGGGAGACCTGGACGGTCAGCGGCACACCGGCGGCGATGGCTCCGGGGGGAAAGAGATCGGTCGGCCGTTCGACGCGGCGCGACGCGCCATCGCCGGCTCGAAATACCGGCTCCCCCGCGGCGGATTCACCGGTCTCAACAATCCCGGTGGCATGCAAGATCGCGGCCACGCTGCTCGCCGACAGGTCCTCGTTCTTCGGCGCAAAGGCGTCGATGGCGGGCGCAATGATCTCGACATTGCGTTGGTCGATCCCTTCCCACACATAAGCGGCGCGGCTGAACACGCAGGCGTGCGCCGCCATCACCGATGGCAGCAAAAAACGCCACGCGCCCCTGGCCACCTCGTTCGGCTCGTCCACGCCGATGTGGCACCGCCAGACGACGTGGCAGCCTCGCTCGACGAAATGTGGCACGAGTCCCGCGGTCTGGGGATCGTGCAGGATCACGACATCGCCAGGTTCGATGCGCGGGTCGATGGCGGCGGCGTTGCGTGCCAGCGTCTGCTCGTAAACCGTCCGTTCGCCCTCGCTGATGCTCGAGCCGTCGGCGGCCACACCGTGCAGCAGCGCATGCAGTCGCTTGGTGAACGTGAAGAACCTCGTATCGCCTTCGATCACCAGCCAGTCGACCTGCATGCCGGTGCTGCGCTCGTAGGGGATCTGCCAGGCGAGCATCTCGGCCACGCCACCACCGTGGGCCGTGGAGTTGATGTTCCAGATCGATCGATCCCCGAGTCCTTGCGCCACCTCGTGCATCGTGCGCGTGAACGACTCCCACTCCGATGGGGCGAGCAGGTCGCGGAATGGCTCAATCGAGGCTGAGCCAAGCGAGACAGCATCGAGCGCAGCCGGGCCGGCGTGCGGGTTAGGGCGAGCCACTGGCACCGAGTCGCGGCCACTGGTAGCCACGCAGCAGGTCGACCTTTGCCGGGTTCACTGTTGTCCAGTCATCATCGAGGATCCCGCCGGTGTCGCCGGAGTCGGGGTTCCAGGACCAGTACGCGTAGCTGAGCCCATGCGATTTCAAAAAAGCGACAAGGCTGCGTTGCCAGGTGCCCTCGGGGTCCTGGGCGACCGACCGTCCGCCGAACTCGCCCAGGAGCACAGGGGCGACGGCGTCTGCCGCAAGCCAGGCCCAATGGCGCGTCCAAAGGTCGGCCAGGTTGCTCGGAAAATCCGGCGAGTTGAACCAGGGCTGCGCATCGACCTCTGGTCCGTAATCGTGGGCGCTGTAGACCAGGCGGTGATCATGGCTGAGCTGAATCGGATGGTCCCGTGCGCCCTCGAGGTTGCCGCCCCACCAGTAGTTGTCGCCGGCGACAGCCTGAATGCCTTCGACGATGATCAGCCAGTTGGGATTGACCCGGAGCACGGCGTTACCGGCGCGCTCTGCGGCCGCGCGCCAGTCCGTCCGCGGATTCCCATCGCCCCAGGTGGCGGCGCCATGCGGCTCGTTGTGCAGGTCGGCGCCGACGACGGCGGCCTGTGAGCGGTACCGCTGCGCGAGCATGGTCCAATCGTCGATCCACCGCTGCTCGGAGACGCTCTCCGTGTACCAGAGCTCGCTCTGGGCATCGGCGTTGGGCCGGTGACGGTCGAGCACGATGGCCAGCTGCCGCCGGCCGGCGCCATCGACGATGCGATCCATCAGCTCCAGTCCGGTGAGACCCTTGAGGTCCGGGTTTTTGAAGAAGTCGATGGAGGACGGGGCGCTCGACGGCTCGAGCAGCTGGTTGCTGAACGGCAAACGGATTGCATTGAAGCCCGTGCTCGCGATCTGATCGAGCATGTCTTCCCAGTTTCGTGCCCAGAGCCCGTGCGGAGCAAATGTCCGCGTCTCGAGACCGAACCAATTGACCCCCGTCAGGCGAATCTCGTCGCCGCCGGCGGTCAGCAGCTTCCCACCGACAGCCTGGATGGGGCCGCGGAGCGACGCCGATGCGCGAGCTCGAGCCGCCGGGGCGCCAGGTGTAGACGATTGGCAGGCACTGAGCATGGTGGGCAGTGCTGCGGCACCAGCGAGGCCGGCGCCGGCGGCCAGTCCCCACCGGATGAACGCACGGCGGGTCAGTTCATCGGTCCGTTGCGGCATGTGCCGGATCATGGCAGCTGCGTCCGCTGTCGCGGAACCGATCGAGTCCGCCGCCCGTTGCATCGTCGTGCCTGTCGGGTGCCGTCTGGCTGGAAGGATCGTCTGCACGGTTGGCCTGTCGGTATTGTTCGTCGCCTGCAGTCAGGAAGTGGATTCTGGCCCACTCGCGGACGTCATCAGAAAGGCCGAAACGGCGCAGCTGAACGTAACCGACCCACCAGCCAGTTATGTGCGAACCGGGAATGCGGAGGTGGTGCGTCAACCGCTGCTCGATGGGGCACAAGCCAGCCTGGCTCGCTATTACGCCGATCCAGCCCTCGCTCAGGAGGTGGCCGTCGCGCGCGGTGGCATCAACGGCATGCTGGACCAGAAAGGAGGTGGTCGCGTTGGCGGCGTCACCTCGCTCGAAATCTCCGCCGTCCAGATCAACGCCAACCATGCCAGCGCCAGGGCCCGCGTCACGGTGTGGTTTAAGTCCGCGCAGTCCTGGTGGCAGGATCCGCACACGCGACCATCCGCCAACAACATCATTGATCTGGACCTGCATTTCGTTCGCCGCGATGGCGCCTGGAGAATCGACCAGCAGAGCTGGCAGTTTGCACCGGGCGGCGGCCCCTAGGGTTCCGGCGCTACCCGTAATTGATCATGACGTTCTTGATCTGCGTGTAGTTGGCGAGCGCTTCGACCCCCTGCTCGCGGCCGAAGCCGCTGCGCTTGTAGCCGCCAAACGGCAGCCCGATGCTGCCCTCCACGCTGTAGGCATTGACCCGCACCTGGCCGGACTTGATCGCCGTCGCCAGGGTCAAGGCCTTGCTCAGGTCGCGCGTCCAGATGCCGGTCACTAGCCCGTACGGGGTGCCGTTGGCGATCGCGATCGCTTCCTCGACCGATTCGAACGTCGTCACCGTCAGCACCGGGCCGAAGATCTCTTCCTGCTCCACCAGCGAGCCGCGCGCGACGTGATCGAGCAGCGTCGGCTCGATGAAGTACCCATTCGCGAGCTCCTGACTGGTCGACCGCCCCCCGCCGGTGACGGCTTTTGCGCCGTTCTTCGACCCGGCTTCGATGAAGCCCAGCACCCGCAGCATCTGCCGCTCACTCACCACCGGCCCCATGTCAGGGTCGTCGAGGCCGCGACCCAGCCGGATCGCGCCGATGCGACGCGCGAGCAGGTCGACAAAGCGATCGTGCGCCCCGGCCTCGAGCAGGAGCCGTGTGGGTGCCGTGCAGGTTTGCGCCGAGTTCTGCATCAGGGTGGTCGCCGACGACGCCGCGGCGCGTTCCAGGTCGGCGTCGGCGAAAACGATGTTGGGTGACTTACCTCCCAGCTCGAGCGTCACCGGCACGACGTGGTCGGCGGCCGCTTTCATGATCGCGATCCCGGTCGGGACTGAGCCGGTAAACGTAATGTGGTTGATGTCGGGATGCGCGACCAGGGCGGCGCCGGTTTCCCGTCCGCCCGTCACGACATTGAAGACACCGGCCGGCAGTCCGGCTTCCACCGCCAGTTCGGCGAGGCGCACGATGCTCAGTCCCGCCTCGGCCGCAGGCTTGGCCACCACCGCATTGCCGCAGGCCAGGGCGGGCGCGATGCCGCGCGAGGCGAGCCGCAGGGGATAGTTCCAGGGGACCAGCTGTGCCGAAATCCCAAGCGGCTCGCGCAGCGTGAAGTCGACAAAGCCCTTGCCCAGGGGAATGCTCGATCCGAAGATTTTGTCCGCCACCCCGGCGAAGAATTCGAAGTAACCGGCGGCTGCCGCCACATCGTCCGCGGCTTGCCTGAGCGGCTTGCCGACGTCGAGGCTCTCCAGCTCGGCGAACTCCCGGGTGCGCTCCCGCAGCAGCGCGGCAATCCGGTTCAGAATCCGCACCCGCCTCACCGGTGGCAATCCGGCCCAGCCAGCGTCGACGGCCGACCGGGCGGCGCGCACGGCCGCGTCGAC
>DATASI010000023.1:0-1608 GCA_036269255.1 Candidatus Dormiibacterota bacterium
CTAGCGGGTCTAGCTTTGACCTGGATGCGCTGGCCCGGCCTCAGCTGAACAGCATGCCTCCGTAGGAGATGGCCAGCCGGACCGAGAAGTATCCGTAGAAGAGCACGGCAACGATCATGATGCCGAGGCGCAGACCGCGAACCTTGAGCTGGGCCGGCAGTGCCTTCCGGTTGAGCTGGATGAGCAGTACCGAGTAGACGACCATGACCAGACCGCTCGTGGACGACGACACCACGAGCAGCGCCAACGGCTGGCTGAACCCGACGAGCAGGATCACCACGCCGATGATCACCATTGCCCAGACGAAGGCGAAGTAGAGGCGGCTCTCGGTCCACCGCTTGTTACCGGTGAGATAGATCGTCTTGAGTACGTCCGCGATGACCCGGCTGACGTAGTCCACATTCGCCAGTGCGGTCAGCAGCAGGCTGACACCGCCGATCACCAGGAACATGATGCCGAACCAACCGCCGACGATCTCGGAGACCGCGGTACCCATCCCCTGGATGAACTTGAGGTTGCCCTCCGCCGGCAGGTCCTTCAGGAAGACGGTGGAGTACGCCAGCATGGAGAACACGAAGATCGACAGGGCGGTCACGGCCCAGAACGAGACCGCCTGCTCGATGTTCGCCACCCGCCACCAGCGCCAGAACCGGCCCAGGTTCGCTTCGTCCTGGCGGACCATCTTGCCCGTCGCGGCGAGCGCCACGTCCTGGCCGGTGACCGGTGAGACGATGCGCGGGATGTGCGCTCCCATCCCGAAGCCCTTGTCGCGGATCCAGTTGCTCTGCGCCAGGTTGCCGATCCCGCCGGCGCCGGCGAATGCGATCGCGCCCAGCACCAACGCGGCGTCCAGCCCACCGGGAATGGTGCCGAGGCCGGTGCCGAACCCGGTGACGATCTGCGGGACGTCTCCCCAGGCCCGCGCACTGATCCCAGCGACCATCACAACGATCAGGAAGAAGAACACCGCGAGGACTTTGACGGTCTCGATCTTCTCGACCGTCTTGTACACCACCGGTGACGCGGTGAGCGTGACCCCGATCGCCAGCAGCGCGACGACCGCCACCCAGGTCGCGCCCGACGTGCTCAAGCCGAACAGGAAACCGAGCACGGTCGCTCCGCTGGTCGCCCAGCCCGGCCAGACGATCGTGACGAAGGCGGCGATTGCCATCACCGCGCCCCAGGGTTTCCACAGCCGGGCGAATCCGGCGATCGCCGTCTCCCCGGTGGCCAGCGTCCAGCGCTCGATCTCCATGTTCAGGAAGAACTGGAGGCTGACACCGACGATGGCGGCCCACAGCAACACCAGCCCGACCTGGGTGGTGATGTAGGGCCAGAGCAGATACTCACCCGAGCCGATGGACAACGCTGCCATGATCACGCTCGGCCCGAGCACCTTACGTAGCGAGTTCGGCTCCGGGATGTCCGCATAGGCCATCGCCGGCAGGTTCTTGCTGGGGACCTCCGCGGCGTACGTCTTTGGCGCCACGCTTTCCGTCACTGCCTTCTCCCCTCGATCATGGTGAGCACCCCCAAGGCGGATGTCCAGCGTCATCGACCTCGTCGCCGTACCCCAGATCCCCCTCTCGACCCTGACTCGACCCGCCC
>DATASI010000024.1:0-4316 GCA_036269255.1 Candidatus Dormiibacterota bacterium
TTCTTGCGTGCGTAGTCGGTGAAATCGCTGACGATCAGGAAGTAGGCCGCGTACCCCATCTCCTCGATGACGTTGATCTCCATCTCGAAGCGGTCCTTGATCGCCTGGGTCATCTCCGGGTAGCGCTTTTTCAACCCATCCACAGCCAGCCGCCGCAGGTAAGAGTCCGCGGTGTCGCCGGCCGGCACCTCGAAGCGCGGCAGCAACGGGGTCGTCTCCAGCTCGAGATGGCACCGCTCGGCGATCCGCACGGTGTTCGCCACCGCCTCCGGGAAATCCCGGAATCGCTCGGCCATCTCGGCCGGAGTCTTCAGATAGAACTCGTCATTGTGAAAGCGCATCCGGTTCATCTCGGAGACAACCGTCCCCGTCTGGAGGCACAGGAGGATGTCATGGGCTTCGGCATCGTCCTTGCGTGTGTAATGCGTGTCATTGGTAGCGACCAGCGGAATGCCGGTTCGCTGGGACAGCCGGGCCAGCCCCTCGTTGACGCGGGCCTGCTCCTCCATCCCGTGGTCCTGGATCTCGAGGAAATAGTCTTCGCCGAAGATCTTTTGGTATTCGCGCGCGGCTTGCTCGGCGCCCACCTCGTCGCCTTCCAGCAACCGGCTCGCCACTTCACCGCCGAGACAGCTCGAGAGCGCGATCAGCCCCTGCGCATGTTCGGCCAGGATGGCCTTGTCGATCCGTGGCTTGTAGTAGTAGCCCTCGAGGTGCGCGATGCTGGCCAGCTGAATCAGGTTGCGATAGCCCGTGATGTCCTTCACCAGCAGGATCAGGTGATGCGGATCCCGGTCGGCGCGCCCTTCCTTCTGATGCCGCGAGCGCGTCGCCACATAGGCCTCCTGGCCGATGATCGGATTGATCCCGTTCGCCTTCGCCTGCAGGTAGAGATCGACCGCGCCATAGAGCACGCCGTGGTCGGTGAGGGCGATCGCGGGCATTCCGGTCTCGGCGGCCAGACGGACCATCTCCGAGATCCGGCTGGCGCCGTCGAGCAGGCTGAATTCGGAGTGGGTGTGGAGGTGGACGAAACTCATGCGGCCCGTTGGAGCTTGGCGACGGCTTCGATGTGGTAGGTCTGGGGGAACATGTCGACGAAAGCCACCTCCGAAAGGGTATACCGTCCGCCTGTGGAAAAACGAGCGAGATCGCGAGCCAGCGTCGATGGCTCGCAGGAGATATAGATGATGCGTTCGGGCCGCAGTTGGGCCATGGCGTCGACGGCGGCTGCGGCGCAGCCTGAGCGCGGCGGATCGAGCACCAGGACATCGACCGGGTCGCGGATCGTCGACACCATCTCCTCGACTTTTCCTCGCAGATAGCGAACATTGTCGATCCCGTTCAGTTGCATGTTCAATTGCCCCAGCCGAACCGCGTAGGGGCTCTCTTCCACCGCGATCACCTCATGGGCTCGTTCGGCGAGGCGGGCCGTGAGCATGCCGATCCCGGCGTAGGCATCGATCACCCGATCGGTGGCCTCCAGCCCGGCGTATGTCGTCGCCCGCTCATAGAGCACCTCGCGCTGCTGGGCGTTGACCTGAACGAATGCCTCCGGTCGCACCCGAAAATGACGGCCGGCGTCGTCGATCCCGACCGAGTCGTCGTTCAGGTTGAGCTCGGGAATCCAGCCGGCCGCGCGCGTGC
Organism: Candidatus Dormiibacterota bacterium; assembly: GCA_036269255.1. Lineage (GTDB taxonomy): Bacteria > Chloroflexota > Dormibacteria > CF-121 > CF-121 > CF-13. The sequence continues at coordinate 1,648 of DATASI010000024.1, forward strand.
CGAAGCCCGGATCGGCCGTGCCGGGAGGATACGGCGCCCATAAGAGATCGTTGCTACCCGGCGACCAGGTGAACTGGATCGCGGTGATGTTCTCCGCTGCGGGATCCTCGGCAGCGTGGGCAAAGGCCGGGAGCGCCCGCTCAATCGCTTCCGCGTGGATCAGGCAGGCATCGATTGGCATCGTCTGATAGGTGTGCTTGCGATAGAACCCGAGCGCGACCGTGCCACCCCGGTGGAGGACGTGGAACTCGCCACGGATTCGGTATCGCCAGGGATTCTGCATGCCCCAGACCTCGATGCGCTCGATCGGGACGTCGAGATGGGCGCGCTCGAGCTGCCGCTGGAGCACACGCCGCTTCTGTGACAGCTGCTCCGCGTAGGCGACATGCTGGAGCTGGCAGCCGCCGCAGCCCAGTTTGTAGAAGGGGCAGGGTGGATCGACTCGAGCCTCGGCCGCGTCCAGCACCTCGACGGCCTGCGCCCGCCAGAAATCCTTCCGCCGGTGGGTGACCTCGGCTTCAACCGTCTCGCCCGGGATCGCCCCCTCGACGAACACCACCCGACCATCGACGCGCGCCACCGCCACCCCGCCGTGGGCAAGCTCGCCGACGGTGAGCCTCACGCGCTGATCTTCTGACGGAGCAGCGCGTCGAGGCGCTGGGGGTTCGCCCGGCCCTTCGAGATTTTCATCCCCTGGCCGAGCAGGAATTTCAGCGCCTGTTCCTTGCCGGCTTTGAAGTCGGCGACGGATTTCTCGTTCTCGGCGATGACCTGGTCGACAATCGCTTCCAGCTCGGTCTCACCGCTGATCTGGGTCGAGCCCTTGGCCTTTTCCAACGGGGGTGCCGGGTCGCTCGCGCGAAACATTTCCTCGAAGGTCTGCTTCGCCATCTTGCCACTGATCGAACCGGCATCAACCAGCTGGATCAGCTGCTGGAGATGCTGTGGTCTGATCGCCGAATCCTGGATCTCCTTGTGATCCGCGTTGAGCAACCGGCTGAAGTCCCCCAGGATCCAGTTGGCTGAGGTCTTTGCCGGCGCGCCGCGGCGCACCGTCTCCTCGAAGTACTCGGCCATCGCGCGGGTCGACGTCAGCAGCGAGGCGTCGTAGGCGGTCAGCCCGTAGGCGGTGATGAATCGGTCGCGCCGGGCGGCGGGCAGCTCGGGCAAGCCGGTGCGAATTTCGTCGACCCAGGTTCGGCTGACATCGAGTGGGGGCAGATCTGGTTCTGGGAAGTAGCGATAATCCTCGGCGAACTCCTTAGTCCGCTGGGACACCGTCAGGCCGCGCGCATCGTTCCATCCGCGCGTTTCCTGAACCAACCGGCCGCCGCCATCGAGCACGTCGGTCTGGCGCTCGATCTCGTACTGGATGGCGCGATGGATGGCGCGGAAGGAGTTCATGTTCTTGACCTCCACCTTCGTGCCGAGCTCGGCCTGTCCTTCAGGCCGCAAGGACACGTTGGCGTCGCAGCGCAGCTGGCCCGATTCCATGTCGCCGTTATTGACGCCGATGTATTGCAGGATCGCCCGAAGGCGCATCACGTACTCGCGGGCCTCGTCCGCACTGCGCATATCCGGCTCTGACACGATCTCCATCAGCGGGACGCCTGCGCGGTTGAAATTGACCAGTGAGGACTGCGTTTGCTCGATCGCCCCTTCGTGGAGCAACTTTCCGGTGTCCTCTTCCAGGTGGACCCGCGTGATGCCGCAGCGTCGCGCTTCACCCTTGACCTCGAACTCGAGGTAGCCGTGCCGGCTGAGCGGCAGGTCGTACTGTGAGATCTGGTAGCCCTTCGGCAGGTCGGGATAGAAGTAGTTCTTGCGGTCGAACTTCGAAAACTCCGGGATCTCGCAGTTGAGCGCCAGCGCCGTGCGGATCGTGGCCTCGATCGCCTTACGGTTGATCACCGGCAACGACCCCGGCAGCCCGAGACAGACGGGACAGGTGTTCGCGTTCGGCGCCGCCGTCAGATAGTCCGTTGAGCAGCCGCAAAACATCTTGCTCTCGGTCAGGATCTGCGCGTGGACTTCGAGACCAACAACCACCTCATATTTCGTGGCGATCGCGCTCATGCCGCGGCACTCATGAGTGGGGACTGAGCCTTGTGAAATTCCGTCGCCGCTTCGAAGGCATGGGCGACGCGCAGTGCGAGATCCTCACGAAAGCCGGGCGCGATCACCTGGAGCCCGATCGGCAACCCGTCGACCAGCCCGCAGGGCACGGAAATGCCACAGACATTGCCGAGGTTCGCCGGAATCGTGATGATGTCGTTGAGGTACATCGCGACGGGGTCCTGCGTCTTGGCGCCGAGCGGAAAGGCCACCGTGGGCGAGGTCGCGCCCAGGAGTGCGTCGACCTTGGTGAACGCGCGCTTGAAGTCCTCGATGATCAGCGTCCGGACCTTCTGCGCCTGCAGGTAGTAGGCGTCGTAATAACCCGCGCTCAGGGCATAGGTTCCGAGCATGATCCGCCGCTTGACCTCGGCACCGAATCCCTGCTGGCGGGTCAGCATGTACTCCTCGATCAGATTCCGGCCACCGCCCGCCTGAAAGCCGTAGCGAATCCCGTCGTAGCGGGCGAGATTGGAGCTGGCTTCCGCCGGCGCGATGATGTAGTAGGCTGGCAACGCCACATCGCTGTGCGGCAGGCTGACTTCGTCGATGAT
>DATASI010000025.1:0-11703 GCA_036269255.1 Candidatus Dormiibacterota bacterium
CGCCCAGCACCGGTCCCTCGGCGACGGCAACCAGTGCCTGCATCGCCTGGTTGGCGGCCCGCAAGCGCCCGGCCGCCGCCATCACGTCGGCCACGGTCGCCGGCCTGGGCATCACGAGGGCAGCCATGCTGCCATCGTCCACCATGGTTTTGACAGCTGCCTGTCGCAACCCGAAATAAATTTTGCCTAAGAGGCGAGCTTTTCAGGGCCGAGCCCCGCGCGTTTGCGCCGGCGGACTACCCCGTTACGCGTCGCCGGCGCCGCCCTCCGATATTGAGACGCCCGAGGATGAATGCGTCGAGCACTCGATGCGAGGCGATCACGCCGTCGCCGACTCGGCGCGAGCCCTTGCGGCGATCGGCCTTGAGGTCGATCAAATATTTCTCCTGCTGCGCCCAGACCATCTCGATCAGGCGGCTGAAGCTGATCTCGGCTTCAACCACGATTCCTTCCTTTTCGATGCGCTCCCTGACCGGTTGCGGCAATTCCTTGGCCTCTGCCAGGTTCAAGCGCTCCAGCGCTTCCAGGAGGTCGTCCAGGCGGCGGAGATGGTAGCGACGTTCCGCTTCATTGTTGTATGCCCGAGGTGATGCGTCCAAGCGGTCCTCCTGCATGGGCTCTAAACCCGTATAACTCCGGAGCCGGCGATAACTTCAATGCCTCTGTTTTCGATCGCGTCGAGTACGCGGTTCATCCCGATTGAGTCGCTGGGCATATGCCCGGTGATCACCAGGTTGGCCTCGGGCCGCTGATCCTGCTGCAGTTCGCGCAGGTCACGGTCGTCGATGTGCATCGCCAGGATGGTGTCAATGCCGTGCTCATAATACGTGCGATAGATCGGCGCGCCACCATTGGTTCCGGCGGCCATCTGCACCACCCACCTGCCGACCGGGTTGTCGGGCTGGCCCAGCCACAGCTCAGGCTGAACCAGCGAGGCCTCCATTTCGGGGATCGTCTTGAGCTCGCCGACCAGGCCGCCCACGGTTGTGCTCCGACCATCAACGACCCGCTGGACGAAGTCGGTAAAGAACTTTCGGCCGATGATGTCGGCGGCGAGATGCACATTCATGATCGGCATCTCGAGCTTGCGGGCCGCGTCGACCACGCGGTCGTAGTTGATGGTGTGCAGCCCATGTTCGACCGGCCGCTTGCGGACCAGCATGACCTCGCGGGCAAGCTTTTCTGGAATTCCCACCTCGGTCATCTGCTCTACATGCCGCTCGATCATCGCCGGAAAGTCCAGCCTTGCCCGCGAACCGACCGGATGGTGGGCGATCACGCCGTCAGCACCCAGTTCCCGCGCCAGCCAGAGTTCGCCCAGGTCGACGTCGATCCCGGCAAAGACCCGCCGCACCTCACCATCGAGGTAGACCTGAGAGTCGGCAGGCGTATCAGCACAACCAGCGAGCTCGTTGGCCAGCGCCATGACCTCGCCCAGTCGCACTCCGGCATTATCGCGATTGCCGGCGAGATCCCGATCGACAGAGCCCGCACTAGAATCCGAGCGTGTCAGGCAGCGACAGCGCCGAACGGCACGGCGAGGGCGGCTTTGCGCCCAGCTTCAAGGAAGCGGTTGGCCGCTGGCGCCGCCGGCATCGGCATCCCCCGGCGCATGAGACCTGGTTCGCCGTCCACTACCGGGTCGGCTGGCTGGTCGAACGGCTTTCCTACCTGGAGAGCATTCACCTGCTTCGACAGGGCCTCGACGTACGGTCGCTGGCCGCCGAGCGACCAGCCCGCCGCAAGAAGGGCGAGCCGGCCGAGCGCGAGCGGGACATCGAGGGGATCGACGTCGAGGACGAGCCGGCGGATGTGATTTCTCGCGATCCGCGCGCGAGCCGCGACAATGGCGGATAATCCCGGCATGCGGCGCTTCAAGCCGCGCTGGCTCAGTGCATTGCTCGGTGGCATCGTTTTGCCGTTCGACCCCGTCCTTGGCATCGTCTTGCTGGTCGTCGGCCTCGGGCGTCCCCGGGTCAAGGGCGCGGGCAAAGCCATTCGCTCATGAAGGTCTATCTCGGCCGCTCGGTCAGTGGCGAGCTGGGCCCGCGAAGCCTCGAGGCGATTCAGCTGGCCCATCGCGCGCTACTGGACTCGGGCGTCGACATCCTCGCCGAACGCGTCGCCGATCCGGACTATCGGCCGGGCCTCGACCGGCCCGAATTGATCGCCGAGATGATGCGCCGCGAGCTGCACGAAGCCGACGCCGGATGTATGGAGATGAGCGGTCGCAGTCTCGGGGTTGGCTTCGAGGCCGGCTGGCTGCTGGGTCGCGGCCGTCCGGTGCTGGTTCTCTACGACGCGGACCGGCCCGCAGCGTCGTCGATCGTCCGCTATCCGCCCTTCGACCATTGCATTTCGTTTGGTTACCGCGATCTGCTTGAAATCCGCAGTGCCGTGACCGACTTCTGTCGGACTATCGCGGCGCACGCCGCCTACCGAGCCCCGGCCTAATCCGCGAGAGGTCCCTCCCCCGCTTGCGGGGAGTATCAGGGTGGGGGCCTCTTAGACTGGACACCGATGGCATTTCGCGCGTGCGTGCTCACGGTCAGCACCAAAGGCGCTCGTGGCGAGCGCGTCGATGAAAGCGGTGAGCGGATCAGCGAGGCGCTGGCGCGCCTGCCCGCGGAAGTCGTCGGCCGCGCGGTCGTCAGCGATGAGATCGACGAGATCCAGGATCAGTTGCGTGCCTGGATGCAGGCGGTGGATCCCGAGCTGATCATCCTGACGGGCGGTACCGGGCTCGGCCCACGCGACGTCACGCCTCAGGCGCTCGAGCCGCTGCTCGATTACCCGGTTCCCGGGATCGCCGAGGCGATGCGGGCTGCCGGGCTGAGGAAAACGCCGCACGCGATGCTGTCGCGTTCGCTGGCCGGCGTGATCGGCCAGACGCTCGTGTTGGCCCTTCCCGGCAGTCCGCGCGGCGTGCTCGACAGCCTCGACGCCGTCCTGGAGGCGCTCCCGCATGGGCTTCGAACGCTGCGCAACCAGGTCAGCGACAGTCCTGGGGCGCATCGACCCAGCTGATGGGCCGTATTCGCGTCGGCATCTCCTCCTGGACCGAACCAACCTTGATCAAGAGCGGATGGTATCCGCCCGACGCCACCACCGCGGAGGATCGATTGCGGTACTACGCCTCGAAATTTCCGGTGGTCGAGGTCGACAGCACGTTCTATGCGATTCCCAACCAGAAGACCTCGCTGCTCTGGGTCGAGCGAACGCCCAAGGACTTCGTCTTTGACGCGAAGGCCTATGCCTTATTGACCCAGCACCCGACGCCCGCGGCGCGTTTGCCGAAAGACCTGCGAGAAAAGCTCGCCGACTCGAAGACAAACCTCTACTTCAAGGACCTTGGTCCAAAAGAGAAAGAATCCATCTGGGATCGGTTCCGCGAGGGATTGCAGCCGTTGCAGGATGCCGGCAAGCTGGGCGCCGTCCTCTTTCAATTTCCCAAGTGGTTCCTGCCATCGCCGAGCGCGTATCGCTTCATGGAGGACCTGCGCGAATGGCTGCCGGACTTTGGCATCGCGATCGAATTTCGTCAGGCCGCCTGGCTCAAACCCGAGCGCCGGCAGCGCGTGCTCGACTTCCTCAAGGGCCGCGGGTTCATCTACGTCGTCGTCGATGAACCGCAGGGGTTTGCGTCCAGCGTTCCGCCGGTGGTCGCGACCACGGCGCCGCTTGGCATGGTCCGCTTCCACGGGCACAACAAGGAAAACTGGGAGAAGCGATCGATCACGGCCGCCGAGCGCTTTCGTTACCTCTACAAGCCCGAGGAGCTGCGGCCCTGGGTGCCTCGTCTGCGAGAGATGGCGAAAGGCACCCATGAGGTCCACGCCGTCTTCAACAACTGCTATTCCGATTACGCGGTCCGCAATGCCGATGACCTGGTTCAGCTCCTGAACTGAGCCGAAGGGTTTACCCGGCCGGGCAGTTGAACCGGTAGCAAACGCTCGCCGCTATGCAGGCCTATCAATCGGCTCCCTGTCCGTACTGTGGCGCCACCTGGAATCCGCCAGGCGCGCAGACCTGCGCCAATTGCCGCAACCAGCTTCCGCCGCCGCAGCCCAGCTACGCGCCGCCCGGCTACGCGCCGCAGCAGGGCCAGCCCCAGGGACCACCACCCGGCCAGGGCCAGCAAGGCTACCCCTACGGGCCGCCGCAATATCCGCAGCAGGGCTATCCGCAAGCACCCGGTTCCTACCAGGGGGCGCCGGCCGCCTACCCGGGACAACCAGGGCAGCAGGGTCAGCCGTATGCGCCAGGCCCCGACGCCTACCAGGGTCAACCAGGGCAACAGCCGCAGTACCCAGGCTACCCCCCGCCCGGCTACGGCGTCCCGCCGGGATACCCCGGAGCGTCCTACGGGACCGGCTACCCGGGTTATGCCCCGCCCCCATCGCCGCCCGGAACCACGCAGCTTCGGGTGTTCGGCCAGACCTTCACGGTTCCGGTGGTCCTGCCGTCGGCGGTGGTGCGATACCAGCAGTCGATCGCCTACGGTCTGCTCGGACTGCTGGGCCTGCTGATCCTGCTCTATGGCATCCTGCCGGCTGTCGCCGCAGGCCAGATCACCGCTGCCAACCAGGCGACCGCCACGGCCGTGTCGCATCAATCCAAGGTCGACGCCGGCTTCGCCAGCCTGTTCACTCCTGATTCCAATAGCAACGACCTGAACGTCGTCAAAGCGCAGGGCACCAGGATCGTGCAATCCATCAACGCCTCGCTCGCCATCGTGCAGGGTGACGAGAGCGCGTTGAACAGCGTCGATGGGCGACTGGCGATCCTGCAGTGGGTGGCGCTGCCCTCGAAGAGCGCGATCGCGAAGGAGCGTCAGCGCCTCAAGGCCGCGCTCGACGGTCTGAAGCCGGCCGACACCGCGCTGACCGCCGGCTCCAACATGGGCAAAGTGATCCTGCCGACCTACGACGTCATGATCGATTTCACCAAGATGTACACCGCGCTGGGCAAGCATGACCTGGTTGGCGCGGCAGCACCGTATCCCGACGCGCAGGCAAAGCTGCAGCAAGCCATCGCCGTCGATCAGGCGCCCGGCTTGCCGGCGGTGATCGCCAAGAATCTGAGCGCGCTCAATGATCTTCTCGACAACACCGAGAACCTGATCCAGGCGTTGCAGAACAAGGATGCCGCCGGCGTCAAGAAGTACTCGGACGCCCTCCAGGCGAGCCTGAAAACGCTGTCCACCTACACCCTCCCGCAGGACTACGAGCAGAAGACCTACGGTCCCTCACAGAAGACGTACGACGCGACCATGAAGTCCCTGAAGGGCTAGCGGCCCTTCGGCCGGCGCACGTCGCCGCTCTTTCCCCCACGTTTTTCCAGCAGCGTCACGCCATCGATCGTCATCCATCGGTCGGCGCTCTTCGCCATGTCGATGATGGTCAGCGCGGCCACGGTGACGGCCGTCAACGCTTCCATCTCTGCGCCGGTTTTGCCATCGCAGCGAACCAATGAGGCAATCTCGATGCCGGGCAGTTTCTCGTCCGGCGTGCACTCGACGTCGACCATCGTCAGCAGCAAGGGATGGCACATGGGAATCAATTCACTGGTCCGCTTGGCGGCCTGGATGCCCGCGATCCTTGCTGTCGTGATGACATCCCCCTTCGGCAGGTTGCCCGCGATGATCGCGGCCAGCGCCTCTGCGCTCATCCGAACCGCACCTCGCGCTCGCGCCTCGCGGGTGGTGATCGGCTTCTGCGAGACATCGACCATGCGCGCCTCGCCCCTCTCGTCGAGATGGGTCAGCCGCGTGCTCGTCATCAGCTGCTCTCTCGAAGAGTATCGAGGTCATCGCGCCGCACGTCTTTTTGATGCGGCCGCACCGTTACGCCCCGGGCGATGACGTGGTCGCCGTAGCGATCTCGCAGCTGATCGAGCTGCTGGTCCAGCTGGACTCTTCGCGCCGACCGATCTTCCAGAAGGTTCAGCTGACTCGAGCTGGCCTCGAGATTGCTGACGCCCGCGCCAATCAGACGCACCGGACGTGACCGATCGACTTGCGCTTCCAGCAGGTTCCGAAAAGCGTCCGCCAGCTCGTCGTCTCGATCCGTCGCGAAGGCCAGGGTTGCCTGCCGCGACTGCGTGTCGAACGGTTGATAGCGGATCTTGAGCGTCACCGTCCGCGCCGAGAGTCCGTGCGCGCGCAGGCTCTGCCCGACGTCTTGAAGCAGGCTGAGCGCCGTCTCGCGGATCTTGCTCTGGTTCACCTGGTCGTGGTCAAAGGTGACTTCTCGCGAGATGCTCTTGGGGTCGCCCGGCGGCGTCACCGGGCTGGCGTCGATGCCCCGAGCGTGAGCGCCCAGCGCCCGTCCGTACTGGCCGAACAGCTCTCCCAGCAAGGGATCGGGCAGCGCAGCCAGCTCAGCAACGCTCCGGACGCCGATGCGCTTCAGCCGGGAGACGGTCGCAGGCCCGCAACCGGGAAGCTTCGCCAGCGGCAGCGGGGCCAGGAACCCCGCTTCACTGCCTGGGGAAACCACGACCAGCCCACGCGGTTTGCGCAGCTCCGACGCCACCTTCGCGACCAGCTTCGAGCTGGCAACGCCGATGCTGATATCGAGGCCGCAGCGCGCCCTCACCTCGTCGCGAAGGCGGACGGCTACCCTCTCGGGCGGCCCCATCAGTGCCTCCTGGCCGGTGCAGTCCAGGTAGGCCTCGTCAAGGGCGAGGGGCTCGATGACCGGCGAGTAGCGATCGAGAATGTCAAAGACCGATTTCGACGCCTCCCGGTATGCCTTGAAGTCGCAGGGCACAAAGACGGCCTGAGGACACAGACGCTTCGCCCGGCTGAGCGGCATGGCCGAGCGAACGCCGAAGGGCCGGGCTTCATAGGAGGCAGCGGCGACGACCCCTCGCTCGCCGGGGACGCCGGCGCCACCGACGATGACCGGCTTGCCCCGCAGCTCAGGGTGGCGCAGCTGCTCGACCGAGGCATAGAAGGCGTCGAGATCGACATGCATCACGACGCGCTGCATGCAGGCCAGTCTACCCACGTAACAGGCGCGTAACAAACGGGTATATGGCGTGTCGCGGGGCGTTGGGGTGACCTATTATCCGCCCGCTGGCTAGGCCCGCCGGCGTCCCTGATTCCCGTCCCCCTCTTCGGATCCAACGCCAACCCCTCCTTCCGGCGGGCCGCGCTTTCCTCTAGCAAGGAAGCAAAAGGGGTCACGTTGCGTGCTCGATGGGCCGCGTCATCACCGTCATCGTCGCGGTCGCCACGTGCCTTGTGATCTGGAAGAGCGGCGCCGCTAACAGCCTGATTCCCGGCGGCGGCACCGCCGCACCGACGGCGGACCCATCCTCCAACATCGCGCTTTCCGGCGATGCGATGACCAAGCTGAAGAGCGTTCATCTGTCGATCAACGGCACGCTGGTCCTGGCCGGCGTTCCGGGCGTCAAGCTCACCGGCTCCGGAGATCTGATTTACCCACACAAGGAAAACCTCAGCCTCCAGCTGAGCGTGCCATCCGGCGGTGGCTACGCGACCATCGGCGAGAACGAGCGGATCGAGAATGGCCATGAGTACATCCAGATCCCCTCGCAGTCGCCGGCCTGGAAGGATGTCACCGGCAACAGCAAGGCGCAGATTGCGCCCGGGATGGATCCGATCTCCAACCTCGAGTTCGTCCACGCCTTTCGCGCATCGGATGACCTGGGCGACATCCAGATGGACAACATCGACGTCCACCACTTCTCGCTCAGCGTCGACACGGGCAAGTACGTCGAACAGCTAAAGGCCGATCCGTCCAACCCCCTTGATCCGGCAGTCGAAGCCGAGCTGACCGGCGCCGGCATTCAGGTCGAGGTCTGGATCTCGAGCAGTGATCATCTCCTGCATCAGATGAAGATCAGCATCGACGCGCCCGACTTCAGCTGGAACATTACGTACCACTACTCGGATTTCCAGAGCGCCGGGACGACGAACTCAGCCTAACTCGCGGCGATCCGCGTCAGACGCCGACCTTCTCTCGTTCGCGCTCCCGCTCTTTTTCCGGCCGGCCGGCCCGCCCGTTGTACTCGTGAAGGTCGTCCTCGTTGAGGTGTCCGGCCGCGATCAACAACTCCACGTACGTCACACCGAGATGCGGTGCAGCCCGGCGCAGCACCCAGGGTGGCGGGTTTTCCTTGTTCTTATTGACCGCCTGGTAGAAGTAAATCTGGTTCAGGTCGCAGCGGACGGCCAGACGGTGCAGCGAAATGTTCTGCTCGCGACACTTGCGCTTCAGATACTCGCGGAAGTCCACCGCCCCTACCTCCAGAACCCATCCGCGAGCCTACTCGCGCGACGTCCATCAATTATAGGTATCGGCGCTGGGCTGCCCGGCGCGGAGCCGGGCAACGATCGGCGGCAGCTCGCCCAGGCGCTGGATGACGAAATCGGCGACGCCAGGGTCGTCTTCCTGTCTCCATTCGCGGGTGAGCACGGCGCGCATCCCCAGGCTCTTTGGCCCCTGCACGTCCTCACGCACCCGGTCGCCGACAAAGAGCGTGCGGGAGGCGGTGACGCCGACCTTCCGCAGCGCATCCTCGTAGATCTCGCGATGCGGTTTTCGCAGCCCGACTTCCGATGAAAACGTCACGCCGTTGAAGAAGTCACGCAACCCCAGAGCAGCCATCTGCTTAACCATGAGCTGGGGCAGGTAGGCAGCGTTGGAGACGATCCCCAGCCGGAGACCCGAGGCGCGCAGCGATTCCAACGTCGAAACCACGTCCGGCCCCACGTGGACGGCGCCGATCCACCCCAGCTGCTCCATCTCCATCACCTGCTCGATAACCTCCGGCTCGAGTTCCAGGCCGATGCCGCGAAGGGCGGCATCGTAGAGCGCGGCGATTTCGACTTCTTCCTCTCGGCCTGCGGCGTAATCCCGCTGGATCTCATCGTCGACGGTTTTGGAGACCTTCTCGATCAGCACCTCGGCGGCCGGCACCTCGCGTTCCAGCCGTTGAGCGAGCAAGTGATTGATCTTCTGGTAGGCGTCGACCAGCCGCGAATGAGGTCGCTCGTCGAAATGAATCAGCGTGTGCCCGTAGTCGAAGAGCACGGCCTCCAATGGTTCGTTCATCGCAGCGACCGCAGGGTCGTGAGGTTCGCCCGGCCCTCCAACATTTCCTCGCCCGGCGTTTCGAGCACGAAGCCGCAATGGGCCAGCGTCTCGTAATGAAGGAGGGCGCGAAAGCCCTCGAGGCCGATGTTGCCCTGACCGATGCTCACGTGGCGGTCCGCCTTCCCGCCGAGCGCCACCGTGGTGTCGTTGCAATGGCAGGCCTTGATCCGCTGCGGCGGGATGATGGTAGTCAGCTGGTCGAGCGTAGCGGTCATGCCGACGGCGCCGGCGTCGTCGTAACCCGAGGCGTAGGCGTGAGCGGTATCGAAGCAGACACACAGACGCTCGGCGTGCTGCGGCAGCCGACCCAGGATCTGGGCGAGGTCTTCGAAGCTGGCACCGACGTAGGCGCCGCCGCCGGCCGAGGTTTCCAGCAGGCAGGTCGCCGAACCGCCCGCCCGGCTCAGGACATCGTCGAGCCCCGCAACCACCCGGTCGATGCCGGCCTGGGCGCCCTCGCCCATATGGCTGCCGACGTGGACGACGACGTATTGACAGCCGTAGCGGTCGGCACGCTCGAGCTCCGCCTGGAGCGCCGCCCGCGACTTTTTCTGAAAGTTCGGATTCGGTCCGGCCAGGTTGATCAGGTACATGGCGTGGGAGAGGACCGGATCGACGCCGAGCTCCCGCAGCGAGCGGCGAAAGAATTCAGTGGCCTTGGGATCGACGGGAGCCGAGCGCCAGGCGCTCGGATTGTCAGTGAAGATCTGGACGGCCTCGAGCTCGAGCGCCTTGATCATCTCGACGGCTTTCTCCAGCCCTCGCCCGGTGCGCATGTGCATGCCGATACGCCGCTGCCTGGCCATCCAATCCAATTTTATGAAGCCTCAATCCGTAGACTGACCTCGATGTATCGCGTGAGGACGTTTGCGGTGGGGCCCTACGACAACAATGTCTACATCCTGAGCGACGACAAGACCAGTGAGGCGTTGCTGATCGATGCCGCCAATGAGGCACCGCGCATCCTCAAAGAGCTCGACGGGCTCAGGGTCAGTCACATCCTCACGACGCATGGGCATCAGGACCATGTCCAGGCGCTGAAGGCCGTCCGCGACCAGACGCAGGCGCGCTTCAGTTGCCATGCGCTTGACGAGTCGATGATGCCCATGGCAGCCGATCATCGTGTCACCGACGGCGAGCGCTTTCGCTTCGGTGATAACGAGCTCGTCGCGCTCCACACGCCCGGCCACACGCCTGGCAGCGTTTGCTTCCTGATCGAGGATCAGTTGTTTTCAGGCGATACCCTTTTTCCTGGCGGGCCCGGTAATACCGGAAACCCGAATGCGAGCTTTCCGACAATCATCGAAAGCATCAAGACCAGGCTCTTCGCGCTGCCCGATGACGTCAAGGTCCTCCCCGGCCACGGCAAACCGACGACAATCGGCCGCGAACGTCCGCACCTCGACGAGTGGATCGGGCGCGGCTGGTAGTCCGAGCGGCGCAGCCGGCCCGACCGGCCGCTGACTTTCAACCCCGGGATCCTCGGCGAATCCAGCGAGTCAGCGGCGTGCGCCGACGCGCCGACCGGCTGGAAGTCAGCGCTGTGGACGACCGCGGCGCTCGCGTGCCGATCGAGTTCCGGCCGGTGGCGCCCAACATCATCCGCGTGCATATCGGCCCGGGGGCGAACCGGCGGTCGCGCCTACTGGTTTCGGAGGCGCCGGTGGCGACGGACTGGGATTTGCGAGATGGCGAGCGCAGCCGAACCATCGTCATGCCCGGGCTATCGCTCGAGATCACGAACGACCCCTACGGGCTCCGGGTCTACGGTGCCGCCGGTGGCGCTGACCTGCGGTTCGCGGACGAGGCTGAGGATCGGGACATCCGCGGCGGCTATCACCACTTTCCGACCGGACATGCCCGCGGATTGCGCTGGCTCACCGCGGCGCTCCAGCCCGAGGAAGCGCTCTTCGGCCTCGGCGAGCACTTCGGTGCGCTCGACCGGCGGGGCCAGGCGTTTGCGTCCTGGACGGTCGACGCCTTCGGCGTCCGCAGCGATCGCTCCTACAAAAACGTCCCGCTGCTTCTGAGCACCCGTGGCTACGCGGTCTTCTTCGACATGACGTCGCCGATCTACTACGACCTTGGCCAGGCCTCGGTCGCCGCCTGGCAGGCGACCGCACGCGCTGATCATCTGCGCTTCTATCTCATTCTGGGCGAGGGGATCGCGGACGTGATCCGCGGCTATCACCAGCTGACGGGCCCGCCGGCGGTGCCGCCGGACTGGTCGTTCGGTTTCTGGATCAGCCGCTGGGGCTACCGCAATCGCGAGGAAGTGATGACCGTCGCGCGCCGGATGCGCGAGGAAGGGATTCCGTGCGACGTCATTCATGTCGACCCCTATTGGATGCGCTATCACGAGGGCCATCACGGCGACTTCGAATGGGACGAGTCCGCGTTCCCTGACCCGAAAGGAATGATCGAGGAGCTGCGCTCAATGGGCTTCAGGCTCTCGCTCTGGGAGAGCCCCTATGTTCCGCTCGATTCCGAGATGTGCAGAGAAGGCGAACGCCGCGGATATTTTTTGAAGAGCAAATCCCCTCCCCCGCGCGCGGGGGAGGGTCAGGGTGGGGGT
>DATASI010000026.1:0-20017 GCA_036269255.1 Candidatus Dormiibacterota bacterium
GGCGGCCGCGCCGGGGGCCCCCGCCGAGGTCGAAGCCCCCAAGCGGGGCGAGCACGGCCAGGTCTTCTTCTTCTATTCCGGGAAGGGCGGTGTCGGCAAGTCACTGATCGCCGCCAACCTGGCGGTGTCGATGGCCAATGAGACCAAGGGCAAGGTGGCGCTGGTCGACCTCGACCTCCAATTTGGCGACATCGGCGTGCTGCTCAACCTTGACCACTCGCAGGGCATCACCGACCTGATCGAGAACATCGAACACATGGACGCCGACTTCATCCGCGAGATCATGGTCGACGGGCCGGGCGGCGTGAAGGTGCTGTTGACTCCGATCAGCCCCGAGCTGGCCGATCTGGTGACGGTCGACCACGTCCGGCGCATCTTCAGCGAGCTGCGGAAAATGTTCGACTACATCATCGTCGACAGCAGCGCGCACCTCGGCGAGATCAACCTCGAGGTTCTCGACCACGCCGACAAGGTGGTGGTCGTCACCTCGCTCAGCATTCCAGCGATCAAGAACACCAAACTGGCGCTCAAGATCTTCGACTCGCTCTCGATCTCACCGGACCGGGTGGTGCTCCTGCTGAACAAGTCGGACGCCCATTCCGAATTCAACAAGGAGAGCGTCGAGGCCAATCTGCGCTTTCCGATCGCCGGCCAGATCCCCAACGACCCCAAGCTCGTGATCAACTCGATCAACCGGGGCAATCCCTTCGTGACCACCCACCCGGAGTCCGAGATCAGCCAGCGGATTCGTGAACTGGTCGGGAAACTGATGCCAGCCGCGGCGCCGGCCGCCGCCGCGCTCGAGTCCGCCGAGAAAAAACCCCGCAAGGGTCTGTTCGCCCGGCGTTAGGAAGGGTGAGATGAATTCCCAGGCGCGCTGCTGCCCGGCAACGTCACCCTGTGTGATGGCAAGGCTGCGCACTGTGACGGCTGGGGAGGTGCGGGCGTAGTGTCGCTCCTCGACCGCGTTCAAAAGCAGCAGGGTCCCGAGCCGGGAGCCCCGGACTCGTCAGCGGCGAGCCAGACCGGCACGGCGCGGGCGCGCACGCCCTTCGAGGTCCAGGCGGAGCGGATCAAGAACCGGCTCCAGGCGCGCCTGATCGAGCAGATCGACGACAGCGAGGAAGAAGACAAAGAGCAGCGGGCCACCAAGATCATCGAGGCCCTCAACGGGGTCATCGCCGAGATGGGGCTTACCCTGACCAAGCCCGAGCGGCAGCGCTTGCAGGACTCGGTGCTCAGCGACTTCCTCGGACTGGGGCCGATCGACGTGCTGGTCAACGATCCGAGCGTCACCGAAATCATGGTCAATGGCCCCGACCAGATCTTCGTCGAGCACAAGGGCAAGCTGACCCTCTCCACCGTCCAGTTCGAGAGCGAAGATCAGCTGCGCCGCATCATCGACCGGATCGTGTCTACCATCGGTCGGCGAATCGACGAAAGCTCGCCCATGGTCGACGCCCGGCTCAAGGATGGCTCCCGCGTCAACGTCATCATCCCGCCGCTGGCGCTCAACGGGCCGATCCTGACCATCCGAAAATTCTCCAAAGACCCCTACAAGATCACCGACCTGATCAAGTTCGGGTCGATGACCGATCCGATGGCGCAGTTCCTGCGCGCCTGCGTCCGCTCACGCCTGAACATGCTCGTGTCCGGTGGAACCGGCTCGGGCAAGACGACCACGCTGAACGTGCTCTCCAGCTTCATCCCGGAGGACGAGCGGGTCGTCACCGTGGAGGATGCGGCGGAGCTCCAGTTGAACCAGGAGCACGTTGTAACGCTTGAGTCACGGCCCGCGACCGTGGAGGGGCGCGGGCGCATCGCCATCCGGGACCTGGTCGTCAACGCGCTCCGGATGCGCCCGGACCGGATCGTCGTCGGTGAGTGCCGCGGCGGCGAGGCGCTCGACATGTTACAGGCGATGAATACAGGCCATGACGGATCGTTGACGACTATTCACGCCAACTCGCCGCGTGACAGTTTGAACCGCCTGGAAACGTTGGTGTTGATGGCGGGAGCAGAATTGCCGTCCCGGGCGATCCGGGAGCAGATCTCCTCCGCCATAAACGTCATCGTGCAGCAGAGTCGTCTGAGGGATGGCGCGCGAAAGGTTATCGCCATCAGCGAAGTGCTCGGACTGCACGGCGACCAGGTAAAGGTGCAGGACATTTTCGTGTACAAGCAGACCGGCGTCAACGAGGACGGCAAGGTTCAGGGCTACTTCACGCCCACGGGAATCATGCCGAAGTATTTCGAGCACCTGCAATCGTCGGGTGAGGCCGTGCCCAAGGAACTCTTCACGCCGCTGCCGGATCCTGCCGGCGAAGGAGGCAACTAAATGTCGCTGCAGCTGATCTTCGCGGCGATGGCCGCGATTGGCGCACTCATCGTCGTGATGGCCCTCATGTCGAACCGGCAGCCGACCAGCGAGGTCGACCTGCACATGGACGGCTACAATCCGCAGGCCGGTCAGACCGCCAAGAAGGGCGGCCTGCTGGAAGGCTTCCTCGAGGGGTTCAACAAGAGCCTGACCCGCAACAAGGGTGGCCGGACCTCGAAGCTCACCGAAGAGCTCGCCAAGGCCGACCTCAAGCTCCGCGTCTCGGAGTACGTGATGATCATCGTCGGTCTGATCGTGCTGCTCAGCGCGGTCCTCTTCGTGCGCTTCCACAACCCGATCCTGGCCCTGCTGGGCATCCCGGTCGGCTACTTCGCCCCGGGCTTCTTCTTGAAGTTCCGCCAGCGGCGCCGGCTCAAGGCCTTCAACAACCAGCTAGGCGACACCATCGTCCTGCTCTCCAATGCACTCAAGGCCGGCTACTCCTTTGCCCAGGCGATGGCGACGATTGCCAAGAGCTCCTCGCCGCCGATGGCGGACGAGTTCAGCCGCGCCGTTCGGGAAATGAACCTGGGTGTCTCGGTCGATGATGCCCTGGCACACATGGTCAAGCGCATCGAGAGCGAAGACTTCGACCTGATGGTGACCGCCGTCCAGATCCACCGCGTGGTCGGTGGCAACCTGGCTGAGATCCTGGACACGATCGCCTTCACCATCCGTGAGCGCATCCGGATCCAGGGCGAGATCCGCACGCTGACGGCGCAGGCGCGCGCATCCGGCTATATCATCACCGGCTTGCCCTTCGCCCTGGGCCTGGTCCTGACCTTCATCTCGCCGAGTTACATCACACCGCTCTTCCACGAATGGCTGGGGTACGTCCTGATGGGGATGGGCCTCATTGCGATCGCGATCGGCTACGGCATCATCTCGAAAATCACGAACATCCAGGTGTAGCTGAATGAGCATTTTTACCATCGTCTTTGCCTTCCTCGCCTTCAGCGGCGTCTTCATCGCGGTGCAAGCGATGACCGCCAAGCCGCGCCAGGACCTGATCGCCGAACGGCTGGCACAGTATCGCGACCACAACCTGACGCTCGACGAAATCGAGCTCTCGCTGCCCTTCAGCGAGCGCTTCATCAAGCCCGCGCTGGAGCGGCTTGGTGGGGTGCTCACCTCCCGCATGGCGAAGAACCGGCAGGTGGTGCTGCAGAACAAGCTGAACATCGCCGGCCGCCCGTACGGCTTGAGCGTCAACGGCTTCGAGGTCTTCAAGGTGATCGCCGGTATCGTCGTCGCCCTGATCGCCTTCTGGTTTGGCGGGCTGGTGTTTCCGAATCAGTTCCTGCTGCAAGTGGGCGCGGCGGGTGTGGGCTTCCTGCTCGGCCGCTATCTGCCCGACGTCTGGCTCAACAACAAGATCAAGGGCCGCCAAAAGGAACTCCGGCTGGCGCTCCCCAACGCGCTCGACCTGCTGACGATCTCGGTCGAGGCCGGCCTTGGTTTCGACGCCGCCATCGGCCGCCTGGTGGACAAGTTCCACAACGCGCTGTCTGACGAGTTCGCCCAGGTACTCAATGAGATCCGGCTCGGCCGGCCTCGGCTGGAGGCTCTGGATGACATGGGCCGCCGCTCCGGTGTCGAGGAACTGCATACCTTCATCCAGGCGCTGATCCAGTCAGAACAGCTTGGTGTCGGTATCGCGAAGGTGCTGCGCATCCAGTCCGAGGAAATGCGGCGCCGTCGCCGTCAGCGCGCCGAGGAACAGGCGGCGCAGGCCCCGCTGAAAATGTTGTTCCCGATGATCGGCTGCATCTTCCCGACCTTGTTCATCGTCCTCATGGGACCGGCCGTCATCATCATCATCCACACGTTCCAGCACAAATAGAACGCGACATGGCGCCGTCCAGCCGCCCCATCGCGCACTCGGGCGAAATTCCATTGCCCTCGTGTGCGCGTACAGGGCGGCATGCGGTGCCGTCGCTTTCGGGCGAAAGCCCGGCTCGGCCTGCGGCCTCGCTGTTCCCGTTGATACAATCCATACCGACTGATACGGAGAAAGAGTTTTGCGCTTAACGAAGAACGACGGGTCCGTAGTCGCTGAGCCGCTCGAGGTGGCTCGGAATTTCGTCACGCAGGGGCTGGGGCTGATGGGGCGGTCGAGGCTGCCGGAGAGCGGCGGCCTGCTGATTCCGCATTGCAGCGGCATCCACATGATGTTCATGCGGTTCCCGATCGACGCCGTTTTCATCGACAAGAAAGGCGTGGTGGTAAAGATCTACCGGCGATTGCTGCCCTGGATTGGCATGGTGCCGCTGGTCTGGGGCGCCGACAAGGTCGCTGAGCTTCCGGCCGGCGCGGTCGACCGGCACGGCATCAAAGTCGGCGACCAGCTGCTCGTCGCCTGAGTCTTGTCGCTGCTCGACCTGCTCTTTCCGCCACGCTGCGCCGGCTGCGGCCGGTACGGTGCGAACTGGTGCACCAGATGCGCCGACGCCATTGAGCCGATTCCCGAGGGCATCCTCAACGGCATCTCGCTGGTCGCCGGCGGCCGGTTTGCCGGCCCGCTGCAGCGGGCGATCCATACCTATAAGTACGAGGGCCGTCGCCAGCTGGCCGCGGACCTGGCGCCTCTGCTGGCCCAGGCAGTCAGCCGCTCGGGCATTCGCATCACGGCCCTGGCGGCGATCCCCCTCCATCCGCAGCGTCTGAACGAGCGAGGCTTCAACCAGGCGGAGCGGCTCGCCAGGGCGCTGGGCATGGCCCTTCACCTGCCGCTGGTTGGCGGGCTCACCCGAATCGTCGCCACACCAGCTCAGGTTGGCTTGCGCCAGGCCGAGCGGCGGGTGAACCTGTTTGGGGCCTTCGCCTGGACGGCCACCCAAGCGCCGCCGCTGGGCCTGGCGCTGGTGGACGATGTCTGCACCACCGGGGCGACGCTGGAAGCAGCCGCACAGGCAATTCAGCAAGCAGGGGGCTCGATCGGCGCCTTCCTGGTGCTGGCCAGGGCGCAAACTTTGCCGGCACCCGCCGTTACATCGCCGGACAGGTTCGCCTGTCCATAAATCTCTGTTTGGGGGATTGGGCTTAGATGGTCAATGCGTCCGAGGTTTCACAGGACGAGCTCGCTCGGTATTACGAGGCCCTCGGCCCGATCCGGGACCTGGTCCTCGACGACAGCCTGACCGAGGTCATGGTCAACGGCCACGAAAACGTCTACGTGGAACGAAACGGCAAGATCCTGCTCACCGACCGGAAGTTCGACGACGAGAACCATCTGCTCCGCGTCATCGATTTCATCGTCTCGGCGGTCGGTCGCCGGATCGACTTCCGCACCCCGATGGTCGATGCCCGCCTCCTGGATGGGTCCCGCGTGAATGCCGTGATCTCGCCGATCGCGCTCGACGGGCCGATGCTGACCATCCGGAAGTTCTCACGCGATCCCTACCAGGACGAAGACCTGGTCAACTTCGGAACGATCACCCACGAGGCGATCGGCTTCCTCAAGGCCTGTGTCATGTCGCGGGCCAATATCCTGATTTCCGGTGGAACCGGTACCGGCAAGACGACGCTACTCAACGTCATGTCGGGCTTTATCCCCCCCGATGAGCGCATCGTCACCATCGAGGACGCGGCCGAGCTGCAGCTCCACCAGGAGCATGTCTGCCGGATGGAAGCCCGCCCGCCGGACCTCAATGGCGAGAACCGGGTGGGGATCCGCGATCTCGTGATCAACGCCCTCCGGATGCGTCCCGACCGCATCGTCGTCGGCGAGTGCCGTGCCGGTGAGGCGCTGGACATGCTGCAGGCGATGAACACCGGTCACGATGGATCGTTGACCACGCTGCACGCCAACACCACGCGCGACGCTCTGTCCCGGCTGGAGACCATGGTGCTGATGGCCGGCATCGACCTGCCCACCAAGGCCATCCGCCAGCAGGTGGCGTCGGCCATCGATCTGATCGTCCAGCTCAACCGGACGCGGGACGGTCAGCGCAAGGTAACCAGCATCACCGAGATCACCGGCATGGAAGGCGACACCATCACCATGCAGGAGATCTTCCTTTACGAGTCGCATGGCATGGGCAAGGATGGCGTCATGACCGGTGTCTTCCGGCCGACGGGTATCCGTCCGCACATCATGGACAAGCTGTTTGCGGCGGGCGTGCCAATTCCGCCGGAATTGGCTCGCGTCTTCCCGGATCGCCGGGCGAACGAACGGCCCACCAAATAGGCCACCAACCGGCCAGCCACGCGGTCGCCCTCCGGGGTCGCTGATCCTTATACTCGGGGCACCAGAGATCTTCAGAGGAGGCGACATGGAGATCTTGATTCAGGCCAAGAAATCCGCGGCCGACCCCCAGATCAAGGCATACGCTCAGGCCAAGCTCGAGAAGCTGGCGCGGCATTTCGATCACATTCTGGAAGCGCGCATGGAGCTCGGCACCGAGAAAAACAAGAGCCTCGAAACCATGAAGGTGGCCGAGCTGACGGTCCATGTGACCGGCCGGACCGGCAACATCCTCAAAGCGGCGCAATCGGCGGCCCACATGAACGAGGCGGTCGACCTGGTGATCGACAAGATGGACCGGCAGATTCGCCAGCACAAGGAAAAGCTCAAGGATCACCGGCGTGCCAAGCCGGTGGCGACCATCGCGCAGCCGGGGGCGCCGGCTCCGGTGGTGCGCCCCAACGGCGTCGCCCGGATCAAGCGCTTCAAGATGAAGCCGATGTCGGAGGACCAGGCCCGCCAGGAAATGGATGGCCTCGGGCACGCCTTCTTCCTTTTCCTTAACGAGGACAGCCAGGAGCTCAACCTTCTCTACCGGCGCAACGACGGGTCGTTCGGGCTGGTCGAGGCCGACCTGAGCTGACGCCTGCCGAGCCGTTTGGAGCGCCGGAGGCCGGGTATGCTTACTGGTTGCTGGCAGACCAGCTGATCCCATGAGCGTTCTTACCAAGGTCTTAGGCGATCCGAACGCCCGGGAAGTCAAGCGCCACCTGGAACGGGTCGCCGACGTCAACGAGCTCGAGTCGCTGCTGCAGAAGCTGAGCGACGATGAGCTCAAGGCCAAGACGGCCGAGTTCCGGCAGCAGCTCGCCGATGGGCACACCATCGAGGACATCCTCGAGGAGGCGTTCGCCGTCGTGCGCGAAGCCGCCCGCCGGACGATCGGCCTGCGCCCATTCGACGTCCAGATGGTGGGCGGCATCGTCCTCCACCAGGGAAAGATCGCCGAGATGAAGACCGGCGAGGGCAAAACCTTGGTCGCGGTCCTGCCCCTCTACCTCAACGCGCTCGAGGCCAAAGGCGTCCATCTGGTCACCGTCAACGACTATCTGGCCCGCCGCGACGCCGGCTGGAACGCGCCCATTTATCACGCGCTCGGCATGACCGTGGCGGTGATCGGCCACGAGATGTCGCTGATCTACGATCCGGAGTTCCTCGACGAGACGCACCCCGACCCCCGACTGCAGCATTTGCGGCCGATCAGCCGGCCCGAGGCCTACCAGGCGGACATCACCTACGGCACCAACAGCGAGTTCGGCTTCGACTACCTGCGCGACAACATGGCGGTCGATCTCTCCCAGTGTGTTCAGCGCGGGCTGCACTACGCGATCGTGGACGAGGTCGACAGCATCCTGATCGACGAGGCGCGCACGCCGCTGATCATCTCCGGTCAGGCTCAGGAGTCGACCGAGAAGTACTACCAGTACGCCCGGCTGATTTCGCGATTGGCCGCCGAGGATTTCACCGTCGATGAGAAGACGAAATCGGCGTCGCTGACCGAGGAAGGGATCGCCAAGATCGAGCGCTGGACCGGGATCAAGAACGTCTACGAGCTCGAACACGTCGACGAGGCCCATCAGATCAACCAGGCACTCAAGGCCGCCACCCTTTACAAGCGCGACCGGGATTACCTGGTCAAGGACGGCGAGGTGATCATCGTCGACGAGTTCACCGGCCGCCAGCAACCGGGCCGTCGCTGGGCCGATGGTCTGCACCAGGCGGTTGAAGCCAAGGAAGGGGTGAAGGTCCAGCAGGAAACGCAGACGCTCGCCACCATCACGTATCAGAACTATTTCCGCCTCTACAAGAAGCTGGCCGGGATGACCGGCACTGCGGTCACCGAGGCCGAGGAGTTCGACAAGATCTACAAGCTTCAGGTCGTGGTGATTCCGACCCACAAGCCGATGGTCCGCGAGGATAACCCGGACCTGATCTACAAGACCGAGGACGCGAAGTTCAACGCGGTCGCCGCCGAGATCCAGGAGACCGCCAGCCAGGGACGTCCCGTGCTGGTCGGCACCGTGTCGGTGGAGAAATCCGAGCGGCTGTCGCGGATCCTGCAAAAGCGGGGCGTTCCCCACGAAGTCCTCAACGCCAAGCAGCACGAGCGGGAGGCCCTGATCGTGGCGAAAGCCGGTCAGCCGGGCTCCGTCACGATCGCGACCAACATGGCCGGCCGCGGCACCGACATCGTGCTGGGCGAGGGCGTCGCCCCCGCTGGCGGCCTCCACATCGTTGGCACCGAGCGGCACGAGAGCCGCCGGATCGACAACCAGCTCCGGGGTCGCGCCGGCCGCCAGGGTGACCCGGGATCATCGCGGTTCTTCCTCGCGCTCGACGATGACCTGATGCGCATCTTCGGTGGCGAGCGCATCAAGGGGATGATGAACATGCTGCGGGTCGCCGACGACGAGCCGATCGAGTCGCGGCTCGTGTCACGACAGATCGAAGGGGCGCAAACCAAGGTCGAGGGCCACAACTTCGACGCCCGGCGATACCTGGTCGAGTACGACGACGTGATGAACAAGCAGCGCGAGATCATTTACGCCGAGCGGCGTAAGGTGCTCGAGGGCGCCGATCTTCGGCCGCAGATCCGGGAGTGGATCGAAAAGGTGGTCGAGGACGCCGTCAACCAGCACTGCGAATCCCGTCACCCCGACAACTGGGACCTCGAAGGTCTGGTCGCGCAGCTCGGCAACGTCTTCCCGCTGCCGCCCTTCGATCAGCTCTCCATCGATGAATTCGGTGAGGCCAAGGAGGCGGTGGTCGCCCGGCTGATGGAGTACGCCGACGCCGCCTACAAGACGAAAGAAGCCGAGATCACCGAGCCGATGATGCGCAAGGTCGAGCAGTTCGTCGTGCTCAAGACGATCGACTCGAAGTGGATCAGCTACCTGACCATGATGGAGCACTTCAAGGAGGGCATCGGCCTGCGCGCCTTCGGCCAGAAGGACCCCTTGATCGAGTACAAGAACGAAGCCTTCCAGGCCTTCCAGGAGCTGACCAACGACATCCAGTTCGACATCGCCTCGACGATCTACCGGGTGCAGCTGGTCAAGGAGCCGCCCCAGGCGCCGCCACCGCTGGCGATGGCCAACCAGGCTCCGCAGGCGAGCCCGCCGGGCGCCGCGGCCAGGCCGGGCAAACCCAGCCCGAACGGCCAGCCGGCCGGACCGCCGAACACCGCGAAGCTCGGTCGGAACGACCCCTGCTGGTGCGGCAGCGGCAAGAAATACAAGAAGTGCCACGGCCGATGAGTTGGTTCAGGAACTGACAAGTTCGGGTAGGATTCCCGCGATGACGAAGAAGAAAGCTGCCCCAGCGAAACAAACTCGAGCCAGGGCTGCGGCGGCTGCCAACCCGGTCACGACCCAGGACGTCGCCGAGCCGCCGAAGACGCCCAAGGCCGCGGAGGCCAGCTCCGGCGCGCCGCTCCGCCCGCCGTTCCGCCGGCCCCAATCGCTCAACTTTGCCGGGGTCGGCCGCAACGACATCTGTCCCTGCGGCAGCGGCAAGCGGTTCAAGAACTGTCACGGGCGCTAAGCCATGGAAGAGATCCTCGAACACGCCAACGACCTGCTGAAGAAGATTCTTCAGCTTCAGGAGCATCTTTGACCTCCCCCGGAAGAGTCAGCGTCTTACGACGCTGCAGGCCGAGCTAGAAGACCCGAACATCTGGCAGGATCCCCAGCGAGCCCAGCGGCTTGGCCAGGAATCCAAGAGTCTGCGGGATGAGGTGCAAACGTGGCGCAAGCTCGAGTCCCGTGCTCGAGACGTCATCGGGCTTGCCGAGATGGCGATTGCCGAGAAGGACGATCATCTCAAGGAAACGCTCGAGGAGGATCTCCAATCCCTTGATAAGGATGTCGAGAAGCAGGAGATCGATCTCCTGTTTGCCCATCCCTACGCCGACCATCCGGCGCTGGTCAGCATCCACGCAGGCGCCGGCGGCATCGACTCGCAGGACTGGGCGGAGATGCTGCTGCGGATGTACCTGCGATGGGCCGAGCGCAACAAGATGCAGGCCGAGATCCTCGATGAGTCGCCTGGTGAGGAAGCCGGCTACAAGAGCGTGACCCTGCGGATCTCCGGACGGCGCGCCTTCGGCTGGCTGCGGTCGGAGCATGGCGTCCATCGGCTGGTGCGCCTTTCGCCGTTTGACCAGGCGCATCGCCGCCATACCTCGTTTGCGCTCGTCGAGGTCATCCCCGAGATCGAAGACGACACCGACGTCGAGATCCGTCCCGAGGATCTCAAAGTGGATACCTACCGTTCCAGCGGCGCCGGTGGCCAGCACGTCAACAAGACCTCGTCGGCCGTCCGCATGACGCACCTGCCGAGCGGCATCATCGTGACCTGCCAGAACGAGCGCTCACAGATCAAAAACCGGGAGATGGCATTGAAAGTGCTCCGCTCGCGGCTGGCGGCCCGTCGCGAGCAGCAGCGAGCCGAACAACGCCAGGAGCTCAAAGGCGAGCGTCAGTCGATGGAATGGGGGAGCCAGATCCGCAGCTACGTCCTGCAGCCCTACACGCTCGTCAAGGATCACCGCACGGGCCACGAGATCGGCAACGTCCAGGCCGTGCTCGACGGCGAGCTCGACCCGTTCATGGAAGCCTTCTTGCGCTGGGACGCCGGCCGAGAAGGACAGGCCGCGTAGGCGTCAGGCCGCGAGTCTCGTCTGCCGCTCTTCCGCCAGCTGGTGATGCTCGGTACGAACCGCGAACCACAAACTACCCACAATCACCAGGGTGCCCAGAAAGTAGCTCTCGGCAGCGATTCGCGTCACGCCGCTCCCAACCGCGGCAAGAATCCCGGACGAATAGGGAAGAGGGTGCACGATCAAGAAATAATGAATCGCTGGGCCGACGGAGAAGCAGAGCCAGGCCAGCATCAGCACGCGGCGAGCCGCCGATACCATTGCACCGGCAAAGACCTGGCGGATCAAGAGCGTAATGGGAAGAATCAGCAGCACCAGGTGAAAGCTCCAGGTCACGCTGCTGATCAGGGGAAGCGCCGCCACCGCGAGCGCGAATTCGAGGCCTGACCGGGTCGACCGCGCGACGCTCGAGAGGACCAGCACCAGTAGCGCCACGACGAGCGGCCAGTCGAGGATTCTCCCACACCACCCCGCGCCGCCACCCGCGTCCGCACTCGACGGATTGCAGAGGCGGGCGGTGAAGCCCGCGAGCGACTGGTTCTCCCGGTAGCCGGTTCCGGCCGCGAGGTGGGGCAGCATGTCGCGGAAGTAATAGATGTTGTGCGCCGGACTGGTGACAACGAAGCCCAGTCCGATGCCGGCCGCCCCGGTCAGCCCGAGAGCCAGCAGTAGCCTCCAGTGGCGCCGCCACGCGAGATAGGGGACCAGCGCCAGCGGGAAGAGCTTGAAGACGGCCGCCACGCCAACCAGGAGGCCGCTCGCACCGTCCCGCCGGCGCATCCAGCAGGCCCAGGCGCCAGTCAGGAGCAGGAGCAGGACGGCGTTCATCGCGCCGGTGGCGGCGCTGCTGATCAGCGGAAAGAAGGTGAGCAGTGCCGCCCCCAGCGCCACGAACTCTCCGCGGCTCGGCCGGCCGATCGTCTGGTAGACGATGACGAGGCTTGCGATCACCGCGAGCTGCATGGCCAGCAGCCAGATGCGATCGGCCAGGTCATTGGATACCCAGGTCAGCGGGACCAAGGCCGCGGCGAAGACGGGAGGGTAGAGGTAGCCGCTGCTCAGCGACCAGTCCCACGGCACGTGGCTGCGGACGAAGTTCGCGTACGGGTCCCCGCCGGTCGTCAGCTGGCGGGCGGCAAACAGGTAGTCCTGGAAATCGTCGGCGCGAGGCGCGTGCGATGCCAGTAACGGAACGAGGTAGACGAGCGCGTAGAGGAGCAGAAGGACTCCGATCACGCCACTGGCGGCAACCCGGCGGGGGTTGGGCCAGCCCAGCAACTCCCTCAGTCGGCGCACTGGCCGTATGACGCCTGAGGGGCCCGGCGCAGGCGCGCCGTTACACGGCCGTTACGGGTAACTGGAGAACGGGTCGGACCGAGCCGACCACGACCCGCCGGTGGTTCTTGAGGTTGGGACTGGCGAAGCTCGAGAGCGCTTGCGCCTCCGTGGCATCGATCCAGCCCAGCTGCTCGAGGGCGGCCATCACCGCGACGGGCGTCCAGGTCCCGTCGCCGCTGTCCAGCTTGACGGCAAGGCCGAGCCCGGATCGGCGATCGGCGGTGCAGTGCGCGCCCGCCGCTCCGCCCTTGGTCAGCAGCCGTCCATGGGTCACCTCCATCAGGCGGGTATCGAAGCGATCGGTGCCACCGACCAGGAAGGGCTGCGTCGTCATCGCCTCGACGATCAGCCGAGCGCTGCTATCGTCCGATCGAATGAAGGCGGCGAAGCTGCGGGCCATCGCGCGCAGCGGCACCGCGGCATTGGGGGCGCTGCATCCATCGATGCCGTAGTGCACTTCATCAGCCGGGCACCCGGTGAACACGCTGATCGCGTCGCGAATCCGCCGCTGAACCGGATGGCCGGGGTCGAGATAGCTGTCGAAGGGCGCTGCTAGAGCCCGTGCCGCTGCCAGCATGCCGGCGTGCTTGCCCGAACAGTTGTTGAAGACGGCAAGCGGCTCGGACATCTCGTGCCTGAGCACAGCGGCCGCCGGCTCGTAGTACGGCCAGTGCGCCCCACACTGCAGCGCGCTCTCCGGGAGGCCGACCCTCTGCAGCAGGTCGCGGACCACCTCGACGTGGCGCGGCTCGCCATTGTGCGAGGCGGCCATGATTGCGACGTGCTCCGATTGCAGTCCAAAACGGGGAATGATGTCCGTGCTGATCGAGGCAAACGCCTGGAACGGCTTGGCGCAGGATCGGTAGAAGGTCAACCGATCGACGTTGCCGGCGGCGGCCTGGACCTGGCCGGCGGCGTCGGCCACGACCACGTGGCCGAGGTGAAGCGCCTCCTCCACGCCGCCGCGCTCAACTCGAATGAGCGGTACGGCGGAGGTCGGCATCCTGTTTGAGTATAAGGAGAGTCGTGTTCTGGATTTTCACGGAGCGTGAAGCTCGGCAGCGATCCGCGACAAGATGCCCTATACTGCCCGAGTCATTCGGCCCGTGAGGGCCGTCACCGTCGCGGCTTCGCCTTTCGGAATGGATTTGTACTCGTGCCAGCAACTATTACGATCCAGCCAACACGGACAACGTCAGCGGAACGGCGGCGTATGGCCGCATTGAGCGCCGACGCACCGCAAATCAGCCTGCAGCGGGTGGGGAAGACGTATCCCAACGGTACGGTCGCCTTGCGCGATGTAACGCTCGAGATCCCCAGGCAGGACTTCGTTTTTTTGGTCGGCCCGAGCGGCGCCGGAAAATCGACGCTGGTTCGCCTCCTGATTCGCGAGGAGAAGGCGACCTCAGGCCTGATCCGAGTGGAAGGTCAGGACCTGAGCCGCCTGAAGCGCCGCCACCTGCCATTCCTGCGCCGGAAGATCGGCATGGTGTTCCAGGACTTCAAACTGCTGCCCAACCTGAGCGTCTTCCAGAACGTGGCCTTCGCCCTTCGCGTCACCGAAGGAGCCCTGCGGCACCTCAAGCCCAAGGTCGAAGAAGTGCTCAGCATCGTCGGTCTCGAAGGCAAGGAAAACAAGTTTCCGGACGAGCTCTCCGGGGGTGAGCAGCAGCGGGTCGCGATCGCCCGGGCGCTGGTGCACGATCCGCGAATTTTTCTCGCGGACGAGCCCACCGGCAACCTCGACCCGGCAACCTCCTGGGAAATCATCCAGCTCCTGCTGCAGATCAATGCGCGCGGCACCACGGTGTTGATGGCGACCCACAACCGCGAGATCGTCGACGTGATGCGGCGGCGAGTCGTGGCGATCGAAGGCGGCCAGATTGTCAGAGACGAGGACGCGGGAGGGTACCATGCACCGGCTCTGGAATCGCGTTGATTTCGCCTTCGGCAGCGCATGGCAGAACTTCTGGCGCAACGCGGCCGTCAGCATCGCGAGCGTGCTCATCGTTTGGGTCGTCCTGCTGGCGCTGGGCAGCCTGCTGCTCGTCCTGCATTCACTAGACCAGATCGTCGCGCTGGAAAAGACGAAGGCGAGCGCGATCTCGGTCTACCTGGCCGATACGACCCCACTGAGCAGCGCGATGGACTTCAAGCTGCATCTCGAAGCCGATCCTCGGGTGAGCGACGTCACCTACGTCTCGAAGGACCAGGCGATGGCAAGGTTCCGGCAGCTGCCGGCGTTGGACCCGAGCGTGATCGACACGTTGGGAACCAACCCGCTGCCGGCCAGCCTTGACGTCACCGTCAAGGACATCCGCGACCTGGGTGCGATCGACCAGGAGGTGCGCAATTCGCCCCTGGTCGACAAGTCACCGGCCACGAACTACGAGCCGAACGTGATCGACAAGATCATCCTCCTGGCGCGGGTCGCCGGCATCGCTGGCCTTGTGCTGATCGTCGGGCTCACCGGCTTGTCCGTCTTCATCATCATGCTCACCATCCGGACCGCGATCTACCTTCGGCGCAAAGAGATCGAGGTCATGAAGCTGGTGGGCGCGACGGACTGGTTTGTGCGCTGGCCCTTCATCGTGGAGGGGCTGATCGTCGGCGTGCTGGGCGCGGTGGTCGCGGTACTGATCGTCGGCTTCGGCTATCGGCCGGCCGTGATCAACCTGCAGAGCATCTTGATCTTCGTCCCGCTCGCGTTCGATCCAAATTACCTTCGCATCGTCCTCGGCGCCATGCTCGCTTTCGGATTGCTGTTGGGAAGTGTTGGGAGCTATCTGGGTGTAAGGCGGTTCCTCAAGCAGTGAGGTCGCCGCGCCTCCAGCTGGCCCTGGTTCTTGCGCTGCTGACCCTCGCACTGATGAGCTCGGTCGCCGACACCGTGGGGCAGAAGCAGCAGCAACTGCAGGGTCTCAACGGCCAGATCGTTGCCGCCAAGACCGAGATCGCCCAGCTGCTCGCCCAGGAGCGGGCGCTCCAGATTCAGGTGGCCCAGCTGGATGCCCAGTTGCGCGCGGTCCAGGCGCAGATCGACCAGGAAACCGCCAAGCTGGCGGAGTTGACCCAGCAGGTGGCGCAAGCCAAGCAGCAGCTGGCGGACAAGGAAGCGGAGCTGGCCCAACACATCGCCCAGTTCGGTGAGCGGATGCGGATCATGTACAAGAGCGGCCAGGTCAGCGGCCTGGAGCTGGTGTTCTCGGCGGTGAACTTCACCGATCTGCTCAACCGCGCGTTCTTCTTCAACGATATCGTGCGCGAGGACCGCCGCCAGGTTGCCGAGCTCCAGAAAGAGCGGGCGGCGATCGAAGCGCTGAAGGCGGACCTGGAGGCCAAGCAGGCGCAACAGGTCCAGGTCGTGAAACAGATCCAGGACCAGAAGGTCCAGCTGCAAGGCGTACGCGATCAAATCGCGGCGCATCAAGCCCAGATCGCCGCCATCGAGGCGCGCTTCCAGCAGCAGCTGGCCGAGATGGAGGCGCAGCGGGCCGCCCTGCAGGCGCAGATCGCCGCCTTGGTCTCGGAGAGCTTCCGCGCCCGCTCGTCCGGTCGCTGGAAGTGGCCGATCGACGGCGTCATCACGCAGGGCTTTGGCTGCACCAGCTACCCCTTCGAGCCCTACGATCCCAGCTGCCCAACGCTCCATTTCCACAGCGGCATCGATATCGCCAACGACTACGGGACCCCAGTGCACGCCGCCGACGGTGGCATCGTGCACGACTACTCCATGGGGTGCTCCTATGGGGGCGGGCTATGCGGCTACGGCCACTATGTCATCATCGTCCACGCTGGTGGCTTCATCTCGCTCTATGGTCACCTCTCGTCCTACGCGGTCGCCGATGGCACTCAGGTCGACAAGGACACGGTGATCGGTTACGAGGGTTCGACCGGAAACTCGACCGGCCCACACTTGCATTTCGAGATCGACCTGGGTGGAACGCCGGTTGATCCGCTCGCCTACCTGCCGGCTTCGTGATCCATCCGGAGGTTAAGGAACCGGGTTCGCGGCCTTCTCAGAATCCGAGTGCGGGCGATAATCCTCTGGTGTCGCGGGCAAAAAACATCGCCATCCTCCTGGTGGTGGCGCTCGGCGCCTTCTACCTGGGTGGCCTCACCGAGTTTCAGTGGGGTTCGTACGCGCCTGACTGGACGAAAACCCTGCTTTTCTACACGCCACCCAAGTCCAGCGTCGACTGGGGCGCCCTCAATGACGTCTTCACCACCATCGAGCAGCATTACGTAAAGGCCAACCCTGATGCCACCAAGCTGACCCAAAGCGCCGCGACCGGACTGGTCAGCGGCCTCGGCGACCAGTTCTCACGGTACGAGACTAAGGCCGAGTACGACGCCAACCAGAACTTCCTCAATGGCCAGTTTGCCGGCATCGGCGCGACCGTCCAGCAAAAGGGCGATCAGATTTTGATCGAGGGCGTCCTTCCAAGCACGCCGGCCGAAAAGGGGGGGATGAAGGCGGGCGACGTCATCGTGGCGGTGAACGGCCAGAGCACCAAGGGATGGACGGCGGATGATGCGGTCAACCACATCCGCGGCCAGGCGAATACGCAGGTCAAGGTCGACGTCAGCCGTAATGGCCAGACTCTCAGCTTCACCTTGATGCGGGAAATCATCAATGTGCCGAGCGTGGCCACCCACGTGTTCGACCAGCGCGTGCTCTACCTGCGCATTTACGACTTCGGCAGCCGGACCGCCACCGAGGTGGATCAGGCCTTGAAGAGCGGCCTGACGGGGTCAGTCAACCTCGTCTTGCTCGACCTGCGCGACAACCCCGGGGGATATGTCGACGCCGCCAACTCGGTCATCAGCGAGTTCGTCAGCAGCGGGGCGTCGACCATCCTGGTCCACCGGGGCGGCTCGGAAGATGTCCAGAAAGTCACCGGGAGCGGACGGGCCTTCGCCAACAGGCTGGTAGTGCTGGTCAACGAGAATTCCGCCAGCGCGTCGGAGATCACCGCCGGCGCGATCAAGGACCACAGCCGGGGCAAGCTGGTCGGCGTCAAGACCTTCGGCAAGGGGTCGGTGCAGGAAGACTTCACGCTGCGGGATGGCAGCCACCTCCATCTGACGATCGATTACTGGCTGACGCCGAACCACCATTCGATCGACAAAACCGGCATCACGCCGGATACCACGGTCAAGCTTGCCAACAGCACGGACCAGTACGCCGTGGAGCAGACCCCCAACGACTTTTCCAAAGACACCCAGTTGACCGCGGCGCTCTCCCTGCTGGAGAGTTAATCCGCCAGGCAGCACGCCGGTACAATCGACCTGTATGCCCGATGAGGCGTTTGACGTAGCCGTCATCGGCGGCGGCTCCGCCGGGTATGTCGGCGCCATCCGAGGAGCCCAACTGGGGCTGAAGGTCGCAGTCGTTGAAAAGGAAAAGCTGGGCGGCACCTGCCTGCATCGTGGGTGCATCCCGACAAAGTCCTTTCTGCACTCCTCCGAGCTGGCGCACCTGGTTCACACCGCCGGCGTCCTCGGCCTGAAATCGGACGGCGTGCAGGTCGATTGGCCGGCCGTCATCAAACGGAAGGAAGCCGTCGTCAATCAGCTGTGGCGAGGCGTGGAATTCCTGATGAAGAAGAACAAGATCACCGTCTTCAAGGGAGAAGCCGACATCGAATCGGAGCATCGGGTCACGGTGCGCGGCAGCGGCGAGGTGGTCAATGCCAAGAACCTGCTGGTTGCCACCGGATCGCGACCCAAGTCCCTGCCCGGGCTGAACATGGATGGCAATCGCGTCATCAACAGCGACCACGCGGTCAACCTGGATCAGATGCCGAAATCGATCGTGATCGTCGGCGCCGGCGCGGTCGGCACGGAATTCGCTTGCGTCTACAACGGGTACGGCACGGACGTCACGCTGATCGAGTTCATGCCGACGCTGCTGCCGCTCGAGGACCCCGAAGTCGGACAGCAACTGGCCAAAGTCCTGGCCAAACGCGGGATCAAGGTGATGACCGGTGCGCAGTTGCAACCCGACACCATGAAGTCCGCCAACGGCAAGCTGACGGTATCGGTCAAAAGCGGCGACCAGATGCAGACGGTCGATGGCGAGCGGCTGCTGGTGGCGGTCGGCCGCGAAGGGATAACCGACGGCTTTGGCCTGGAGAAGCTGGACATTCAGGTCGAAAAGGGCTACATCAAGACGGACGAGCACTACCGCACCGGACACCCGAATGTCTTCGCTGCCGGCGACGTCATCGGCAACTTCCTGCTGGCGCACGTGGCTTATTACGAAGGCGAACATGTGATGGAGTTCATCGCGGGAAAGAACCCGAAGCCGCTCGACTACAACCGGGTGCCGCGCGCCACCTACAGCTATCCGCAGGTCGCGAGCCTGGGGCTCTCGGAAAAGCAGGCCCGCGACCAGGGCCTCAAGGTCAAAGTCGGCAAGTTCCCGCTAGCCGGCAATGCCAAGTCGGTGATCCTGGGGGAGACCGAAGGCTTCGTCAAGATCATCAGCGACGAAGAATCGGGCGACTTGCTCGGCGTCTTCATCCTCGGTCCGAATGCGACCGAGCTGATCGCCGAAACCGCGCTCGCCAAGCTGTTGGAATCCACCCCGTGGGAGATTGGCGCCGCCATCCATCCCCATCCGACCGTGTCCGAATCGGTGAAGGAAGCGGCGCTCGCCGTGGACGGCGTGGCCATCCACATTTAGCGCCATGGCAACCAAGACCCAGGAGATCGAGCAGAAGGGAGGGCAGAGCCGGCACCGATCGCTGGGCCTGAGCGACGATCAGGCGCTTCGCATCTACGAGGTGATGCGCCTCGCCCGCGCCATCGATGAGCGCATGTGGTTGATCAACCGCCAGGGACGGGCGCCGTTCGTGATCTCCTGCCAGGGTCAGGAAGGCGTGCAGGTCGGAACAGCGGCCGCGCTCAAGCCTGGCTACGACTGGGTGGCGCCCTATTACCGCGACGCCGGGGTCGTGCTCTGGTTCGGCATGACGGCTCGCGACCAGATGCTCTCCTTCTTCGCCAAGCGCGAGGACCCTAACAGCGGCGGCAGGCAGATGCCCGGTCACTTCGGCTCGCGGAAGCTGCACATCATCACGACCGGCAGCCCGGTTGCCGCCCAACTGCCCCACGCCGCGGGCATCGCCCTGGCGTTCAAGCAACGCCAAGAGGATGGCGTGACCGCGACCTTTTTCGGGGAGGGTGGCTCCAGCCAGGGCGACACCCACGAAGCCATGAACTTCGCGGGCATCCACAAGCTGGCGGTGATCTTCGTCTGTGAGAACAACGGCTATGCCATCTCGGTGCCGCAGAACCACCAGGTCGCGGTCAAAAACCTCGCGGACCGGGCCGCCGCGTACGGCTTCCCGGGAGTCGTGGTCGACGGCAACGACGTGCTCGCCTG
>DATASI010000027.1:0-21391 GCA_036269255.1 Candidatus Dormiibacterota bacterium
TCCCGCTCGAGGACCCCGGTGACCCAGGGCGAGGGGAAGACGCGCGAGACGAGCTCGTGGGGCCCCCCGGACGCGGTTCGGACCGCGGTCGTGATCTCGTGGGGCTGAGTGGACTGGCTGCTCGCGTAATACAGTTTCGCGGGCAAGGCGCCGGTGCCCCTGGCGTATGCCCGTGCCCGCCGGCAGGCAGCGGCGACCGCCCGGCGGACCGCGGCGTCGCTGGCGTCGGCGACCACCACATGCGGCGCCACGCCGGCGATCAGGTCGGTGAGCATCGGCTCGAGTGCGGTCTCGGTGAGCTCAGCCGCTGTGAAATCGAGCAGCACGAGGTTCTTGATCCCGGCCCGCTCGGCGGCGCCTTTCGCGGCCTCGCGCCCAACGCCCTCAGCAGCGACGCAGGCGAGTGTGACATCGGCGCCCGCCGCCTGATAGTGCGCGAAGGTGTGGCCACAGAGCTCGCCGGCCCGGCTCGGATCCACGACCAGGCCCAGCAGTCGAAAGGGCACACCGGTTCATCGATCCGGCGCGCGGATTCTTTCTAGGCGATGGCGCGTGAGCTGGAGAGCAGCCGATCGTAGGCGTGCTTGAGCTGCGGGTAACGCAGGAAGATCAAGTGCGCGAATTCCTGGGTCAGTGCCCGGGGCGGCCGGATCAGGCGCATGCCCGCCTCGCTCAGCAGACGATTGCCCTTTCGCCCATTGCAACGGCGGCAAGCAATCACCTGGTTCTCCCAGCTGTTGGCCGCCCCCCCACGCGACGTGGGGACGACATGGTCGACGGAGAGCTGTGCCGACGGCATCCCCTTTCCGCAGTACTGGCAGGTCCCGTCATCGCGGAGCAGCAGGTTGCGCCGGTTGGCCCGAAGCATCCGGCGCGGAATCTGGATGTTGGAGAGCAGCCGGACGATCACGACGTCCTCGCCAAAGCAGCGACGCGCCATGGCCTGCTCCACCGCCGCCCGTGCCACGTCGTCAATGAAGGTCACCCGCTGCTTCGTGAGCAGGACGACCAACCGCCGCTTACTGATGACGTTCAGCGGCTGAAGCGAGGCGTTTAGTAGAAGGACGAGCTTGAACGACCTCCTCTGTCGGGCTTGAGCTCCACGAGCGCAATAAATATAACGGAGTTTCGGAGCAGGTTATTTTGCCTGGCTCAGCCGGCGCGACGGTCGGCTGTTGGGGACGCCTCCTCGGCCGCGGCGCTGGCGCGCCGGTCGATCGGAACGTAGGGCACGTCCTTTTCGCCGACATACTCGGCGCGGGGGCGGATCAGCCGGTTGTCGGCGTATTGCTCGAGAATATGGGCGGCCCATCCGGACACGCGGCTGACCGCGAAGACTGGCGTGAAGAGGTCGATCGGAATCCCCATCGTGAAATAGCACGAGGCGGAGTAGAAGTCGACGTTGGCATAGAGATGCTTCTGTTGCATCACGACCGCTTCGACCTTCCTCGAGAGCTCGTACCAGCGGAGGTTGCCCGTATGTTCGCCCAGCTCTCGAGACATCTCACGCAAGTGGGTTGCACGCGGATCCTCGGTTCGGTAGACGCGATGGCCGAACCCGGAGATCTTCTGATGCGCCTGCAGGCGTTCGGCGATATACGACTCGACATGCGACGGCTCGCCGATTTTTTGCAGCATCTTCATCACCTGCTCGTTGGCACCACCGTGCAATGGCCCGGCCAGCGCTCCGATGGCCGAGACGATCGCCGAATACATATCGGCCAGTGTGGCCGCGGTAACCCGGGCCGCAAAGGTGGAGGCGTTCAACTCATGGTCCGCGTGCAAGATCAGCGCCAGGTCCATGGCACGCACGTAGAGCCGGTCCGGCTCTGCGCCGAAAAGCATCCGCAGGAAATTCTCCGCGTGACTGCCCGCACTGTCGGGTGGTACCGGGTCCCGACCCCGACGAATCTGCTCGTAGGCGGCCACGATCGTCGGCGTCTGGGCCGTGACTCGCATCGCCTTCGCGATGTTGGCTTCACGGGATGCATCGCGCGCCTGGGGATCGTAAAACGCCAGCGCCGACAGCGTGGTTCGCAACGCATCCATCGGCGCCGCCTCCCGGGGGAAGTCCTTCATCAACGTCAGCACCGGCTTGGGCAGCGCCCGCTTCGAGGCGAGCTCGGCGCTGAACCCCCGCAACGCCTCGGCCGTCGGCAGATGGCCGAACCAGAGGAGGTAGGTGGTCTCCTCAAACGAGGAGTGACGCGCGAGCTCATGAATGTCGATGCCGCGGTAGGTGAGCTTGCCTTGCGGTCCGATGATGTCGCAGATCGCGGAGTTGGCCGCGACGACGTCTTCGAGTCCGCCTTTCGTCGCCGGCATATGGGGCTCAGTATAGGTAGGCGCCGCGCCAAGTCACGGCGCTAGCGCGATCGTCTGCGACAGCGCGCCGATTGAAATCGTGATCGATCGAGCGCTGGTCCGCACCTCGAGCGCGCCCGAGGAGTTCTCGCCCGGTTGCGCCTCGCGGATGATCGAAATCCCTGGATTCGACTCGGTAGTCAGACTCAGTGAGGCCTGGTAGCCCGTCGCCCGCCGCACGACGGGACAGATCAGGTAGGTACCGGTGGCCAGTCGCTGAACCGTCGGCGTCCCGAGCACGTAGGTGCGGACCACTCGGGCGATCTGGCCGCTGTTGAACGCGGTGTAGTAGAGGTTGTCGGCGGCGTCGAGGGCCAGACCTTGCGGCTGCGGAATCCCCGCCAGGACCGCGACCGCATGTCCCTGGGCGTCGAGCTCATGAATGCGGTTGTCGCCGAGCGACGTGACGAAGATATGGCCGTCGCGCGTCACGACGACATCGTCCGGGGTCGGCAGTGACGCAAATCGATGTCGCGCCGGGTCGAGCATCCAGACGGTCCCTCCCTCATCGGTTACGAGCATGTGGCCCGCTGCATCCATCGCAGCCCCAACCGGACGCGTCATCCCGGTCGCCAGGCTGATCGCGCTCCTCCCATCGGCACTCACTTCCCAGACGGTGCCATTCGGACTGTCGGGGACGACCACGTCGTTGCCATTCGCGAGCGGTTGGCCGTTCGAGTCTTTCGCCGGAAGAATTGGGCCAATGCCATCGATCCCGGCATTCGACGTGCGATTGGGGAAGGCGCGCCAGACCGTGACGGCGTGGGATTGCGGATCGATGGCCGAGATCCGGTTGCGCCCCTGCTCTGCCACGAGAATCCGCCCATCCGCCTGCACCACGATTCCCTCGGGCTCGCTCAGTCCGTTGGCGACCGGCTGGACCGAACCATCGCTGGTTAGCATCGAGACGCTGCCGGCATTGACATCGCTGAACAACAAACGTCCGGTGGTATCGAAGACGAGATCATCAGGTGCGGGCAGCTTGCTCAGCAACACTTCGGGGCCGGATGGCGGCGAACCAAGCGGGCACGCGGCAAGCGAGGAGTTGGGCGGACTCGGGGATGGGCTCGAGACGGGCGTTTTGACCGACTGCTGACAGGCCGCCAGCAGGACGGTCAGCGCGAGGCCGATCGCGCTTGAAAGGGTCCTGCTGCGGGGATACGATGACGGCGTGCTCAAAGTCATCTCGGCTCGCGAACTCGCTCGCAACCTCGATCCAATTCTGAAAGCGCTCGAAGAGAGTGGCACGACCCTGATCATCAAGCATGACGAGCAGCCGGCAGCCTTGCTCGTTCGCTTCGACGCCTATGTCGCCATGCTCGCGACCATGGATTACTCCGGCTGGGAGCGGTGGATCGAAGAGGTGCGGCACGCGTTCCCGAAGTCGGCCTTCGCGCCAGCCCGGCGCCCCAAGGCGGTCGTCCCGGCTTTCATCGACCCTGCCGACATTGGGTACGCGCCCCAGTTTGGACAGGTCGGCAGCACCGCCGGACGCAAGCGGCTCGCCGAGGAGTTGACCTCGATGGGCATCGAGCTCAACGAGCAGCAGGTGGCAGCGGTCTATCCACTCGTCCTCAACCTGGCCGAACGCAAGCGTGCACTCTACGCCGAGGACCTCCGACTGGCCGTCGATGAGGCGCTCGGTCGCGCCGCTCCCGGGCGGTTCGCTCTCAAGGATTTCCAGGTGAGCAGCGAAAGCGGCGTCGCGAGCACCGCCGAGGTCTCCCTGATCGACGACGGCGAGCTGCGGACGGGCACCGCCAGCGGCAACGGAACGCTCGACGCGGTGTTCGGAGCGATCCAGAACGTCTCCGGCATGTCGGTCGAGCTGGAGGATTTCAGCCTCGCATCGGCAACCCAGGGAACCGACGCGCTCGGCGAGGCCGTGGTGACCCTCAGCCGGGGCTCGGACGTCGTCGTCGGACGGGCGGTCTCGCTGGACGTCGTCGAAGGCGCAGCCAAGGCGTACATCAATGCCCTGAACTGGCTGGTCCGGCCGCAGCAGAACCTGGCCGGCTCGGGTGCCAGCGCCGAGCGTCGCCACTGATGGGCACGCTCAGCGGCGGCTCAGACTAACTGCCAGGTCAATGGTCGGCGTCGCGCCGTCATCGAATACAGTCGGCGCCCATGCCGGCCAGCGCGCGCGAAGCGCGATGACGCGTGCCGCGGACGCCTGGATCTGGTCGAGTGGGATCGAACCGGAGCGCACCTGCTGCTTGAGCGCCTCGATTGCCGACACCTGATAGGCCGCATCGGCGCTGTTCAACAGCACCAGGTCGTTGCCGGCGCGGACCGCCGCGACGGTCGCATCCGGAAGGTTGTAGACGGCGGTGATGCCACCCATGCCGAGGCCGTCGGTGACGATCACCCCCTGGAAGTGCAGCCGCTCGCGGAGGAGCCCGGTGACGATGGTCCGTGAAAAGAGCGCCGGCGTTCCGCTCGGATCCAGGCCCGGCGCGATCATGGCGGTCGTCATCACAGCGTCCGCACCCGCGTCGATGCCGGCCTGAAAGCTGTGCGCCTGGGTCGCCGCCCATTGAGTCGAGCTCTCGTTGTCGGTCGGAATCGCGGCGTGCGGATCGCCGGCCGCCCCGCCCAGTCCCGGGAAATGCTTGAGCGTCGCCGCAACGCCGCCGTCATGAAGTCCCTGAACCGCCGCCGCCACCAGTCCACCGACGACGCCGGGGTCGCCACCGAACGAGCGATCCCCGATCACGGCGTCGGCCGGGTTGGTCCGCAAATCGGCGACCGGGGCGAGATCGAGCTGCACGCCCAACCGGTGCATACCACTGGCTGTGGCGGCCACCGCCTGCCGGACCATGGGCGCCCCCTGGCTGCCGAGCAGCAATTCCGAGGGCAGTGGCGCGACGCCGTCGGTGATGCGCATCACCTGGCCGCCCTCTTCGTCGACCGCGACCAGCAGCGGCGCCGGAAGTCCGGCCTGGCGTCCGAGCGCCTGCAGGGCGCTCGTGAGCCGTTGCAGGCCGGCAGCGTCGGTGAAGTTGTCGCCAAAGATGAGCACGCTGCCGACCTTCTCATCGAGGATCAGGTGCCGGAGCCCGTCGGTGATCGTCGGGCCGCCGAAGCTTGCCGCCATCATCTGTCCCGCCGCGAGGTCGAGCCCTAAGGGGGCGGGTGCCACCGGCGCCAGGGAGGGCTCGATGATCGGCGGAGTGGCGGACGGAGGGGCTATGGGACGAGCCGACGCCAAAGGCGCCGGAGTCGGACCCAGCAGGCCTGGGAGCGCGACCAGCAAGAGCGCGAGTGCGAGTCCGGCGTTGGCGACCAGACGACGACGGGGGCTCACGAGAGCCCGCTAAGCCTTGTGCCCCATCACCGACTGAATGAGCGGCTCGAGCAGCGAGTAGATCGTGCCGAAAATCAGGAGGAAGAGCAGATACAGGATGAAAATGCCGCCGACCACGATGCCGATCAGGACGCCCTTGGAGAAGCGCTCCATGTCGAGCCGCACCACCCGAATCAACATCGCGCTCATCAGCAGGCCGAAGGCGCCCGCAATGGCGGCGACGATCGGGTTCCCCACGCCGCCGAACAGCAAGACACCAACCGGCACCGGCAGGTAGCAGAGTGCCTCGCGAGGGTTCGCCGGCACCAGGGTCGTGCGTACGGGCGCCGCGACCGCCGTCGCCTCCGCGACGGCGCCCAGCCAGCCCTTGCACTTGCCACAGGTCTGGTTTTCGGGCGCGTTGTAGCGGTACCCGCACTGCGGGCAGGCCTTGAGGGTCATCGCTGTCTAAGCAGCTCCCCGCAACCGGAGCATCTCCTGCTCCAGCTCCGCGATCCGGTTATCCCGCTGCACAAGCATCTTCTTGTGCTCGTTGAGCACCTTTTTCGTGTAGCGGCTGCTCATGAACCAGCGCAGCCGGTCGACCATGCTGATGACGATCACCATCAGCGCGCCGATGGCTGCGGAGGCGAGCATGACGACCCAGGTTGGAATGTCGTTGAAGGTGGTCCCCAGGACGTTGATGGTGGCCGCCTGTTGGTTGCCCACTGAGAAGAGTGCCAGGACGATGCCCAGCAGCAGCGCCGCCACCCACCCGACGATCGCCATCGAAACGTTCACCCCCCGGTACCGGCAACCTCGCAGGGGCCGCCGGCCACAATCCCGTTCGGCTCGTATAACCGGGAGCGCGCGGATGAACTTGCGCGCCGATACACTTCAAAGCAGGTGGCCGTCGAGACGAAATCGATCTGGAGTAGCCCCGCCGATCCGGAGGAACTCAAACCGTTTCGACTGCGTGGCGGCGGGCGCGGTTGCCTGTTGATTCACGGCTTCGCCGGGACGCCGCCCGAGATGCGGGAGTTGGGTGAGTTCCTCGCTCCCCGTGGCTACGATGTCATGGCACCGTTACTCGCCGGTCACGGCCTGACCCCTCAGGCGATGGCGGCGACGCGCTGGCGCGACTGGGCGGCGTCCGCCGAGGCGGCCTACCGGGCGCTCAGCAGCGAGACCGCGGAGGTTTTCGTCTGCGGCCAGTCGCTCGGGGGGACGCTGGCGCTGCACCTGGCCGCGACCCATCCCGAGATCAAAGGCGTGATCACCATCGGCGCGATGGGATCTCCCGCCTATTTCCATGACTGGCGACTGAAGCTGCTCTGGGGATTGAAATATCTCGTCCGCTGGCATGTCCCACCTGCCGACTGCGATCTGGGAGATCCGCGGGGCATGCAGCTGCTGCACAGCTACGCGCGCCGCCCGACCGTCTGCATCGAGAGCCTGATGCACCTGCTTCGGGTCGTCGATCGCGAGCTGCCGAGGGTCACGACGCCGGCGCTGGTTGTCCATGGTCGCAACGACCGTACCGTCGACGTCGCCAATGCGCCGCATATCTTCGGCCGTCTTGGATCGACCGACAAGCAACTGGTCTGGTTCGAGAAGTCGGGCCACGCCGTGACCGTCGACCTCGAACGCGATCGGCTCGCCGAGGTCGTCACAAACTGGTTGAACGCTCACTGATGGCCGGCTGGCCGGTCCAGGAGCCGCGCCGAGCGGCGCGTGGGATGATCGCGAGCCTCAATCCGCTGGCGAGCGCCGCCGGGCTCCGCGTGCTGCAGAAGGGCGGCAACGCCGTCGACGCCGCGATCGCGGCGGGGGCGGTGCTGACCGTGGTCGAGCCGTGGACCGGGCAGCTGGGCGGCGACGCCTTCATGTTGATCGCAAATGGCGCCGATCAGTCCATCAGCGCCGTCAATGGCAGCGGCGCCGCGCCCGCGGCCGCCGAGCCCGGACGCTATCGGCGACTCGGCAGCATTCCCGAGACCGGCTGGCTGGCGGCCACTGTCCCCGGAATCGTCGATGCCTGGCACGTCGCGCTCGAGCGGTATGGAACCATGCCACTCGCCATGCTGCTGGAGGACGCGGTCGAATATGCGGAACACGGCTTTCCCGTGACGGCGCGGCAGGCACGACAGAACCAGGAAATGGTCGCCGTCGCGATGGCCTTTCCGGAGACGCAGGAGATCTTCAGTCCGCAAGGCCGGGCGCCGGCCGCCGGACAGCTTCTCAGGCAGCAGAATCTCGCCGCCACGCTACGCGCCCTGCAGGTGGATGGCCCTGACGGCTTTTACCGGGGATCGATCGCGCGAGCCATCGTGGACGCATCCGATCGGGGCGGGGGTCTCTTTACGCTGGCCGACTTCGCCGAGCACCGAACCGAGGTCCTCGACCCCATCCGAACGACCTACCGGGGGTGGACCGTCGTCGAACAGCCGCCCGTCTCCCAGGGCGTGATTCTCCTGATGGCCCTCAATCTGCTCGAAACCGCCGAGCTGCCCACGACGGCGGCGACTCGCATCCACCGGCAGGTGGAAGCCCACAAACTGGCGCTGCAGGAGCGGCTGCAATTTGTCGGCGACCCCCGGACGGCGCAGCTCGATCTCGATCGGCTGCTCGATAAATCGCACGCAATCGAACTGGCCAAACGGATCGAGCCGGCGCGAGCACGGCCGCTGGGAACGGTTCCCGCAGGGCATCCGGACACGACCTATCTCTGCGTCGTCGATGAGGCTCGGAACGTGGTCTCCTACATTCACAGCCTCTACGCCGGCAATGGCGTCGTCGCCGGCCCAACCGGCGT
This sequence comes from Candidatus Dormiibacterota bacterium, assembly GCA_036269255.1. GTDB lineage: Bacteria > Chloroflexota > Dormibacteria > CF-121 > CF-121 > CF-13. Next base: position 8,466 of record DATASI010000027.1, read on the forward strand.
ATTGCTCAACAACCGGATGGGGTGTTTCTCACTCGAGGAGGGCAGTCCAAATCTGCTCCAGGGCGGAAAGCGGCCGATTCACACGCTCAACTCGTGGTTACTCCTGCGCGATGGCCGGCCCCGCCTCGTCGGCGGCACGCCCGGTTCCTTCTGGCAGGTGCAGACGAACTTGCAACTGATCAACCACCTCGTTGATGATGGGCTGCCGGCCCAGCCGGCGGTCGACGCCCCGCGCTGGCGCATGGGGTCGCAGACCTCTTGGACCGATTCGAGCCTCGAGCTCGAAGGCCGTTTCGGCGAAGCCGCGGCGGCCGAGCTCCGACGGCTCGGTCACCAGGTGTCACTGCTCGGCGATTGGGAGGCGGGCGGCTCCGCCCAGGTGATCGCGATCGAGAGCGAGGCGCTGGTTGGCGCCACCGACCCCCGCCCCGGTACCGGCGCCGTGCTCGGCTATTGAGCCGCACGCACTCAGAAGACGCTTGTATTTGCGGAGTGCCGATGCTATAAATCCCACGTAATACGGCGATCATCCGTCGCCACATCATCTGCGCGGTGAGTCATCGCGCATCCGAAGGGAGGATCAATGGCCGCAAAAAAGAAATCCGTAAAGAAGTCGACCGGCAAGCGATCGACGGCCAAGCGGTCGACGGCCAGGAAGTCGACGCCCAAGAAGTCGACAGCCAAGAAGTCGACCGCACGGCGCAGTACCGCCAAGCGCTCGACCACGTCCCGCACGGGGGGCAAGAAGAAGGCCCCTGCGAAGCGGACCACGGCCAAGCGCAGCAGCCGGTCCAGCGCCTCCGGCACCAAGCGCCGCAGTGGTGGGTCGAGCCGGAAGGCAGCCTCCAAGCCCGCGTCCAAGCCCGCCTCGCGGCCGTCCACGAGCTCGCGGGCCAGCGCCGCCAGCCCCCTGGGCGGCGGGCGCCCCGTGGCGCGCCCCGTGGAGACGCCCATCATGCCCTCCATCGGAACGGAGAGCGGCATGGGCAGCGAGTCGGGTTTCGGGATTGGCAGCGAAAGCGAATCGGACTCGGCGGGCAGCGGCAGCTCCGAGCGAATCAAGATTGGCGAGCGTCCGCCTGAGCAAAGCTGGCCAGGAGGGACAGGCCGCTAGACTGCGATCACTAAAGAAGAGCCCCTGCGCCCGCAGGGGCTCTTCTTTGTTTCGGTGGACATTACAGCCGGAGCGTGCTCCGTCCCGGATGCCGACCGGTTGATAGCCTCACAGCAATAGACGCTGCGTTCTCTCTAGTAGAGGACTATTCGATGGCATTCCAGCGGCTCGCCTACAGCGGAATGGCTACCTTCGTGGTGCTGGCCATGGCCAGCCTGCCGGCGCACGCGGCGGATAAGAAGACCAAACCGCTACCGAAGCCGACTCCGCCCGGCATCGCCAGGAAGGCGGCCGCCGCCCTTCCCCCGCAGATCTACCAGGTGAATCCAACCAAGGTCAATCCAACGACCCAGCCGAACATCATGATCCTCGGTCAGCACCTGACCGAGACAACCACCGTGCAGGTCGGCGGGGTCCCGGCCACCACCGTCCAGGTGCCGGATCCCAACCACCTGCTGGTGAAATTGCCGAACAATCTCTCCCAGGGAACCTACACGGTGCAGGTCACCAACGAAGCGGGGACCGCGGTCGCCAGCGATCCGCTCGTGGTGGACGGCGCCGGCAACCAGTTCAGCCCGCTTCAAATCGCGGCGGGAGCCGGGTTCCTCCTCTTCCTGGTGCTGGTGATGCGGCTGTCGCGCACGCCGGGTCTCTCCTAGTTCGCGGCATCAGCGATCTCGAGCCGCGAGCAGCAGCGTCAGGTTGCGCTCCTCAGGATCAGGCGACCGTCCCTCCTCGAGACTCGAGTCCGGCATGGCACGCACCGCCGCCAATGCGCCCCGCATCTGGCCCAGATTGCGCTTGGCCTCATTGAAGGCGTTCTGGATCATCGTGCTGCCCTTGGCGATGCTGTTCTCCATCAGGCGGTCGAGCGAGGTCACGTTGTCGTCGATCTGCTGTAGGTAGCCTTCGAGATTCTCCAGGTCGATCGAGCGAGCGTACTGCAAGTGCAAACGAAAGAGGGCGAGCAGGTAGGGGATCGTCATGCTATAGGGCATCAGGATCACGCCGTCGCGATAGGCCTCCAGGTGAGCGCGCCGGCAGGCATTGAAGACCGGATCGGGAACGGCGGCGACCGCAAAAGCGAGTGTCGCCGCCGGATCGATGTACTGCCGGACCTCGCGGATCTTGAGCCGCAGCGTCCGTTCGATTTCCTGGCCGGCCGCGGCCTCTTTGCCCGGCTCTCCGTCCGCGAGCTGGTCGATCAACTCTGGCGACGGCCACTTGCTGTCGATCGGCAACCGCTTTCCATTGGCCAGAATCAAGGCGTATTCGACCACCTTTCCGTTGACCCGAAAGTTCATGTCGATCATCTCGGCGGGAAACTGGCGGAAGGCATCCTGCAAGATGTTCTCGCCGGCCGCGCCCCGCGTCCGGCTACCAAGCAGGACCGTTTCGATACGGCGGGCGGATGCCTGGACGTCGTCCTCGATCCGCCGGCGTTCCTCGGCATCGATTTTGAGGCGCTCGACGACAAGACGCGCCTCGGAGAGGTCTTTCCCGATCGCCTCGCGCACGCTGGCCGAGCTTTCGACAACCTTCGACTCGACCCCTTGCACGCTCGACTGCAAGCTGACCAGCGACTGACTCAGCGCGGCCTGGTGTCCGGTGACAGACTCGACCTGGGTCTTCAGCGCCCCAAGATCGGTCAATGCCTTCAAGATCGCGTCGGAGGCCCCTCGAGAGTCGGTCCGGCGCGATTGGAGAGCCAGGTGGATCGCGACCATCACGGAGCCGGCAAGCGCCAACCCCAACACCAGTTCAAACACGTTCACAGCAACTCCTCCAGGACGTAAGCAGGACGGTTGGTCCTGTTCATGGTGATCGAATGCATGCTGCGAGTCAACCAGCCTGTTTTGACAGCTGTCTGTCGCAGCGCCCCTTGGGGTCAGCGGCTGATAGGGAAGCCCTGCTTGACCCAGGCCGTGGTCCCACCGTCCACGTTGGCCACCTCCCGGTAACCACGCGCAATCAGGTAGGCGGCCGCCGCCAGGCTGCGCTGGCCGGACTGGCAAACGACCGCTACCGGGCGGTCCCGCGGGACCTCGCCGATTCGCAGCTCGAGCTCACCGAGCGGGACAAGCTGGGCGTCCGGCACGTGGCCCTGGGCGAACTCCCACGGTTCCCGGACGTCGAGGACAAACGGCTTGCCCGGCTGCTTGAGCTGCCGCTCGAGATCGACGACGGTCAGCACCGGAACGGTGGGCGCCATGAGGGATCATGCTAGAGCAGCAGCCGGGCGGCGCTGGCGCAAGTTGCGCCGGTCGCCTGCGTCGAACTTCCAGCGTGAGCAAGGGCCAGCAATACCTTCAGTTCTTCGGCTCAGACGCGCTCAAGCGCCTCCATGGGTGCGCGATCGCCGAGCAAGACCGAGGCGCCGAGAGCCCGTGCAGCGGGCTGGCCCAGCCGCTTCGCCGGCCGCAAATCGGCTTTGGGAACCCGCAGGCCCCCGTGATGTTTCTCAGCCCGAGCCCGCTCGATGTCACGAGCACCAGCAATGAAGCCTTCCAGGAATGGCTCGATCATGAAGCTGGCTTGCAGCATCACATGACCTCGGAAACCCCACAGCCATACTTTCAGTTCGTGCGCGCGGTCCTCAAGGCGGCGAGCCGCCGCATGGGACAGGAGCCCGTCAAGCACGATGTCTTGGACCTTGCCTTCCATACCTGGGCCGTACGCTGTGCGACCGCGAATCCAGATCGGGTCACTGACTCGGCCCTCAACCAGTGCGTCGATCGGCACCTGATGAGCCTGCTGGAATGTGTGTCACCGCAGCTGATCGTTGCCATGGGTGGGCCGCTTGCCCGCCATCTCTGGTGGCGATCAGTGGGTAGCTGGGACGGGTGGGGCCCAATGACGGCGCTCCACGGCCGGGTGCTCGAGGTCACCGCGGGCCAGCGGCGCGTCCCGGTGATTCTCAGCGTGCATCCTTACCAGAGGGGCGTCGAGCTCCATCCCGAAGTCATCGGACGAGAGCTCGGCGATCGCTTGCGTCCCGCGGCGCTGCAGCCGACGGAGCTGAAAGCAGCATGAGCGCAAAGCCGCCGTCGGCTGATCCACGGTTCATCGCCGACGAGGATGACAGTCACGTCCGCGAACGGATCCAGAAGGCTGAGCAGGGGCACCAACTGCGCCCGGGCGCGCTCTGTCCGCATTGCGCCGGTCACGCCTTCAAGCGCGCTGAACTGAAGGCCGGCTCCCTTTGCCCGGCCTGCGGGAAGTCGCCTCGCGCCGCGGCCTGACCGACGCCTCGGCGCCAGCATTGCGTGCGGCCATCTTCGCGCCCACGGCGGCGATCTTGACTCTCAGATCCCCGGGGGCCATCACCTCCACGGCGTCTCCCCAGCCGAGGATCCAGGGAGTGATCTCGATCGTTCCGGTGACGGTCACCGTCATGTCCAGCACGCCCCCCGGTCCGTCACGAAGCTCCTGCGATGGATGCCAGATCGACTCTCGGACCCGCGCGGCCGCCGGAGGATAGAAGCGAAGCTCAACGGTGGTCGGCTCTCCGGAATGGAAGATGCCCCAGGCGCCTGCCAGATACTGATTGACGTCGAATCCGGGCGGAATCTGGTAGCTCTCCCCGGTCGGCTCCGCGCGCTCGATGCGCCCGAGCTTGAAGGTGCGCATCTTGCCGATGCCTCGGTCGCGCGCGACGACGTAGCTGCTGTGCCCGATCAGCGACGGCTCGAGGAAATAGGGCTCGATCACGCGCGGCTTCACTTCGTGGTCGGCGCTCGGATACCAGATGCGCACGGCTCGGTTCCCGGCCCAGCTCAGCGCGATCGTCTGCAGCACGCGCGAGTAGGTTGGATTCGGCGGACGTGCTTCCATTTGGCGCACCGTCGCATGGACGTACGGCGCCACCGCCGGCGGGAGGACGGCGGCGAGCTTGGTGAAGGCATCGGCGACGTCCGAATTGGCCTCATCAGTGGCACGGTGCATCAGCCGAACGCCCATCAGCAGCGCCATGGCTTCCGCAAGGGTGAACTTCACCGGCGCGACAAAGTAGTTTGGATCGATCAGCAGGCGACCGCGGTCCTCGTACACGGGGACGTTCATCGCCTCCAGCGCCCGCATGTCCCTGTAGGTCGTCCGTGGATTCACGCCGGTCCGTCGGGCGATCTCGCCAGTCGTCAAGCCACGAGGATTCCCCTGCAGGAGCGTTTGAATTTTGAGGATGCGCGCTCCTCGATCCGCCTTCTCGAAGGAGCCCATGGGCTGTTCAGTCTAGCCCCCGATGCGTCTGATTTCGTGCGGCGCAACCTTTATAATGGCGCTGCTTCGCGCCCAATGGCGCCCGTGCGTCCGGCAGATATTGCGTGGTTACGGGGGATTAGTGGCCCTTCGCCTGCTCCATTTCGCTGACTTGCACCTCGACCGGTCCTTTGCCAGCGAGCGCCTCTACGGTGCCGGGGCACAACAGCACCGACAGGATCTGCGGAACGCGTTGCAGCGAATCGTCGAGCGCGCGCAGCAAGCCCAGGTCGACCTGATCACCTGTGGTGGCGACCTGTTCGAACAGGATCACGTCACCCGCGAAACCGCAAACTTCGCGCTGCAGACGCTTGGAGCAGCAGGAATGCCGGTCCTGATCGCACCGGGCCACGCCGACCCGGCCTTGCCCAGCTCGCCATATCGTTACCTGCGCTGGCCGGCGAACGTGACGATCGCCGCCCACGAGGACCTGCGACCGTATCGCTTCGGCGAGGTGCGCATCTGGACCGCCGGCTTCATGCGCCCGGACGTCCCCGATGCGCCGCTGCGAGACCAGGGGCCGCCCGACCCCGGCATCAACCTGTTGCTGCTGCACGCCTCGGACATGAGCCAGGTTCCGGAAGGGGCGACGCCCTACAAGCCGATCCTGCCCAACCAGATCGAGGAGCGCGGCTTTCGCCATGCACTGCTCGGCCACTATCATGCCGCTCGCACCGAGGCCTTGCTCACCTATCCCGGGAGTCCCGAGCCACTGGGCTGGAAGGAGACGGGGCCGCACGCGACGGCGCTGGTGAGCATTGGCGACGACGGACCGGTCGCGGTCGAGCTGCAGCCCATCAACCAGCGGCGGTTCGTCAGGGAGACGATTGAGATCACCGGCATGACCAGCGTGGAGCAGCTGCAGGCGGCCGTCGCCGCGATGCGTGATGAGAAGCAGCTGGAGGGCGGGATTATCCACGCCACCCTGATTGGGGAGCGCAGTCGCGGCCTCAACCTGGATCCGCAGGCGCTGGCGGCGGAATGCCAGGATGGCTTCGCGTACCTGGAGTTTCGCGACCATTCGCACATCTCCCACGATATGGATGCGGTTTCCCAGGAGTTCACCAGCCGTGGCGAGATGGTCCGCAAGCTGGTCGACCAGAAGAACGAATCGCGCCCGGATGACCAGGTTGCGGGACGCGCGCTGCAGCTGGCGCTGGACGCGTTCGACGAATGACCGTAGACTGCGGCGGATGCGGATAGCATGCGGCTGAGCCGGATCCAGATCGCCGGCTTCGGGACCCTGCAGGGCACGGAGCTGCGCTTCGGGCCATCGATGAACCTCGTGGTCGGACCCAACGAGGCGGGAAAGTCGACACTGCAGGAGGCGATCGTCACCGGCCTTTACGGGCTGCAGTCCGCCGACCGATCGCGGGGGACCGCGGTGGACCGAGCCGAGCGCTGGCGTCCCTGGCAGGGCGGTGACTTCGGCCTCTCGTTGGAGTTCGAGCTGGAGGACGGCGCACATCTGCGGGTCGAACGCGATCTCGAAAGCGATGTGGTCCGCGTGATCGACGTCGAAAGCGGCGCCGACTTGAGCGAACGCTTCGAGCGCAACGGCGCGGGTGCCTCGGATGTCGGCCGCCAACTACTGGGCATCAGTCGGGACATTTACACGAACACCGCCTGCATCTCGCGGAGCGAGGTAATGCGCCTCGAGGACGCCGGGAGCATCAAGGAGGCGATCGTCGCGCTCGCCGACTCGGCGCATCCGGACCGAACCGCGCAGCGCGTGCTCGATCGGTTGCGCCAGGAGCGCGGCCAGCGAATCGGCAAGCCGCGAGGCCGCACCGGTCCGTTGCACGAGCTCGAGGCCCGCTTAGCCGAGCTCGAGCGGCAGCTTGGCGCCGCCAGGCAAGCCCGGGCGGCGGTTGACGAACTGGCGCAGAAGCGGGAGACCGTCGCGGCGTTGACCGACGCCGAATTGTCCATCGTCCAAACTCTCGAGGCCGCCGTCGTCAGCGCGCGGCTCGAGGATGCCCGGCGCCGGCTGGAACGGGCGCAGGCACTCGAACAGGCCATCGGGGAGGAGCGCGCGCGGCAACAGCAGGACACCCAGTTTGCCTACTTTCCTCTGGAGCGCCGAGCCGAGGTGCAGCAATTGCGCAGCCACCTGCGCGCCACCCGAGAGGCGCAGGCCGACTTCGAGCGGCGAGCGACGGAGGTCGTTTCCCAGGTCCAGGAGCTCGAGGCGCAGCGGCATGCCCTCGAGGCCGAGGCGCTCAGCCACGAGACACGAGCGCAGGGCGTCGACGCCGCCGCGCTCACCCAGGAGCCTGCCGTCCGCGAGCTGCTGTCGGCGCTCACCGTCGGCGATGCACAGGCCCCCGAGTCGCACCTGCGCGCGCAGACCGCGGCGGAGGAGGTTCGCCGCATCGCCGAGCGGCATCCGGGCCTGATCGGACAGGGCCTCGATTGGCCGGCACGGCAGATGGAATTCCAGCGCGTTTATTCCGAGTGGCGCGAGCGGCACAACGTCGCGGTGGAAGCACGCCGGCGCGCCGGCGCCGAGCTTCCGCCTCGGCTCGAACAGCTCAAGCATGACATCGCCCGCTACAAGGAAGTCCCCGAGGTCATCAAGTCGGGCCAGCAGGCCGAAGAGGCGATGCGCCGCGAAGAAGCGATGGCGGAACGCGCCCGCGGCCGCCAGCGGACATTCCTGGGGGCAATGCTGGGGGGCTTGCTGCTGACGGCGCTGGCCATCCTGGTCGCGTTCCTCGCCCTGCAGAGCGGCACGCTCGTGCTCCAGGGCGCAGCCTTCTTCCTGCTCGGCATGGGCGTGCTATCCACCGGCATCGGCATCTGGGTCCGCGGCGCGGCCGTGCGTGAAGTCGACCGCCGACTGCGCGCCAAAGACGAAGCCCGCACGAAGCGACGCGAGATTCTGCAACAGTGGGGCGTGCGCAGTTCGGGAGAGCTGCAGCAGGCCCTGGTCGAGCATCTGCAAAAAGTCCGCTATGACGCCACCCGGCTCGAGCTCGATCGCCAGGCCACCGAACTGGAGGAGCGCGCCCAGGCGGCCGGGCGGACGCTGCGCGAGCTGGTCGGCTCCTGGGGACTGCCGCAGCCCGCCCCAACGGAAGAGGCGGTCGAGGAGACGGCGCAGCAAGTCGAGACGCTGGCGCAGTCCACGCTGGCCTGGAACGCGTCCAGTCAGCGAGCGCAGGAAGCCTCGCGCGGTGAGGCGGAGCTGGATCAGCGGCGTGAGGCGCTTCGGCAGCAACTCCACAGCCTGCTCGACGGGCTGGGCTTCGATCGCCGCGAGGCGCTCGCGGCTGCCCGGGACTTCATCGCGAGCTGCGAGGCGGCGCGGACCGTGCAGCAGCTGCGAACCCGCATCGAGCAGGTCGATGCCCAGCTGCAACAGCTTCGAGCCCCGGGCGAACGCGCGCAGGATGAAGCGACCAAGGCGGATGAGTACGTGCGCCAGCTGACGGCCATCTATGCACCGGCCGGCATCGCCGAGACGGACATGGAGCGCGCCGCCGAGGCGTGGGACGCCGCCGCTGTCCGCGCCGAGGCCTACCGCGCGAGCAGCGGCAGGACCGCCGAGCTGGAGGCGCAGCGCGGTGGTGCCCAGGCCGATGAGAGCGTCTCTCTCGGAGAGCTGGTCGATGACCTATCGCAGCAACTCAGTGAGCTGAACCGCCAGATCGATCCGGCACGGGCCGCGGAGCTGGCCAGCCTGCCCCTGGCGGAACTCGAACGCCAGCGTGACCAGCATCGCGGCGCCAAGGAGCGGGCGCAGGAAGAGCGCGCGCGCGCCGAGGAACTGCTCAACGACCGGCTCAGTCAGATCGGCGACGTCGCGACGCTCGAGGAGGAGATCGCGACCGTTCGCGAGCAGCTCCAGGAGCTGGAGGCCGAGGCCCATGCCTACGACCTCGCGATCGACACGCTGGAGGCGGCCGCCAAATCGGTACGGCGAGCCGTGATCCCGCGGCTGAAATCGCAACTGCAGAACCAGCTGGCGCCAATTACCAATGGCCGCTATCGCGACGTCCGCGTCGGCGACGACCTGGCCCTGCAGGTAAAGACGCAGGATCGTGCCTTCAAGGATGTCGACAACCTGAGCCTGGGCACCCGCTCCTTGATCTACCTGCTGGAGCGGGTGGCACTAGCTCGGATCATCGGCGGCAATGCCGAGCCGCCACCATTGCTGCTCGACGAAGCATTGGTCCACGCGGATCGCCGCCGGATGCGGGCCGCGCTCGATGAGCTCGGCCGCCTGGGCCAGGATCACCAGATCATCCTTTTCTCGAAAGACGAGGGACTGGCCGATCGCGCCGAGAAAGCCGAGGACTGGACCATCATCCGCCTCCCCGGGCCGGCCGTTGTCGCCGCGGCCCCCGGCGCATCGCCCGTCAATGGTGCCCAGCGCGACGAGATCGAGGAAGAAGTCCCGAGCCGCTAGCGCCGTTTCCCCAGGCCACCCCGGAGGACGCGCAGAACGGCCTTCTTTGGCGGGGCTTCCTTCAGACCCTCGCCCTGTCGACGAAGGCGGTAACCGGCTCCGACCCGCGCCGCCGCCCCCTGCGCGGCGGCCACCAGCTCGCCGGTCACCTGATTGGCGTCATCGAGGGCGTCGCGCTCGAAGTCGACAACCTCGCTGACGCAGATCTGGCGCTGCGGATCGACGATCACAACGGCGATGAAGGGCTCCTCGGTTTTGATGCTTGGATGGATCTGTGACCACGGAATGACATTGCCCATGGCCGGCAGCGTAAACCCCGGTTTTGACAGCTGTCTGTCGTAACGCAGGGCTAAGCACGGCCCAGGAGCCGGATGCGTTGCTCAAGATTGGTTTTCACCGTGGGCCACTCGCTTTCGATGATCGAGAAGATCACCGTGTCGCGATAGGAGCCGTCGCGACGGATCCGCTGATTTCGAAGCGTGCCCTCATAGCGCGCGCCGAGCTTCTTGATCGCCGCCTGTGAGTGCAAATTCTTGATGTCCGTCTTGAGGGCGACCCGGATTGCGTGCCAGTCCTCGAATGCGTGTCGCATCAGCAGATACTTCGCCTCGGGGTTGACCACGCCTCCCCACGCGTCCCGCGCGTACCAGGTCCAGCCGATCTCCACTGTCCGGTCCTCCTCCTGGACGTCGAGGTAGCGGGTGCTTCCAATCACACGTTCGTCGGCCAGCCGCACAACCACGAAGGGATATTCGCGACCCTGGCCTTCGGCCTGCACTGCCCGCGCGAGCCAGGTATCCATCGCCGTAGGCGTCAGTGCCTTGACCGGCATCCATTCCCAGATCTCGGGGTCGCGCCCAGCTTCGAGCAGGGCCGAAGCATGTTCCCCTCGCATCGGCTCCAGTCGGATGTCCCCGCCGGACAGCGTCGTCGGACCTAGGGTCGCCACTGGTCGTGCCTCGTCAGAAGGGTTTGGCAACCATCAGGAAGACGACGACCAGCAGCAGGATCCACGCAACCAGCTGCACGGTGACCGCCGCAGCCGCGACGGCGACGCTATTGGCGTCGGCCTGGCGAGCCCGGCGCAGACTCGGTCCGAGGAATGCGCCATCGAGCCCCATGGCAGCAAGCCAAAGCAGGACGCCGAGCAGGAGCCAGCCCGTGAAGAACTTGAAGTGGCCGATCCAGAGCAGCACGCCGGTGATCAGGACCAGCGCCGACCCGGTATACACCATCGCCAGCTGCACCCGCCAGGCGAGCTGATACAGGGCCCTCCGGGCAACATCAGCGGCACGCGCGATCATCGGCCGTAAAAGCACATGGGTGGTCATGCCGCCGACGAGGAGGATGGCGCCGAGGACATGGAGCGTTCGTAAGACAGGCACGCACGCAGCATATCCGGTCGCAGGCGCCCTTTATAGTTGCTCCGTGCCAGACGAGCCCGGGCGGGCAGAAGTTGTCATCCCGCAGGCATGGCTTCTCCCCAATTTGAGTCTCGACGCGGTGCGCGCGCTGCAACGCGGAGATACGGAAAGCGAATTGGACAAGGGCGACCTGCGGCTCTCGGGGGTGGAGGTCCTGGTCGCACGCAACTGGGTGAAAGAAGAGTTCTGGCCACGGATCCAGGACTCGGTCAAGGCCGGCTACGCCGCGGAAAAGACGTATACCTTCCTGCGCGCGCACGGTGAACGCCGCCGCGCCCGGCGGCCGAAGAAATAGTTTCCGAACGCAAGGCCGCTGTTGCAGAGTAAAGAGTAAGTTCATGCTGCTATTCGCCAACCCGGTGACCTCGATCGGCCGGCTGAGCGGCGATCTGCTGATTGCGGTGCTTGCGATCGTGCTGTTTATCGAAGAGACCGGGGTACCGGTCCCCTTCGCGCCCGGCGACCTCCTGCTCCTGATCGCCGGAATCGCGATCGCCAGCGATACCGTCGAGCCGGCACCGATGCTGGCGGCCCTGCTGATCGCCATCGTCCTCGGAGCGATGCTGGGCCGGGAAGTCTTCGCCGCCATTGGCAGGCCGGCCCTGCTCAAGATTGCCGACGTCCTGCGGTTCCGGCCCGCCCTGGAGCGGGCGACACGTCTGCTCCGCGAACGCGGCGCGCCGGCCGTGTTTGTTGCTCGCTTGATCCCGGGGCTTCGGATTCACACCACTCAGGTTGCGGGTGTGAGCAACATGCCGCGGCTAACGTTTGCGATCGGGCTCATTCCCTCCGTGATCGTGTACATCGCCATCTTCGTCGGCTTGGGAGCGCTGGTCGGCGGCCCCGCGGTCGGCATGTTCCACCGCGCCGAGCATCGGTTTTTCGTCATCGCCGTGACCCTGCTGTCGGTGGTCGCCGTCGGCCTGTCAATCCGCTGGCTGGCCCGGCGAGGGGCACTCCATGCCCTGGAACCGATCGTGCTGGTGATCCGGCGGGATCTGGCCGACTCCGTCGAGGCCGTAATCCTCCGCGGGGACGCCGAGCTGACTCCCTATCCCGTCATCCGGCGCCTATGGGCCGGCGTCATCGACCTCGTCGTCGCCTTTGGACTTTCCATCCTGATCCTGACGGCGTTGTCCGGCGTGGATAAGACCGAGGTCGTCCTCGATCCCGAGGGCTTGCTGCTGCTGGCCGTGGTTACGCTCGTCTATCGCATCCCCGCCGAGGCACTCACCGGCCAGTCGATCGGGAAAACCATGATGGGCATCTCCGTCTACGGGCCGAGGGGCGGCGTTCCGGAATGGTGGCGAGCTGCGCTCCGAAACCTGGTCGCGATTGTTTTCCCATTGTGGATCGTGGACGCCGGCCTGGTGCTGCGCACCCCGCGGCGGCAGCGGTTAGCCGATCTCCTGGCGCGAACGACGGTCCGCCGGGTTTCACACTGAACGCGGTCGCCCTCGCCCTTAGCGCCAGCGCGAGCTGGGGCGTGAGCGATTTCATCGGCGGACAAATCACGCGGCGACTGGGCGCCCTGACGGTTCTCCTCATCTCGCAGACGCCAACGCTGGTATTGCTCATGCTGCTGGCGCTGGTGCGCGGCCGGCCGTTCGGCGTCGGCCTATGGCTGCCGGCGGGGATCGTGGGCGGCCTCGTTGGTCTACTCGGTTTGGCGGCGCTCTACCAGGGCATGGCGATCGGCGTCGTCAGCGTCGTGGCC
>DATASI010000028.1:0-8290 GCA_036269255.1 Candidatus Dormiibacterota bacterium
GCACGACCAGCTTGGCGTTCTCACTGTCGGCGAACTTCGAGAGCGTGTCGAGCTGAAGGATCGACACCAACGTGGCATCCGGCTTGGCGTCGAGGATGGCCTTGTACACCGTCGCCACCGCCTGGGCTCGGCCCTCGGCCTCCAGGATCGTCGCTTGCTTGGCCCCTTCGGCGCGGAGGATGGCCGCCTGCTTATCGCCCTCGGCGGTCTTGATCTGCGCCTGTTTCTGCCCATCGGCGATATTGATCTGCGATTGCTGCTGACCCTCGGACTTCAGGATGAACGCTCGCTTCTCCTGATCGGCAGTCTTCTGCAGCGCCAGCGCGTTGAGGATGGTCTGTGGCGGCGTGATGTCCACGATCTCGATCCGGTTGATCCGGATCCCCCACTTGTCGGTGACCGACTCCATTTGGGACTGCAGCTGGGCGTTGATCCGCTCGCGCTGGCTGAGGGCCTCGTCCAGCGTCATCCCGCCGAAGATTGCGCGCAGCGTCGTGCGGGAAAGCTGGTCGATGGCAACGAAGTAGTTGCTGACACTGAACAGCGCCAGCTTTGGATCGACGACCTGGCTGAAGATCGTCGCGTTGACGCTGACCGTGACGTTATCGCGGGTGATGACATCCTGCTTATCGCCGGTCCGGGGCGTCTCGCGGATATCGACCAGCCCCATCGAATCGACCAGGGGCACGAGAAAGGTGACGCCGGGCTGCCGGACGGAATGAAACTCGCCGACACGCTTGACGATGCCGACGTAGCCCTGCTGAATGATGTTGACGGTGCGGGCGATGAGAACGATCGCCAGCAAGACGATGACGGCGCCGATGATCAGCGTTGGCGACATGATTCCACCTCTTCTAGACGCTATTGACCTGGCATCGACGAAACGGCGCGAACGATGAGAATCGTGCTCTTCAGCGCGGTCACCATCACCGGCGTGGTCGCGGGGAGCGCCGTGCCATCCTCGGTGAGCGCCGGCCAGAGCTCGCCAGCGAGCTTGACGTGGCCTGGTTCTCCGTTGCCTGGGATGGCTTCCGTCAGCACGGCTTCTTGACCGACCATCCCTTCGGCGCCCGAGCGCAGCGACGGGCGGCCGAGACGCAGGCGCCCAACCAGGTAGGGGCGGGCAATGAAGATTCCCGCGATTCCGAGCACCCCGAGCACGATGGCCTGGACCAGCAGATTGAACCCGAGCAGGCTCGCGATCGCGGCGCCGAGCGCGCCGATGGTGATGAAGACGGCGAAGACCGCAACCGTCAGGACTTCGGCGATCGCAAAGGCAATGGCGACGAAGAGCCAGAACCAGAATGCCGCCATTGCGGCTCGATTGTACGGCTATCGTTTAGCCCGTGCGCACGATATCACCACGCGTGGCGCGACGCCTTGCGATCACGGCGCAACGCCTGGCTGGCGAGCGCCCTCGAGGCGATCGTGAGGGCATTCTCGCCCTGATTCGTCAGCTGGGCTGCCTCCAGCTTGATCCCATCAGCGTGGTCGCGCCCAGCCACCGGCTGGTCCTGTGGAGCCGGCTTGGCAATTACCCCATTGCCGAGCTGAACGCAATGCAGTGGGAAACGCGGGAGCTGTTCGAGTACTGGGCACACGCTGCCTCGATCGTGCTCACCGAGGACTACCCGATTCACCGACGCCTGATGCTAACCATGCGGCGCGGCCAGAGCTCGTGGTCGCGCCAGTTCAACCTGTGGAGTCAGACGAACGCCGCGCTGAAGCGCCATGTTCTTCGCGAGATTCGTCGGCGCGGGCCCCTCCCGGCGGCGGCGTTCGAGGATCGCAGCGAGCGCGCCTGGCAATCGACTGGGTGGACCTCCGGACGCAACATCGACCGGATGCTCAGCGGTCTCTGGATCAGGGGCTTCCTCGTCGTCGCCGGACGCCAGGCGGGCCGTCGCCTCTGGGACCTCTCGGAGCGCTGGCTGCCGTCCTGGACGCGCACCCAGGCGCTCAGCGAGCGGCACGCGGTCCGGCAGGCGGCACAACGTTCATTACGCGCGCTTGGCGTGGCACGGGCGAGGGACATCGACCGCCACTTCATCGCCGGACGCTATCCCGGCCTGCCGGCAACGCTGGCGTCGCTGGAACGGGATCGGTTGATCGAGCGTGTCGACGTACGAGAGGGCCAGGCGTCCTGGCCCGGTACGTGGTACGTGCACGCCGAAGACCTTCCTCTGCTCGACCGGCTGGAGCGAGAGGCGTGGAGCCCGCGGACGACCCTGCTCTCCCCTTTTGACAACCTGATTCGCGATCGCGACCGAACGCGGTTGATGTTCGACTTCGACTACACGATCGAGATCTATACGCCGGCCGCGAAACGAAAATACGGCTACTATGTGCTGCCGGTCCTGCACGGCGATCGGCTGATCGGCCGTGTAGATCCGATGCTCGATCGCAAGCAACGCCACCTTGCGCTGCGCGCGATCCACGTCGAGCCCAATGGCGAGGGCCGCGGCTCGGCTGCTGCGGTGGTCGATGCGATCGAGCAGCTGGCACGCTTCCTGCGCGCCGACACGATCGCCATCACGGGCACCGTCCCCTCCGTCTGGAAGGCGGCGTTTACGAAGGCGTTCTAGCGGCTACGCGGCGCCGGCTTGCACGCGGCCGCGCGCATGACGCTCGACGGCAATCGGCTTGATGCCGGCGCCCTGGATGACCTCGAGCACACGGGCCAATCCGACCTGGTCGCGGCCACCCGGGAAATCGATGCCGATCACCGACATCGGCCCATCGCAGTCTGGACACATCGTGGCCCTGATGGCTCCGGTCGGATCCCAGGTCACCTGTCCGCAGGCCCCGCAACCGTGGCAGAGCAGATCGAAAACCATCCCCTTCTTGGCGGAAATGGGCGCGTGAGTTTCAGTTCGCTCCATGCACGAACAACGCCCATCAACGCCGATGGCTTGCGGCTTTTCGTAACGAATTTCGTAAGGAAACTAGCGTTGCCGTTCGAGCAGGCCGTGGAGGTGCGCGGCGGCCGCTTCGATATCGGCGTATTTGCGCTGGCCTGCCCGTGATTCCGCCGAGAGCACGCCACAGCGATGCACCTTCCGAAAATCACCGTAGGGAAACTTATAGTGCCCTTTGGTGTTTTCGCGCGCATCCTCGTCGACACCGAGATGCCACCGTCCGTACTCGGTCCAGCCGTGCTGCTCGATGAACCGGTTTTCCTCCGCCGCCGTCGGCTGGTGCTCGCTCCAGCTGTCGCGATCGTCATACACGAACTTGCCCGCGTGCACCAATTTCTTCGCCTGGTCGAATGCCCTTTGGTTGAGTTTGACTGTCCTTACCTTGACTGCCATGACGACTTCACGCTATACCTCGCCGCCCGAGTCACGCCACTGTGTCATCGGACTCGATGACATCATCGATGTGCGGGCGCATCAGGGGGCCAGCGCCGCGACCCGGACGAAGCGGGCGTTGTGCCGGAAGTCGGCCAGCGTCCGGGCGTTCAAATAAGACATGCTGCTGCGCAGCCCCGCCAGGTAGCGCTGCAGGACTTCTTCGACCCGCCCCTTGTACGGCACCAGGGTTTCGGCGCCCTCCACGTACTGCGGCCGGTTGCCACCGGCCTCTTGCTGCACGGAAAACGATGCGGCGCCGCGCATGATCTTGTAGCGCTTGCCGTCGACCACAATCACGCGCCCCAGGGCCTCGCGAGTGCCGGCCAGCGCCGAACCCAACATCACGAGATCGGCGCCCAAGGCCAACAGCTTGGCGAGATCGGCGGGCATTCGCACGCCGCCATCGCCGATGATCAGCGCTCGCTTGCGGACTTCGGCGGCTTCCGCCACGGCATACGGCGTCGGAACATAAACACCTGTTTCGTTGCGCGTCTCGCAGACGGAACCACCGGCGATGCCGACGCGAATCGCGTCCGCGCCTTCAGCCTCGAGCCAGCTGAAGCCCTCCGCGGTCGCCACGTTTCCGGCGATCAGGAAGACGTCGTCGTGGCCCGACCTGATGGCGCGAATCGCTTGCGAGACCTGGCGATGCGCGCCGTTCGCCGTGTCGAGGCAGATGATGCGGCAGCCCGCCCGATAGAGCGCCTCGAATCGTGTTTGGTAGTCACCGCTGACGCCGACCGCGGCACCGACCGGCGCGACACCGCCCGCTAATCCCTCGCTGGCCTGCTCGTACGAGGCTACCTGGCTGTCGATCGCGTCGAAACGATGCAGGATGCCCAGCGCCCCATGCTTGGCAAGGGCGCGGGCCATCTCAGTGCCGCAGACGTCGGGCATCGGCGACCCGAGGATCGGTAGCCGCAACTCCAGGGGACCAAGCTTGACGTCCGAACAGACCTCGGCGCGATGCGCGAGCTCTGAGACGACCCGGGGAGCGATGCTGATGTGGTCGTAGTCAAACGCGCTGGGCCAGTCCCTCACCAGTCAATTGTGACAAGTGTCAGTTGGGCTTATCGCCGTGCCGGTGCAGCGTCAGAACCGGAGCCGGCTGGATGCGGTGCCGCCGCTCTTTCCACGCAAAGGCCGCCAGTAGCACCTTGCGGCAGTCTTCACAGTCGGCGTCGTCGATTCGAGCCTGGCGCTCTTTCGGTTCCTCGTCGCCGAGGTCATCGCCGAGCATCTCCGTCAACCACTCGAGCGACTCATCGCGAAATCGCGGGTAGGGGGCGTTCAAAAAGTCGTCGACCGCCTCGACAATCGCCTGCATGAACTCGTACTCATCGCGGCCAACCGTCATCGTGTCGGAGTTCACCGAATTGCTCACGGTTGGCCTCCTTTGTGTGGTCCCGAGATGCGCCGGCGAGCGACCATTGCCAAGCCTAGGATTGCATCTTAAGGTTGGGACGGATGGAACTCCCGGGCGATCACGCCGAGTTGCACCCCGAGGGGCTGGCCGGGGAGCGCGATCGGATCGCCGACGAACGCGATCAGATCGCCGACGAGCGTGACCGAATCGCCGACGAGCGCGAGGCCCTGGCCAATGCGCGGGAAAACAGCCTTGACCAGAAAGAGGCTCACCTCAATGCCCTCGAAGCCCGGCTGGATGAACGGGCGCGCCGCTTCCTGGAGTCGATCCCCGACCTGCTGCAACGGCAGCAGCAAGCCCTCGATCGCGGCCGACAGGTGCTGGCTCGATCCGCCGAGCGCCTCAGCCGGGCGCAGGCGGCGCTCGATCGGACGAGGACGAACCGGTCGCGCGACGACGCCTCCATCAGGCGCGAAACCGAAGACCCATCGGACATCGAGGGCGACCCGCCGAACCCGGACTAACGCCCTGGAGTCCGGCCGATGGGGCCGTACACTGACGGCACCATGGGCTGCGCGGGGTGCGGCTTCGACAATCCGGCGGGCTTTCGCTTCTGCGGCCGCTGTGGGCAGCCGCTCAGCCCGAAGTGCCCGGCGTGCGGCGCGGACGTCACGCCTGGCTTCCGGTTCTGCGGCGCCTGCGGCAAGGACCTGCTCGAAACCGCTGAGATCGAAAAGACGGCGGCCGGCCAGCGCCCGCCGACCGAACGGCGGCGCGTCACCGTCGTCTTTGCCGACCTGGTCGGCTTCTCGACCCTGGCGGAGCATCTCGACCCCGAGCACCTCAATGCGCTGATGACCCAGACCCTCGCGGAGTTGAGCAGCGAAGTCGAGCGGCGAGGAGGCAGCGTCGAGAACTTCGCCGGCGACTCGCTGGTCGCGATCTTTGGCGCACCGCAGGCCCATGAAGACGACCCCGAGCGCGCGGTTCTCGCGGCGCTCGCCTTTCGCGAGGCAGTGCAGCGTCGCTCGACCGGGTCCGCTGCGCCCTTACACATCCGAATCGGCATCAACAGCGGGTTGGTCATCGCGGGGGCAACCGGTGACGGGCGCCAGACGGGCGTCATGGGCGACGCGGTTAACGTGGCCGCGCGGCTGCAGCAGGCAGCCGGCAGGGACGAGATCCTGGTTTCCGCCTCGGTGTGGCGCCGCATTCGAGATCGTTTCGAGGCGCAGTCGATCGGTCCCCTGGAGGTCAAGGGCCGCGAGCAGCCGGTGGATGCGTATCGGCTCGGCGTCGGACGGGTCGTCAGCACCCGCCGCCAGGCCGCGTTCGTTGGGCGCCGCGACGAACTCGCGCTGCTCGACATTCTCTGGTCCAGTGTCGTCAAGGGCAACGCCCACGTCGTCAGCATGGCCGGCGAGCCGGGAGTCGGGAAGTCCCGGCTGATGTCGCAGTTCGCGCCGGCCGGCGGCGCCCTCGACGTGCGCATCGCCTGCGACTCCGAGCGGGCATTCGGACCGTTCCTCGACCTCGTGCACGGCATCCTCGGCACGGCCCCTCTCGACATGGAGGACCTTCGCAAGCGCCTCGCAACCAAGGAGGTCGACGCCGAAACGGCTCAGCTCCTCGGCGCGCTGCTGGGCCTCGCCGGCGCACCCCCGGTCGTGCGGATGGCCGATGAGCAGCAGAAGCGGCAGGTCTTCGCCGGCGTCTGGCAGTTCCTGGTCGCCACCGCTCGAGGGCAACCCTGTTTGATCGTTTTCGATGACCTGCATTGGGCAGACCGCTCCTCGATCGAGCTGCTCGGCTTCCTGCTGGAGCGAATCAGTGCCGTGCCCATCATGATGGTGCTGACCTTCCGGCCCGGTTTCGAACAGCTCGAGCGATCGGCGGTTCGCGCCAGCCACACGGCGATCCACCTCGAGCCGCTGACCGCGCAGGAGAGCATCGAGGTGGCGCGTGGCTTTCTCGGCGTCAGCGCACTGCCCGAAGACCTGGAACGGATCATCGCCACCCGGGCGGAGGGCAATCCCTTTTTCATCGAAGAGCTGCTTCAGGCATTACTCGAGCTGGGGTCATTGGCGGTAATGGAGGGGCGAGCGGTGCTGGCGCGGCTCGAGGTCGAGATCCCGGACACCGTCCAGGGCACGGTGCTCGCGCGGGTCGACCGGCTGACGCCCGGCGAGCGCAGCCTTCTCCAGCAGCTGGCGGTCATCGGACGCCACTTCTCGACAGATCTCGTACAGGCAGTCACCGGCGATTCGAAGGTCGACACCGCCCTGCATGCGCTGGCCCGCGCGCAGCTCCTAGTGTCCCCTGCGCCCGATCAATGGGCTTTTAAACACGCGCTGATCCAGGAGATCACCTACGAGACCCTCCTGCTGCGGCAACGCAAAGAGCTGCATGCCCGCGTCGCCGCGGCGCTCGAGTTGCGAGTCACCGATGACCCGGCATCCCTGGAAGCGCTGGCCGGCCATTATGCACGGGCGGAAGTGACGGACAAGACGCGCCGATACTCGCTTGCCGCCGGAGACCTCGCGGCAGAGCGAATGGGCTTCAACGATGCCATGGGCCGCTATGAAACCGCCCTCCGTCTGTGGGGATCCGGTGACGAAGAGGGCCGCCTGCAGCTTCTGCAAAAGCTCGGCTACGCGTCTTTCCTCGGCGGTGATATTGGGCGCGCGCGCAGCGCCCTGATCGAGGCGGAGAGCGGCTGGCGGAGCCTCGGCAACACTTGGGGGGTGGGTGCGAGCATGTCGATGTTGGGCCGCGTGTACTGGGGCACGGGCGAACTGGATCGCGCGGTCGAGGCGCTGCAGGGAGCCATCGTCGAGCTCGAGCCGAAGGGCCCGAGCCCAGAGCTAGTGCGCGCCTATACCTGGTTGTCGACCGTTCGCATGCTCACCGGTGACGTGGCGGTCGGGGCGGAGCTGGCGAAAACGGGACTCGCAATCGCCGAACCCCTTGCGGTCGACGGCATGCGGGCCAACCTCCTAAACACACTGGGCGTGTGTGAGATCAGCCTCGGCGACGTCGGCGGAGTGGCACGTCTGGAGGTGGCGATGGAGCTGGCCGAGCGGTCTGGCGATGCGGAAGCGATCGGTCGTGTCTACGTCAACCTCCCCGACAGCCTCACGAAGCTTGGCCACCATCAGGATGCGGTGACCCTTGGCCGTCGAGGCCGCGAGGTGGTTCGCAAGCTCGGCTTGCCGACCTTCGAATGGTTTATTGCCGCCAACGAAGCCACATCGCTGATGGAGCTCGGCCGCTACGACGAGGCGATCGCGCTGGTCAGCGAGGCTCTCGAATTGCATCGGTCCGTGCTCGGGATCCCAGGCCACGTAAATGCGGGGTTTGTTTACGCGGACATCCTCACGAGACTCGGGCGTTATGCCGCTGCCAGGACGCAGGTCGACGAGGCGATGCCACTTGCCCGCCGTCTCGGCGGCACGGAGTTTCTGGCTCCCGCGGTCGTCGTTCAGGCCATGCTGGACGAAGCAACCGGCAGCCTTGCGTCGGCTCGCCAGCTGGTGAGCGAAGTCCTTGACATGGTGATGGGGTCGCCCTC